>JASGFT010000080.1:0-21630 GCA_047605425.1 Burkholderiaceae bacterium | reverse complement strand
CCAATGGGAAAAGGGAAAGGCTCGAAGATCGCCCCAGTGTTGTAGACAGGTCGATCCTCGAGCGTCCCGCCGCGTGCCAATGCCCAGACAGTGTGCAAGCGGCTGGACAGCAGGCCGAGCGTGGCGTGATCCTGCCTTGGGATGACGACCAGGCGATGCTCCGGCGCATACCCAATTGGGAAGCGCACAAACACCCGATGCTTTGCGGTCTCCACCGTCGCAATGTAGTGGCTCAGGCCAGCCAGGCGACTGCGCAGCCCTGGCCGCGCCTCGCCGTGACGCCACCAGTATTTCGCCCGTGCGGCGCGCTTGTTGGCGGAGCGCACAGGCAACACATGCCGACGCACATACTCGAACGGCGCCTGATAAAGAGACGCTTCCGACTCGTCCATCTCAGCACCGAAATCGACTACCCACTGTTCGGACCAGCGATCCGTCACGTCCCTGCCATTGAAGATCGGCCTGAGCACGTCGCTGTTCGGTCGCCCGTTCGGATTGGGTTGCCGGAGCCAGTCCGCCGCCATGGCCGCTGGCACCTTGAACGGACCGGCGAGGCAGAGGCCGAAGAACGAAGCGTTGCCGTTCTCGGCCAACGGCCGGGCCATCGTGAGGTCGAACGAGGAGCTGCCCGCATCCTGGCCCTTCAGGTCCGGATGAATGGACTGCACCGGGCAGCCATCGAGAACGGGCTGCCGATCGCCATCCGATTTCCCCCAGCACACGACGGAGACGCGCACCGCCGCCCCCTCGTTCACCCAGGGCAGATCGGACCAGGCGTCCGTGATGGAAGCATGCTTCACCGCCTCGGCCAGCACCTTGCGATTGGCCCCCTGGCGGATGGTGTTGGTGGCGACCAGGCCGGCTCGCTTCAGACGACCCGACCGAATCGCCTGCCCAGCCTTCTGAAACCAGTACGTCACCAGATCGGCGCCGCCGGGCACGCGACCCGCATAGGCGCCACGCAGCGAGGCGCAGTAGGCATCGCCGAGTTCGCTGCGCATCCGCTTGTCACCGAGGAACGGCGGATTGCTGACCACCGCATCGGCTTCCGGCCATCGCGCCTCACAGCCGTTTCCGTCGAGCAGGGCATCACGACACTCGATCTGCTCCAGCGGCGCCAGAACCGGATTGTCCTTCCACGCCAGGCTGTGCCGCTTCATCCATTGCAGTTCGGCGATCCAGATCGTGGCCTTCGCGAGTTCGGCGGCGTACTCGCTGATTTCGATGCCCACGAGGTTCCACGGCCCGGTCATGAACGCGAACGAACGCTCCAGGCCCATCATCGCTGCTTCGTCGTTGGCCTGGAACTCCAGATCCTTTAGAGCCTTCAACGCAAGGAAGAGGAAGTTGCCACTGCCGCACGCCGGGTCGAGAACGCGAAAGCCGTGCAAGCGGTCCATGAACCGGGCGACCTCCGCCTCGGCCGCCGCGTAGTTCCGCTTTGCCACCGCCTTTCGAGCAGCGTACTGGGCCCGACCTTTGCGCGTCGCGCTCGGCGCGCCCTTCGCACGTATCTCGGCGAAGTCCCGGTAGCCGAGATGGGCCGCGGCCCGGCTCCGGGCCGCTTCCCATTCGCGCAGCAGCGGCTGCCGGACTACGGGGTCGACGATCCTCTCGATGGTTTCCGGGTCGGTATAGTGCGCACCGAGCTGAGACCGCTTCACCGGGTCGAACCCGCGTTCGAATAGCGTTCCGAGGATCGCGGGGTCGAGGGCATCCCACATAGCGTTCGCCGACGCCTTCAGGCCGCGCAGATCCTCGTCGTCCAGTTCGGGCACCGCGACCGTGCTGTACAGGCCGCCGTTGAAGTAGGCGATGGCATCGCTGCCGAAATCACCACCGTCCTTCATGACCGTGAAGAGATTGTGAAGCGCTGTTTGCAGTGACTTCGGCGTCCTGCGGGTGACTATCGTTCGGCTGAAGACGCGATCCGGTAGTGCTCCGATACTCTCGGCGAAAAAGCAGAAGAGACACTGGATCAGGAAGTGCGCAGCCCGCTGCGATGAAACGCCCCGATTCCTGAGGCGTTCGGCCATCTGCGCGAATGTGCCGGCAAGCGTGGCGGTGATGTCGGCGTTGGACCGGCGTGGGCGGAAGGACTCTGGATCAGTCAAGGCCGATCGCAACCGGGCTCGCGCTCCCGGCGTCCTCAAATCCTCCAGCGCGATCAGCGATCGCTCCGAAGGGTAACCGGTGAAATGGGTGTGGATCTCGATTCGCAACCGGTCACTGACGATCAGGAGCGGCGGGTTGTCGAGCCGCAGCGCGTAGTGAATCAACTGCCGCAGGGCAGCGTCCAGATCACCACCAGGGGCCTTGTACTCCCAGGCGAAACAACCGCGCTTCCATACGTCGGCATAGCGCTGCTCGCCTCCGACGCCCTTCATGCCGCGCTCGAAACAGTAGTTGTCGTCGTCCACCGGCGGGTCGATCGCCAACAGGCGGCACAGATCCAGGAAATGGGACTGAGCGCCCTGGCGTTCCTTCAGGCGTTGTGCCGGGCCGGCCGACCAGCGGCGAATGAAGGCCTCTACGAAACTCTGTCCGGAAGGCGTGGCACCACTGTCACCGGCGAGATGCGACGAACGGCTGCGCAGAGTGGGAGATCTGTCCATGCCCGACGATGGCCGGGGAGTCGCGCTCCATGCATGGGGAAGGGAGTGACGGTTAGACGCAGGTGACGGAAGGCGGACGGCATGTCGCTATCCAGCTACCGGGCCCCCACCTCGACAATCGACCGAGTCGTGGGGTCATCGACATGCAGCCGTCAGTGACGGCGTATTCGATCAGCTCTCAGGCTTACGCTCGTGGACCGGGTGGTCAGCGAATCGAAGGGATCGTCCATCCAGTCTATTGTCGGCTTCAGAATACTGGTTAAAATTACAGTTATCGTGCGACGACCCGACTCTTTCCTCACCACCATGCCGCTGCTCGACCCTCGCAACGACTTCGTCTTCAAGCGCCTGTTCACCGAGGCGCCGGCACAGCTTTCCGACCTGATCAACGCCATCCGCAGCGACGAGGCGCCGATCCGGATCGACGAGATTCGCAACCCGCGTATCGACCCCGAGCAACTGGCCGGCAAGTTCATCGTGCTGGACGTGCTCGCCATCGATGCCGCTGGCGCGCGGTACGACATCGAAATGCAGGTGCGTCGCCACGCCGACTGGCATGAACGCACCACCTACTACCTCGCCAGGACCTACGTGGATCAACTGCGTGGCGGCGAGAACTACGGCGAGATCGTCCCGACCATCGGCATCCACCTGATGGGTTTCGACCTGTTCACCGATCCGGCCCAGGCCCGCTGGTGCTTCGAGATCCGTGACCGCGACCAGCCCAGGGTCCGGCTGAGGACGCTGCAATGGAATATGATCGAATTGCCCAAGGGCGACCGGCTGCTGGCCGCCCGAAGCACCGAACCCTTCGCGGCCTGGGTGACCTTCTTCCAACATGCGCAGGACGAGGCGATCATGAGCACGATCACGCATCCCCCGGTCCAGCAGGCGCTGGATGAACTGAAGCGTTTGTCGGCCGACGAGGAGGCGCGGCACCTGGCGATGCTCCGCGAGCGCGCGTTGCGCGATGAGGCGAGTTTCGTGCGAGACGCGAAGGCGGAGGGGCTGACGGAGGGACTGACAAAGGGGCGGACCGAAGTTGCACGCCGGCTGATCGCACGACTCGATCTGGATGATGCGGCCATCGCCGAGTTGACCGGCCTGGGTGAGGACGAAGTCAGTCGCCTGCGTCGGTCGGCCACTGACTGACCGATCGTGTTTCCGTTCCCCACCGGTCTCGCGACGGCGTTCGGCAAGATGGCGACGAAGGGGTAAGGGGTGGGCGGCGTGCTTTAGTTTCCCCTTGCCTGGCTCACAGGGTCTCCGTCCGCAGAAAAGCGGCGATGACCGGGTCGGCGCGCAAAGCCGCGAGTTGCGTCTCGTCGGGAAGCTGCGGGCGGTCGCGATCGGCCGCCACCAGGCACAGGAAGCCCAGCGGCTCGTCGGCGTCGGCCCGGAACTGGTGCCAGGCAAGCGGCTGGATCTCGACGAGGTCGTGGGTTGCGATCGCGTGCACCCGGTTGCCGACCAGCACCCGGCCGCGGCCGCGCAGCACCAGTACCGCATGGGTGTGCCCATGGCGCTCGAGGGTCGAATGGCCACCGGGAGCGACCTCGAAATAGCGCCACTGGGTGCCCGCCGGGACCTCGTCGAACAGCACCTGGCGGGTGACGTCGCGAAAGGGCGCGGCGCCCTCGTCCTTGTAGCGCAGCAGATCGACGCCGTCCCAGCGAAAGCCGTCGCGCGCGTGTCGAACGGTCGGCCTGTTCATGGCCCGATTCTACCGGCGTCGCCGGCCTCACGAACCCGGGTCGCGAACGCGGCCGCGCGCGCCTCGAGGCCGTCGCCGGCCTCGAGCAGGTTGCCGCCGATCAGCAGCATCGTGTCCAGGCCGAAGAGCGCGAGCATCTCGTCGACCCGATCGACGCGCATGCCGCCGGCGGGGACCGGCATGGCCGGGCGCAGGTCGCCGAGCGGCTCGCGGGCGGCCGCGGCGATCGCCTCGCAGGTCGCCCGCGAATAGCCGAAACGCCCGCCATGGTTCGGGAAGATCGTGGCATCGGCGCCGAAGGCCCGGAACAGCCGGCCCAGCAGCAGGGGCGGCGCGATGGCGGTGCCGGCGAGCGCCGGGTGGGCGATCAGCGGCACGCCGGCCTCGGCTCGCAGCAGTTCGGCGAAGACCGGGGCGCCGACGACCATCGGGCAGGCGAGCAGGGCGCCCACCCCGGCGTCGCGGGCGACGCGCAACTGGGCCGCCAGGCGGCCCGGACCGCCAGCGAGGTTGGGCGCATAGATCGCGCGCCCGCCGGTGGCCCGGTTGGCTTCGTCGATCGCCCGCTGCACCGCCGGGACCCGGGCTTCGAAGGGGGCCACCGCCTGCTGGGCAATGCCGTGGTCGTCCTTGATGACATCGATTCCCGCCCTGGCGAAGCGCCCGGCGAGCTCGGCCAGCGCCGCCGGCGTCATGCCCTGGGGCTTGAGCGCGGTGCATGACAACGGTCGCCTGCCCGCGCCGCAGGCGGCGCGCAACCCCTCGATGCCGAAGGCGGGACCGGGCAGGGCGGCGAGCAGCGAGGCGGGCAGCCGGGCATCGACCAGCCGCACATCGGTCTGCAGCGAGCAGTTGCCGAACAGCATGTTGAGCAGTTGTCCCGGGTCGTCGCCGATGGTCGCGGCGGCGAGCGAGATGTCGACCTCGAAGGCGTCGGGGCGGCCCGGCTCGGCCGGCAGCGGGGCGATTGCCTCCACCCGGCCGGGCATCGCCGCCCGGATCGCGGCATCGGCGATGGCCTCGGCCGGCATCTCGACGCTCTGCTCGAGCGCGAGCGCGTTGGCGCGCGCCTCGATCAGCGCGGCCTGGGTTTCGATGCGGTAGCGCACGAGGAGGCGGTCGGCGGGCGCGGCCGCCGGGGCATGGGGTCGGTTCACGATCGCGGTGGGCCAGGGGCGGCGCCCGAGGCCGGAAGATTCAGGGGGGGCGTCGACGCAGTTTAGCAATGCGCCATACGATGAAGGGTTCCCGCCAACGAGGGGTACGATGTCGTCGACGCCGAAATCGTTGAAAGGGCCCGAGCCGCCGCGCGGACCCGCGGCCTGCGGGTCGTGCCGAAGTGCTCGATGTTCGAAGGCTACATGCGCAAGCATCCAGAGACGCACCGTCTACCGGGGCAGCCTGACGAACGGCATCGGCCGCGTGCGCCAGGGCGAGCGCATCGGGCTGGAACTATCGTTCAGCCATCTCGAAACGGGCTCTTTCTCCGCTTCCTGATCGGCGCTGAAGGAAACTTCATTCGCCGGAATTCGGTGCGCTGCGACCTGAGCGCATCACCGTCGATATGCTGCGCGAGGCTGTCGATGTCGCGAGTCGTCACGCCGGCTTGCGCGAAGTGCTCGCGCCAGCCATCGATGACGTCGATCACGACGCATGCCTCGGCCGCTGCCTGCGCGGGCGACAATCCGAATGCCTCGCATTGGGACATCGCGTTGTCGATCGTCGAGTCCCTGCCGAGGGATCCACAGATGAATTCCTGATAGCCCTGTCCCGAGTTGGTCGGCAATACGTCGTAGGCTGGCGCCAGCTTCACCTGACCGGATTCAGAGGGATTCGAGATCAGCAGAGAATGGTTCTTCTCGTGGTCGTCGGTATTGTCGATCAGGATATTGAAGACCATGCGGCGGAAGAGTTCGCGCGAGTCGTGCTGATTGGTATCGTTTCGGACGATGCCGATACGGCGCAGGATTCTCGCCAGTTCCGGGTAACCCATTTCGGGCTCGCTACCGGCCGGGCTTGCCGCGCGGATGGCCGTGCTCGCCGAGATCGCGTGGATTCGCAGCTTCGACCCGCGATCGAAACGGCGAACGGCAATGGCGTGAGCGCCGATGAGCGGGATGACGCGTGTCTGCGCCACGGTGATGCCCGCTCGATGGGCGAGTGTCATCGCGGCATGTTCGATCAAGGGCGTATCGACGGGTTCTCCGTTGAAGAACTTGATGATCCACTGTTCGCCGTCGATATCGATGAGCGCCTTCGGTTTGGCGCCCCCGAGGCTGCCGCCCGCGCGAACGATCTCTGCCTCCAGCGCGCTGATCGGCTCCGAAGCTTCGATCTTGGCGACGACCTCGCCCAGCCGTTGCGCAGCTTCGAGCCGGGGGAGCGGCCCACCGATCCTAGGTTGATAAGTGCTGGCGGACGTGGACACTCCGAGCGCGCCGAACCTGTCGTCTCCGGCGTAGTACAGGAACTCCATCAGCGACAGGCGTCGAGGCTTGTCGACGAACCGGATGACTTTTTCCCCCCAGCGATCGGGGCGTGCGTCGTCGACCGCGCCAACCGCGCGTTGCGCATCGACGGCCAGTCGACCGGGCGGCAGGTACTCGATGTCGATGAGCGGCAGATCCTCGCTTAGCGCGAAGCCGTCCGTCAGCCACGTCCTGTCGTATCGCAACGAGACGCCTTTTCCCGCGGAGACCAATCCGAGCGTCCCCACGTAGCGCGGCGAAGCCGGGTCACCCAGGAACCACAGGTGCAGATCATCGAGACGCACGTCAGCGACCTGTCCGCTCGCGACGCAGACGCCCCTCGGCGGACGCCCGCGCGCGGGCGCGACCGAGTTCGGTGGCTGCACGCACGTCCATCTCGATGGCGCCGCGGTCGTATTCCGGCGCGGCAAGATTCTTCAACTCGCCATCGCGCTGGATCAGCCAGAGGGCCGTCGCGACGATGCCGATCGCCACGGACGGATCGCCTGCCTCGAGTCGCTGCAGCGTGGGCACGGACACCCCCATGCGCTGAGCCCAGGTTCTCAGAGATTCCTTGCGGCGCAGACGGGCGACCGCCAGGTCCGCGCCGAGCGCTTCGATGGCGGCAGCGGTGGCGGGCGGGAGTTGCGAGAGCGCGCGAGGGGTTTTGGGCATATGTACATAGATATTATTGAATGCTGTATCGCTGTCAATATCTATGTGGTCGATTGATCGCCCGCGCGACGACAGCCGAGACGGTGCGGGCGCCCGCGTCGAGGCGCCGTTCGTCGTCAGAGGATCGCCGAGTGCACCAGATTGCTGACGACGTCGAGCCGGTCCGAGTGCCACGGATCCGGCACGCGGCAGTTGGTCAGGTAGACGAACGAGATGCCCGACTCCGGGTCGCCCCAGCAATACGACGAGCCGACGCCGCCGTGACCGAAGGCGCCGGCCGGCGCGATCGCGCCCAGGCCGCGGATCGCCGGCGTCGTGCCGCGCAGGTGCGGGCCCAGGCCGCGGTGCATCGGCATGCCCATGAACTCGTCGACGCGGTCGCCGGTGAAGTTGCGGATCGCGTAGGCGAGCGTGCGCGGCGACAGCAGCCGCACGCCGTTCAGCTCGCCGCCGCCCAGCATCATCTGGTACAGCGCCGCCATGCCGCGCGCCGTGCCGTAGGCGCCGCCGCCGGGGATGCCGGCGCGCCGCCACTCGGGTGTGTTGTTCTCGGCGATCGACCGGTAGCCCTTGCCGTCCGGCGTCGGTTCCACCATCTCGGTCAGGCGATCGCCGGCGCCGGCGGGCAGGCCGAGGAACAGATCGTCGCCCAGGCCCAGCGGCTCGATCACCGCCTCGCGCACGTAGTCGCGGAAATCCTTGCCGGTGACGGCCTCGATGACGGTGGCCAGCACCCAGTGCGCGGACAGGCCGTGGTAGTGCACGCGCGAGCCGGGCGTCCATTCGAGCGAGAAGTTGCACACCCGCGCCTTCATCTTCTCGTGGTCGTCCCAGCAGTCCGGCGGCACGGTGGCGTTCGGGAACCCGCCCTGGTGCGTGATCACCTGCAGCAGCGTGATGTCGCGCTTGCCGTTGCGCTTGAACTCGGGCACGTGGTCGACGACGCGGTCGGTGAAGCGGAACGCGCCCTGCTCGAACAGCTTCCACAGCGCGGTGGCCAGCACCACCTTGGTGTTCGAATACAGCAGCCACAGGCTGCGGTCGTCGACCTTGCCCGCGAGGCCGCCGGGCGCCGACGCGTCGAGCCGTCCCTGGCCGAAGCTGCGCTCGATCAGCAGCCTGCCGTTCTGCGCCAGCGCGATCTGCGCGCCCGGATAGCGGCCGTCGGCGATGTGGCGATCGATCAGCGCGTACAGCCGTTCGATCTGTTCCAGGCGCAGGTGGCCGGTCGCGCCGGTGTCGGCTTGCAGCGGGAATCCGCTCATCGTGTCGTCTCCTCGGGGTGTTGGGGGCTCGCCCGATTCTAGTCCACCGTCTGTTGGATGCGGCCGATGCTTGCCAAACGAACCTCGACGAAGTATATTCGAGGGCTTTCCAAGATTTATCCCGGTCTGCGCAACCGATCGCAGGCCGTGTAACCCCAAGCGCGTGACCCATCGGCAGGCCGTCGATGCGGGTGCGCGCGGATCCTCGCGAAGGCGGGGTGAACTGAGAAGGATTGGTCGGTATGCCTACCGTTAACCAGCTCGTCAATGGTGGCCGCAAGACGGCTGACATCAAGAGCAAGAGCCCGGCGCTGCAGGATTGCCCGCAACGCCGCGGCGTGTGCACCCGCGTGTACACGACGACCCCGAAGAAGCCGAACTCGGCGCTGCGCAAAGTCGCCAAGGTTCGCCTGACCAACGGCTTCGAGGTCATCAGCTACATCGGCGGTGAAGGCCACAACCTGCAGGAACACTCGGTCGTGCTGATCCGTGGCGGTCGCGTCAAGGATCTGCCCGGCGTGCGCTATCACATCGTCCGCGGCTCGCTGGATCTGCAGGGTGTCAAGGATCGCAAGCAGGCCCGCTCCAAATACGGCGCCAAGCGTCCGAAGAAAGCCTGATCGCCCGCCTGCCGTCGCGCAGGCCGGGTTCTCCGGTCGCCGCAGCGGCGGCCGGACAGTTTCTGTGGAGCGCGAGCCTGGTCTCGCGCTCTTGTTTTTGGCGGCTCGTCCGCTAAGTAAGCGGATACTCCCGTCGGTGCGCATCGTGCGGCCGGCGAGTAGGGTGTCCAGGCGTCCGGTCTCGACACCCGGCCGCCGGCTGAATCGAGAGGTGAACCATGCCCCGTCGTCGCGAAGTCCCCAAACGTGAAGTCCTGCCCGATCCGCTGTACGGCAGCACCGACGTCACCAAGTTCGTCAACGTGCTGATGCTCTCCGGCAAGAAGGCCGTCGCCGAGCGCATGCTGTATGGCGCGTTCGACCAGATCCGACAGAAATCGGGCAAGGATCCGCTCGAAGTCTTCACGCAGGCGCTGCAGAACGCGCGGCCGATGGTCGAGGTCAAGAGCCGCCGGGTCGGCGGGGCCAACTACCAGGTGCCGGTCGAAGTGCGTCCGGTGCGCCGCACCGCGCTGGCGATGCGCTGGTTGCGCGAGGCCGCCAAGAAGCGCGGCGAGAAGTCGATGGGCCAGCGGCTCGCCAACGAGTTGACCGAGGCGTCCGAGAACCGCGGCGGCGCGGTCAAGAAGCGCGACGAGGTCCACCGCATGGCCGAGGCCAACCGCGCGTTCGCCCACTTCCGCTTCTGATCTCCTTTCTCACGCCCGACAGCGCCGGACCGACCGGTCCGGTCGTGACGACGGTAGTGTCACCCGGGTCGCTGTCGCCCGGGTGCGTCGACGATGTGGTGCTGTAGCCGCGTTGCATTGCGGCAGCCCGGTCACAGTCACAGCGCCGTCATCTGGCGATGCCGGCGCCGGTTCACAAGACCGGCGCGGGCGGTTCCCGCAAGATTGCGTTCAAGTTTGCCGCAAGGCTCCGGAGCATTGAATCATGGCTCGCAAGACTCCCATCGAACGGTACCGAAACATCGGTATCTCCGCTCACATCGACGCTGGCAAGACCACGACGACCGAGCGCATCCTGTTCTACACAGGCGTCAATCACAAGCTCGGCGAGGTCCATGACGGCGCGGCCACCATGGACTGGATGGAGCAGGAGCAGGAGCGCGGGATCACGATCACGTCGGCGGCCACCACGTGCTTCTGGCGCGGCATGGACAAGTCGTATCCGGAGCACCGGATCAACATCATCGACACCCCCGGGCACGTGGACTTCACGATCGAGGTCGAGCGCTCGATGCGCGTGCTCGACGGCGCGTGCATGGTCTACTGCGCGGTCGGCGGCGTGCAGCCGCAGTCCGAGACCGTCTGGCGCCAGGCCAACAAGTACAAGGTGCCGCGCCTGGCCTTCGTCAACAAGATGGACCGCACCGGCGCCAACTTCTTCAAGGTCTACGACCAGATGCGCGCGCGCCTGCGCGCCAACCCGATCCCGATCCAGGTGCCGATCGGCGCCGAGGAAAACTTCAAGGGCGTCGTCGACCTGGTGCGCATGAAGGCGCTGTACTGGGACGAAGCGTCGCAGGGCATGAAGTTCGACGTCGCCGACATCCCGGCCGACCTGGTCGAGATCGCCAATGAATGGCGCGAGAAGCTGGTCGAGGCCGCCGCCGAGTCGTCCGAAGAGCTGATGAACAAGTACCTCGAGGAAGGCGAGCTGTCGATCGAGGAGATGAAGCAGGCGATCCGCGCGCGCACGATCGCGGGCGAGATCGTGCCGATGATGTGCGGCACGGCGTTCAAGAACAAGGGCGTGCAGGCGATGCTCGACGCGGTGCTCGACTACCTGCCGTCGCCGGTCGACATCCCGCCGGTCGAAGGCCTGGACGATGACGAGCAGCCGGTGTCGCGCAAGTCGGACGACGGCGAGAAATTCTCGGCGCTGGCGTTCAAGCTGATGACGGATCCGTTCGTCGGTCAGTTGACGTTCGTTCGCGTCTACTCGGGCGTGCTGAATTCCGGCGACACCGTGCTGAACCCGATCAAGGGCAAGAAGGAACGGATCGGCCGCCTGCTGCAGATGCACGCGAACCAGCGCGACGAGATCAAGGAAGTGCGCGCCGGCGACATCGCCGCCTGCGTCGGCCTGAAGGAAGTCACGACCGGCGAGACGCTGTGCGACCCGACCGCGCCGATCGTGCTCGAGCGCATGCAGTTCCCCGAGCCGGTGATCTCGCAGGCCGTCGAGCCCAAGACCAAGGCCGACCAGGAAAAGATGGGCATCGCGTTGAGCCGCCTGGCGCAGGAGGATCCGTCGTTCCGCGTGCGCACCGACGAAGAGTCCGGCCAGACGATCATCTCGGGCATGGGCGAGTTGCACCTCGAGATCCTGGTCGACCGGATGAAGCGCGAGTTCGGCGTCGAGGCGTCGGTCGGCAAGCCGCAGGTCGCTTACCGCGAGACGATCCGCAAGAAGGTCACCGACATCGAAGGCAAGTTCATCAAGCAGTCGGGCGGTCGCGGCCAGTACGGTCACGTCGTCATTACGGTCGAGCCGGGCGAGGATGCCGAGAAGAACTTCGAGTTCGTCGACGCGATCAAGGGCGGCGTCGTGCCGCGCGAGTTCATCCCGGCGGTCGAGAAGGGGATCGAAGAGACGCTGCCCGCGGGCGTGCTGGCCGGCTATCCGGTCGTCAACGTCAAGGTCACGCTGACCTTCGGTTCGTACCACGACGTCGACTCGAACGAGAACGCGTTCAAGCAGGCCGGCTCGATGGCCTTCAAGGATGGCATGCGCAAGGCCAACCCGGTGCTGCTCGAGCCGATGATGTCGGTCGAGGTCGAGACGCCAGAGGACTACGCGGGCACCGTGATGGGCGACCTGTCGTCCCGCCGCGGCATGGTCCAGGGCATGGAGGACATGGTCGGCGGCGGCAAGGCGATCCGCGCCGAGGTGCCGCTGTCCGAGATGTTCGGCTACGCGACGACGCTGCGTTCGCTGACGCAGGGGCGCGCGACCTACACGATGGAATTCAAGCAGTACGCCGAGGCGCCGAAGAACGTCGCCGACGCGATCATCACGGCCCGCAGCAAGTAATCAACAGATCAACACAAGACGTTCTTTGAAATCGGAGTGAATTGAGAAATGGCCAAAGGCAAGTTTGAGCGTACGAAGCCGCACGTGAACGTGGGAACGATTGGGCACGTTGACCATGGCAAGACGACGCTGACGGCGGCGATCACGACGGTGCTGTCGAGCAAGTTCGGCGGCGAGGCCAAAGGCTACGACCAGATCGACGCGGCGCCGGAAGAAAAGGCGCGGGGGATCACGATCAACACGGCGCACGTGGAGTACGAGACGAAGGCGCGTCACTACGCGCACGTCGATTGCCCGGGTCACGCGGACTACGTGAAGAACATGATCACGGGCGCGGCGCAGATGGACGGGGCGATTTTGGTGTGCTCGGCGGCGGACGGTCCGATGCCGCAGACGCGCGAGCACATCCTGCTGGCGCGCCAGGTGGGAGTGCCGTACATCATCGTGTTCCTGAACAAGTGCGACATGGTCGACGACGAGGAGCTGCTCGAGCTGGTGGAGATGGAAGTGCGCGAGCTGCTGAGCAAGTACGAGTTTCCGGGCGACGACACGCCGATCATCAAGGGCTCGGCCAAGCTGGCGCTCGAGGGCGACAAGGGTCCGCTGGGCGAGCAGGCGATCCTGTCGCTGGCCGATGCGCTCGATTCGTACATTCCGGAGCCGCAGCGGGCGATCGACGGGGCGTTCCTGCTGCCGATCGAGGACGTGTTCTCGATCTCGGGTCGCGGCACGGTGGTGACGGGCCGTGTCGAGCGAGGGATCGTGAAGGTCGGTGAAGAGATCGAGATCGTGGGGATCCGTCCGACGGTCAAGACGACGTGCACGGGCGTGGAGATGTTCCGCAAGCTGCTGGACCAGGGTCAGGCGGGTGACAACGTCGGTGTGCTGCTGCGCGGGACCAAGCGCGAGGACGTCGAGCGTGGCCAGGTGCTGGCCAAGCCGGGCTCGATCACGCCGCACACGAAGTTCGAGGGAGAGGTGTACGTGCTGAGCAAGGAAGAAGGGGGCCGTCACACGCCGTTCTTCAACAACTATCGGCCGCAGTTCTACTTCCGGACGACGGACGTGACGGGAGCGGTGACGCTGCCCGAGGGCACGGAGATGGTGATGCCGGGGGACAACGTGAAGATCTCGGTGCAGTTGATCGCGCCGATCGCGATGGAGCAGGGGCTGCGGTTCGCGATCCGCGAAGGCGGCCGCACCGTGGGCGCCGGCGTCGTCTCCAAGGTTCTGGACTGAGATTTCTCCCTCCCGCGCATGAGCGCGGCGGTCGTCGCCGGCCGCCGCGACTTGGCCTGCTGACGGGCAGGCGCGATGCCCGCCCGTCGGACAGCTTCGCTCTTTGAAGGAAACAACATGGCAACCAATCAAAAGATCCGCATCCGCCTGAAGGCGTTCGATTACAAACTGATCGATCAGTCCGCGGCCGAAATCGTCGATACCGCCAAGCGCACGGGCGCCGTGGTTCGGGGTCCGGTTCCGCTGCCGACGCGGATCCAGCGCTACGACGTCCTGCGCTCGCCGCACGTCAACAAAACGTCGCGCGACCAGTTCGAGATGCGCACGCATCTGCGGCTGATGGACATCGTCGATCCGACCGACAAGACCGTCGACGCGCTGATGAAGCTCGACCTGCCGGCCGGCGTCGACGTCGAGATCAAGCTGCAGTGATCGGCGGCTGACGTCGCGTCGCCCAGCCAGAGCGCCCTTCGGGGCGCTTTTTTTATGGCTGCTCGCGCGGGGCGCGCTGCCCGGCCGAACGCGGTGGCCGTGTCGCATTCGCCTGGCCGGTCGACCGCGGATCCGGCGAAGTTGACCGGTGACCCGCAAGACGTTGAGCCGCCGCGGCCGCCGTCATTCAATCGACGGACGGCCCCGCCTTCACTTTCCAGCCAGGGGGTGGGCAAGCACAAAGAGAACCGTGCCCAACTCGATTGAATCCTCTCCTCGCATTCAGTCGCGGCTGGCGTCGCGTTGGCGACAGGCAGTCGGGCTGCTACGCCGTCTGGCGGTCGTTTCGCTTTGGCTCGCCGTCGGCGCGTCGCCGGCGGTGGTCCAGGCGCAGAGCCAGGACGTCGCCGCCGAGACGCTGGTGCTGGTCAACCTGATCCGGCAGCGTCTGGCCGGCTGCCGCGAAGACGGCGGCATCGTCGGTCGCGACCTGCGGCAGCCGGCCGCGTTCGGCGGTCAGCGCGAGCGACGGCCGCTGACGTGGAATCCGCGGCTGGCGGACATCGCCCGGCAACAGGCGCAGGCGATGGCGAACCAGCAGTTCTTCTCGCACGTGGATACCTCCGGTCATTCGATCGGCAAGCGGGCCGACCTCTACGGTTACCGGTGGCACCTGATCGGCGAGAACCTCGCCTCGGGGCAGCGCGACATCGTGTCGGCGATGCGAGGTTGGTTGCAGTCGTTCACCCATTGTCGCAACCTGATCGACGACCGCTTCACCGAAGTCGGCGTCGCGCGGATCGAGAGCACCGACCCCGACGACGCGTACGGCACGTACTGGGTGATGGTGCTGGGCCGGCCCGCGCCGCATCAGCAAAGGCCCGCGCAGCCGGTGCTGCTGGCTCAGGTCCAGCAGGCCGCGACGGCCGCGCTGTTCGCGGCGCTGAACTGAGAGAGTCTCGAAACGCTCGATGCGGACCAGCGCGCACCCGCGCTGATCGAGACCGACGAACCGGCCACGCGCGTGCCGTCGACCAGTCGGGCCCAGGTCGTCGCGTCCAGGGCTGATCGCGACGGCGCGGGGCCGCGCCTGCTCGATCAGTTGCGCGAGCTGTCGCCGCCGGCGGGCGACGGCTTCGTCTGCGCCACGGCCGAGTCCGCGCTCGCGCGCCCTCGATGAACAAGGACTTAGCCAACCTGTGTACGATCCGCCTGAGCGACGACAGACGAGGGTGGGGGAGATGCAGGACCTTGAATCGCGGCTGGCGCAGTTTCGCCGCCAGCATTCGAGCGTGCTCGACCGCTGGGTCCGCACGCGCAAGCGCGAGCTGATCGACCTGCTGCCGGGCAGTCCCCGCGCCGCGTCGATCACGCGCGACCTCGACGAGTTCGTCAATCGTTCGGCCGTCGGCGCGTTCGTCGCCGACCACGTCGTCCAGCGTCTGCCGCAGCCGGTGCCGGGCCGGCCGCAGCGCGTGCTCGAGATCTGCGCGGGCACCGGCTGGCTGAGCCGGCGCCTGTCCTGGCATCCGGCCTTGCGCGAGCGTCGCGAGCGCGGCGAGGTGTGCCTGGTCGCCAGCGATCTGCATACGGTCGGCGGTGACGCCGGCCCCTCGACGGCCTGGTGCTCGGCCGACGCGCTGCGGCTGCCGTTCGCCGACCAGAGCTTCGACCTGCTGATCTGCGCGCACGCGATCCATCATTTCGAGGCCGACGCGGCGGCCCGCCTGCTCGGCGAAGCGGTCCGCGTCGCCCGCCGCGTGTCGATCTTCGATCTGCGCAGGACGGTCTATGGCGTGGCCATGGTGGGCCTGATCGCGCCCGGCTATTCGCTCGACTTCCTTCACGACGCCGTCGTCTCGCATCGCCGCGCGTACAGCCTGCAGGAGATGCGCTTCCTGATCGATCAGGTCGGCCTGCCGCTGCGCGTCAGCAAGTTCCTGTCGTTCGGGATGATGATCGATTCGCTCGAGCCGTCGATGCCGATCGGGGCGGTCGTCGTCGGCGAGCCGCGCCGGCCGGCGCTTCAGACCGCGATGCGCATGAACCGGTCGACGTCGACCAGACCCTGATCGGTGATCTTCAGGCTCGGGATCACCGCCAGCGGCAGGAAGGCCATCTGCAGGAACGGTTCGTCGAGCGGGCAGCCCAGCTCCCGCACGGCCGCGCGCAAGGCCAGCAGCCGGTCGCGCACGGTTTCGTACGGCTGGTCGCTCATCAGCCCCGCGATCGGCAGCGGCAGCTCGGCGATCACCTGCCCGTCGCGCACCGCGACGAAGCCGCCGCCGATGTCGATCAGCCGGTTGGCGGCCGCGGCCATCTCCTGGTCGTCGTCGCCGATCACGCACAGGTTGTGGCTGTCGTGACCGACCGATGACGCGATCGCGCCGCGCGTGATCCGGAATCCCCGGACGAAGCCGCGGCCGATGCCCCCGCCCTGGCCGTGCCGTTCGAGCACGGCGATCTTCAGCACGTCGCGCGCCGGATCGGCCGACTTGACGCCGTCGGCCCACGGCAGTGTCATCGTCAGGTGATCGGTCAGGATGCCGCCGGGGACCAGCCCGATCACCGGCCCGCTGGCCGACGCCGACGGCACGACGAAGTCGGCGGCGGTCACGCGCGGCCGGCGCACGCTGTCGAGGCCGACCACGGGCACCTTGCGCCGGCTCGCGAACAGCAGGTCGTCGACGACGCGGCCGCCGGCGATCACCCGTTCGACGCGGCACTCGGCCAGGTCGCTCAGCAGCACGATGTCGGCGCGCTTGCCCGGCGCGATCAGGCCCCGGTCGCGCAGGCCGAAGCTGCGCGCGGTCGACCACGACGCCGCGCGATAGACGTGCAGCAACGGCGCGCCGAGCCGGATCGCCTTGCGGATCAGGTGGTCGAGGTGTCCCTGCTCGATCGTATCGAGCGGATTGCGATCGTCGGTGCAAAAGCCGCACGAGCCCGACGTCGTCTCGGTCAGCAGCGGCGCCAGCGCGTCGACGTCCTTGCAGACCGTGCCCTCGCGGATCAGCAACTGCATGCCCTTGCGCAGCTTCTCGCGCCCTTCGTCGGCGTTGGTCGTCTCGTGGCAGTTGCAGATGCCGGCCGACAGGTAGGCGTTCAGCGGCTTGCCGCCCAGCAGCGGCGCGTGCCCGTCGATGTGCTGGCCATCGAACGCCGCCAGCTTGTCGAGGACCTCCGGATCCTTGGCGAGCACGCCCGGAAAGTTCATGAACTCGGCCAGCCCGATCACCTTCGGGTGCGCGCGCAGGCTCAGCAGGTCGTCGGCCAGCAGCCGCGCGCCGGCCGTTTCCATCGGCGTGGCCGGCACGCACGACGACAACTGCACGCGCAGGTCCATCGCCATCGTCTCGGCGCAGGCCAGGAAGTAGCGCAGCCCGTCGAGCCCCAGCACGTTGGCGATCTCGTGCGGATCGCAGATCGCCGTCGTCGTGCCGCGCGGCAGCATGCAGCGGTCGAACTCGTCGGGCGTGACCAGCGACGACTCGACGTGCACGTGCGCGTCGATGAACCCGGGCACCGCCGTCAGCCCCCGGCCGTCGATCTCGATCCGGCCGTCGTACGGTTCATAAGTGCCGATGATCCGGTCGCCGCCGATCGCGATGTCGCCGTCGACCTGCTCGCCGGTGACCAGGTTCAGCCAGCGGACGTTCTTGATGACCAGGTCGGCCGGCTCGCGGCCCATCGCCTGGTCGATCCGCCGGCCGATGCGCGCGGCCGTTTCGCCGCGGGAAGATGGATGCATGCTCATTCACGCACTGTACTGCGAGCGCGCGGCTTCGGCCATGCCGAAGACCGCGCGCGCTCGAGGGCTGCCCGCCCTGCCGCCTCAGTGCGCTTCGGCGTGCTTGGCGGCCGCGATGATCGCGGCCTCGTCCTGCTCGCCGGCGCCGTTCAGGAACAGGTTCAGCACGACCGCGCTGATCGACGTCAGCAGGATGCCCGACTCGATCAGCGAGTGCAGCCCGTGCGGCATCCATTGCTTGAAGTCCGGCGCGACCAGCGGGATCATCCCGACGCCGACCGAGACCGCGACGATCATCGCGTTGAAGCGGTTGCCCTTGAAATCCACGCCCGACAGGATCCGGATGCCGGTGGCGGCGACCATGCCGAACATCACGATGCCGGCGCCGCCGAGCACGATGCTGGGCAGCGACTCGACCAGCGCCGCCATTTTCGGCAGCATGCCCAGCAGGATCATGATCAGCCCGCCGGCCACGCAGACGTAGCGGCTCTTGACGCCGGTGACGGCGACCAGGCCGATGTTCTGCGAGAAGCTGGTGTACGGGAACGTGTTGAAGATGCCGCCGATCAGCGTGCCCAGCCCGTCGGTGCGCAGACCCCGCGTCAGGTCGGCGCGCTCGATCTTGCGATCGGTCATCTCGCCCAGCGCGAGGAACATCCCGGTCGATTCGATCATCACGACGACCATCACCAGCGCCATCGTGAAGATCATCATCGGGTCGAACTGCGGCATGCCGAAGTGAAACGGCGTGACGATGTCGAACCACTCGGCCTGGCCGACCTTCTCGAACGTCATCAGGCCGAGCGACGACGCGATGACCGCGCCGATGATGATGCCCAGCAGCACCGAGACGTTGGCGATGAAGCCGCGCGCGAACTTGAACATCAGCAGGATCGACACCAGCACGACCGCCGAGATCGCGACGCCGGTCAGCTCGGCGTAGCGTGGGTTCGGGACCGTCGGCAGGATCGAGAAGCCCTTGGGCACCGGCGGCAACGCGCTGCCCGGCGCCACCGCCGCGGCCTCGGCCAGCCACCTGGCATGGTTCGGATCGACGACCGTCGGCGCGGTCGGGCCGACCGGATTGCCGAAGATCCAGTTGATGCCGACCCGCATCAGCGTGATGCCGATGACCGCGATGATCGTGCCGGTCACGACCGGCGGAAAGAACCGCAGCAGCCGGCTGATCAGCGGCGCGATGATGATCGAGACGATGCCGGCGCCGATGATCGAGCCGAACAGCAACTGCGCGCCGTCGGGGCCCGGGTTGGCGTTGGCGATCGCGACCATCGGTGCCACCGATGCGAACGTGACGCCCATCATCACCGGCAGCCTGACGCCGAACCACTGCGTCATGCCCATCGCCTGGATCAGCGTGGCGATGCCGCAGCAGAACAGGTCCGCCGAGATCAGCATCGCGACCTCGTGGTGGCTCAACTTCAGTGCACGGCCGATGATCAGCGGAACGGCCACCGCACCGGCATACATCACCAGTACGTGCTGCAGGCCGAGCGCCGTCAACTTGCCTGGCGGCAGTATTTCGTCCACTGGGTGAACGGCAGGGGGATCTTTTGCACGCATTGAAGACTCCTGGAGAGGCAATAGAGGGTAGGGATGGGCATCACGCCCCGGACCGGGGCGTGCGGCGAGGTTGCGCGGCGATCAATGCAAGTTGGATGCCAATTCCCCATTCGATGAGGGGCTTGCAGTTTCCAGAGGCTCTGGTTATACTCGTGGGCTTTCCCGCAAAACCGTCCTTGCCGGACGGCGGCCACGTTGAATGGCCTCGCGGATGGCGCGGCGGGTTCGCGCCACGGCGATCGAACGGGAGATTCCCCGGGTTGGCGGCCGCGTCGTCGTACAGAATTCGTACAAACGGCGCGGTCGGCAGCTCAATGCTTAAGGCCCGGCCAATTGCAGTCGGGATTGGAGAAAACAATGAGCCTTGGACTGTTGGGTCGCAAGGTCGGCATGATGCGCATCTACACGGCGGACGGCGAAGCCGTTCCCGTCACGGTGCTCGACGTGTCGAACAACCGCGTCACCCAGATCAAGACCGTCGAGACCGACGGCTACGCCGCAGTGCAGTTGACCCACGGTCAGCGCCGCGCCACCCGAGTCACCAAAGCCCAGGCCGGTCACTTCGCCAAGGCGGGCGCCGAGGCCGGCAGCGTCATCGGCGAATTCCGCCTGAACGACGCGGCCGAGGCGGGCGAACTGGCCGCCGGCAGCGTCGTCAAGGCCGAGATCTTCGAAGTCGGCCAGCTCGTCGACGTGTCGGGCACGACGCAGGGCAAGGGCTTCGCCGGCACCATCAAGCGCCATCACTTCAATTCCGGCCGCGCATCGCACGGCAACTCGCGCTCGCACAACGTGCCAGGCTCGATCGGCATGGCGCAGGATCCGGGCCGCGTGTTTCCGGGCAAGCGGATGTCGGGTCACCTGGGTGCCGTGCGGCGCACGACGCAGAATCTCGAGATCGCCCGTGTCGACGCCGAGCGGGGTTTGTTGCTGGTCAAGGGGGCGGTGCCGGGTTCGCGCGGCGGCGCCGTGGTCGTCACTCCCGCGGTCAAGACGCCCAAGTCGGGCGCCCGGGTCGCCCAGAAGGCCTAAGGCCTCGTCATAACCAGGAGTGACGATGGAACTGAATCTGATCAATGATCAAGGCCAGGCGGCGTCGAAGGTCGACGCGCCGGACACGATCTTCGGGCGCGAGTTCAACGAGCCGCTGGTGCACCAGGTCGTGGTGGCCTATCAAGCCAACGCTCGCAGCGCCAATCGCAAGCAGAAGGACCGCAGCGAGGTCCGCCACTCGACCAAGAAGCCGTTCAAGCAGAAGGGCACGGGTCGCGCGCGCGCCGGTATGACGTCGAGCCCGCTGTGGCGCGGCGGCGGCAAGATCTTCCCGAACAGCCCGGACGAGAACTTCTCGCAGAAGGTCAATCGCAAGATGTATCGCGCCGGCCTGTGCTCGATCCTGTCGCAGCTCGCCCGCGAGGATCGCCTGGCCGTCGTCGAGGGTTTCTCGGTCGAGGCGCCCAAGACCAAGCTGCTGGCCGGCAAGCTCAAGGGCATGGGGCTCGATTCCGTGCTCGTGATCACCGACGCGCTGGACGAGAACCTGCTGCTGGCCTCGCGCAATCTGGGCCACGTGCTGGTCGTCGAGCCGCGCAACGCCGATCCGGTTTCGCTGGTGCATTTCGACAAGGTGCTGATCACCCGTAATGCGCTGGCCCAAGTGCAGGAGATGCTGGCATGACTACCGCCAAGCACAACGAAGAACGGCTGATGCGCGTGCTGATGGCGCCGATCGTGTCCGAGAAGAGCACGATGATCGCCGAGAAGAACGCCCAGTACGCGTTCAAGGTCGTCCAGGACGCGACGCGTGACGAGATCAAGGCCGCGGTCGAGCTGCTGTTCAAGGTCGAGGTCACCGGCGTGCAGATCCTGAACCAGAAAGGCAAGCAGAAGCGCTTCGGGCGTTTCATGGGCCGTCGTGACCACGTGCGCAAGGCTTATGTGAGCCTGAAGTCGGGTCAGGAAATCAACTTCGCGGAGGCCGCGTAATGACGATCGTCAAGACGAAGCCGACCTCGGCCGGCCGCCGGTCGATGGTCAAGATCGTGACGCCGGGCCTGTACAAGGGCCGTCCGGTCGACGCGCTGACCGAAAGCCAGCACCGTACCGCGGGTCGCAACAACCTGGGTCACATCACCACCCGTCACAAGGGCGGCGGTCACAAGCAGCAGTACCGGGTCGTCGACTTCCGTCGCAACAAGGACGGCATCCCGGCCAAGGTCGAGCGCATCGAG
>JASGFT010000079.1:0-21703 GCA_047605425.1 Burkholderiaceae bacterium | reverse complement strand
GGTCGATGGCGCGCGGCCGCCGGTGCCGCCCGAGCGTTTCCTCGCCGGTCTCGACGTCGCGCGCTGGCGCGACGAGATCGCCGCCTCGCTGGACGGCGCCGCCGACGCGGCGACGCCTTTGCTGCTCGATGGCGATCGGCTGTACCTGCGGCGCTACTGGCGCTACGAGCGCGAGGCGGCCGCCGACATCGCCGCGCGGCTGCGCGCCGATCCTTGCGGCGTTCGGAACGGCGCCGGCATCGAGCCGGTCCGCGCGGCGCTCGACGCCTTGTTTTCAAGCGCCGGCACCGTCGCGGCCGCTTCGCCGGACGCACCGGTCGACTGGCAGAAGTGCGCGTGCGCGCTGGCCTTGCGCAGCGGCTTCAGCGTGCTGACCGGCGGCCCCGGCACCGGCAAGACGACGACCGTGATCCGCCTGCTGGCGCTGCTGCAGGCGCTGGCCTTCGCCGGCTCGCTCGGCGAGCGCGCGCGAGAGCAGGGGCTGCGGATCCTGCTGGCCGCGCCGACCGGCAAGGCCGCCGCGCGGCTGAACGAAACGATCGCCGGCGCCGTCGGCCGGCTGTCGCTGGGCGGGCTGCCCGAGGCCGAGCGGATCCGCTCGGCGATCCCGACGACGGTCGTCACATTGCATCGCCTGCTCGGCAGCCGCCCCGATACGCGCCGCCTGCGCCACGATCGCGGCAATCCGCTGACGCTCGACGTGCTGGTCGTCGACGAGGCGTCGATGATCGATCTGGAGATGATGCACGGCCTGCTGTCGGCGCTGCCGCCGGGGGCGCGCCTGATCCTGCTCGGCGACAAGGACCAGCTCGCGTCGGTCGAAGCCGGCGCCGTGCTCGGCGAGCTGTGCCGCCGCGCGCAGCAGGGCGGTTACTCGCCGGCGACACGCGACTGGTTGCGCGCCGTCGCCGGCCAGGACATCGGCGAGGCGCTGCTGGACGACGCGCCGCGCGCGCTCGATCAGTCGATCGCGATGCTGCGGCACAGCCACCGCTTCGACGCTCGCAGCGGCATCGGCCGGCTCGCCCGGGCCGTCAACGACGGCGACGAGGCGGCGGTGAACGAGCTGCTGGCGGCCGGCCTGGACGACGTCGCGGCGATCGTCGTGCCGGCCGGCGATGCGGCGGCCGCCGCCGACGCGCTGGGCGCGCTGGTGCTGGAAGGAGGCGTCGAGCCGGCGCGGCGTGAGAGCGCAAGCACGAGTACGAGCACCGGCGCGAGTACGAGTACCGACAAGAGCGACACGAGTTCGGGCATAACTTCGGGCACGGGCACGGGCACCGGCACGGGCACGGGCACGGGCACGGGCACGGGCACGGGCACGGGCACGGGCACCGGCACGGGCACGGGCACCGGCACCGGCACCGGCACCGGCACCGGCACCGGCACCGGCACCGGCACCAGCGCGGGTAAGGACGACGCGAGACCGAGGGCCGGTTATCGTCCTTACCTCGAACGCCTGCGTGACGACGATCCCGGCGACGGCGCCGACGGCGCCGCGATCGACGACTGGGCGCGCCGGGTGCTGGACGACTTCGCGCGTTTCCAGTTGCTGTGCGCGACGCGGCGGGGCGACGACGGCGTCGAGCGGATCAACCGCCGCATCGAACGCTTGCTGGCCGGCGCCGGTCTGATCGCCGCCGACTCGCCGTGGTATCCGGGGCGGCCGGTGCTGGTCACGCGCAACGACTACGCGCTCGGCCTGATGAACGGCGACGTCGGCATCGCGATCGCGTGTCCGGTCAGGGCGACCGATCCGCCCGGTACCACGCGCCGGCTGCGCGTCGCCTTCATCGCCGGGGACGGCAGCGGCAAGATCCGCTGGGTGCTGCCCAGCCGCCTGCAGGCCGTCGAGACCGTCTACGCGATGACCGTGCACAAGGCGCAGGGATCGGAGTTCGACCACGCGGCGCTGTGGCTGCCGTCGCGTCCGAACCCCGTGCTGACCCGCGAACTCGTCTACACCGGCGTCACGCGCGCGCGCCGCTGGTTCACGCTGGTCCGCTCGGCCGCGGCCGGGCCGGTGCTCGCCGCGGCGATCGGGCGGCGCGTGCAGCGAGCCAGCGCGCTCGGCGATCTGGCCGGCATCGATCCGGACGCGTGCTGATCTTCGCGTTATCCGCGCGATACGACTGAAGCCTGTCGATACAAGGGCTTCACGCGGGTTCGATCTGGGCGTGGACAGGCCCTGAGTCGTGGACAGGCCCTAAGGGGTGAACAGGCCCTGAGGCGTGAACAGGCCCTAAGCCGACGACAGCGCCAGCAGTTGCGCGGCTACCGACAGCGCGATGACCTCGGGTTCCTTACCGATGATGCCGGGCATCCCGATCGGGCATTGCAGGCGCGCGATCCGCGCCGCCGGGATGCCGCGGGCGAGCAGCCGGCTTTCGAAGCGCGCGCGCTTGGTTCGCGAGCCGATCAGGCCCAGAAAGCCGAAGCGATCGCGGTCGAGCACCTGTTCGCAGATCCGCAGGTCCAGGTCGTGGTCGTGCGTCATCACCAGGTGATAAGCGTCGGCCGGCGCGAGCCGCGCGTCGCTTTCCGGCGCGTCGCTGACGGTCCAGCGCCGTGGCGGGGCGTCGTCGGCGCCGAGGTCGACGCCGAAGGCTGCACCGAGGCCGGCGCCGGAATCGGCCCCTGCACCGGCGTTGGCGTCGGCACCAAGGTCCGTGACCGTCGGCCGCGCATCGGCCGGCGCGATCGCATCGCGGCTGTCGATCCAGTCGATCGTGCAGGCGACCGGCGCGAGCGCGCGCACCAGCGCCTGCCCGACGTGGCCGGCGCCGTACAGCATCAGGTGAAAGCGCGACGCCCGGGCAGGCCAGGCGGCCAGCGTCGCCGCGGTCAGCGGCTCGATCGCGATCTCGACCCGTCCGCCGCAGCATTGGCCGAGGCTGGGTCCGAGCGCGAAGCGATGATGCCGCGGCGCGAACCCGCCGGCGCGCGCGTCCGACAGCGCCTGCCGCGCCAGCGCGATCGCCCGGAACTCGAGGTGGCCACCGCCGATCGTGCCGGCGATCCGATCGCCACTGACCAGCATCCTCGTGCCGGCGCCGCGCGGCGTGGAGCCGCCCGCCGCGACGATCCGCACGATCGCGCACGGCTTCGCGGCGGCAAGCCAGCCGCGTGCCAGCGCCGCCAGCGCATCGGCCGCATCGGCGGGGCGGAACGGGACGTGGGGATCGCGGATCATCGCCATGACGCGGCACGCAGCTTTCATACCCGGTGAACCGGCGCAAGCGTGAACCATCGTGGTGCGCGGCGGCCGCGCACCGCATCCCGATGGGGTGACGGCGATCGCGCGAGCCGGCGGCTCCCCCATTTTCGCATCGATGGCATCAAGCTTGCTCCGTCTTCGCGAAGACACGGACCGGCGGCCGTCGCGAGCGCGCGGCGGGCGGGCCGGCCGGTCGAGAAAAGGAACCCACGGTGGCAGAGCCCAGGCTGGCACTCGCGCACATCACCAAGCGTTATCCGTCGGTCGTCGCCAACAGCGACGTCTCGCTGGTCGTCGCGCCCGGCGAGGCCCATGCGGTGCTCGGCGAGAACGGCGCCGGCAAATCGACGTTGATGAAGATCATCTACGGCGCCGTCAAGCCGGACGAAGGCAGCGTCTCGTTCGACGGGCGTCCGGTGCACCTGCGCAATCCGCAGGAGGCGCGCGCGCTGGGTATCAGCATGGTGTTCCAGCACTTCAGCCTGTTCGACACGCTGACCGTCGCCGAGAACGTCTGGCTCGGCGTCGACCGCTCGATCCCGCTGGCCGAGGTGACCCGGCGGATCCGCGACAAGGCCGCCGAGTACGGGCTCGACATCGATCCGTCGCGGCCCGTGCACACGCTGTCGGTCGGCCAGATGCAGCGCGTCGAGATCATTCGCGCGCTGCTGACCGACCCGAAGCTGCTGATCCTCGACGAGCCGACGTCGGTGCTGACGCCGCAGGCCGTCGACAAGCTGTTCGTCGTGCTGCGCAAGCTGGTCGCCGAAGGCTGCAGCATCCTGTACATCAGCCACAAGCTGCACGAGATCCGCGCGCTGTGCTCGGCCTGCACGGTGCTGCGCGGCGGCAAGGTCACCGGCGTCTGCGATCCTCGCGAGCAATCGAACGCGTCGCTGTCGCGGATGATGATCGGCGCCGAGCCGCCGCCGCTCGCGCACCGCGACGGCGCGCGCGGCCCGGTCGTGCTGCGGGTCAGCGGCCTGGCGCTGCCGCGCGAGGACCAGTTCGGCGTCGCCCTCGACGACGTCTCGCTGGACGTGGCGGCCGGCGAGGTCGTCGGCATCGCCGGCGTCTCCGGAAACGGGCAGAAGGAGCTGCTGTACGCGCTGTCGGGCGAGGATGCCCGCGCTTCGCCCGGCACGATCACGGTGTCCGGCAAGGACGTCTCGCGCGCGTCGCCGCGCGCGCGGCGCAAGCTCGGCCTGCATTTCGTTCCCGAGGAGCGGCTCGGCCGCGGCGCGGTGCCGACGATGGCGCTGGCCGCCAACACGCTGCTGACGCGCAGCGAGCCGGTGTCCGGCGCCGGCTGGATCCGGCGCGGTGTCGCGGCGCGGCTCGCCGAGAACCTGATCCGGCGCTTCGACGTCAAGGCCGGCGGGCCGCAGGCGGCGGCCCGCTCGCTGTCGGGCGGCAATCTGCAGAAGTTCATCGTCGGGCGCGAGATCGATGCGCGGCCCACGCTGCTGATCGTCTCGCAGCCGACCTGGGGCGTCGACGTCGGCGCCGCCGCGCAGATCCGCGGCGCGATCCTGGGCCTGCGCGATGCCGGCTGCGCGGTGCTGGTCGTCAGCGAGGAGCTCGACGAGCTGTTCGAGATCTGCGACCGGCTGCTCGTCATCGCGCAGGGACGCCTGAGCCCGGGCATCGAGACGGCGAGCGCGACGACCGAGCTGATCGGCGAATGGATGTCGGGGCTGTGGCCGGCCGCCGGCGCCGCGCAGGCGCGGGAGCACGTCGATGCTGGCGCTTGAAGCGCGTCCGCAGCCGTCGCGGCTGATGTCGCTGGCCTCGCCGCTGATCGCGCTGGCCGCCACCGTCGTCATCGCCGCGCTGCTGTTCATCGCGCTGGGCAAGGATCCGGCGCGCGGGCTCGGCGTGTTCTTCCTCGAGCCGCTGAGCAGCGTCCGGGCGTTCTCCGAGGTGCTACTGAAGGCCACGCCGTTGATCCTGTGCGCGCTCGGCCTGGCGGTCTGCTATCGGTCCAACGTCTGGAACATCGGCGCCGAGGGCCAGTTCCTGCTCGGCGCGATCGCCGGCGGCGGCGTCTCGCTGTGGCTGACGATGCACGGCTACGGCGGGCCGCGCGGCCTGTATTCGCCGGTCGTGCTGATCGCCGGCGTCCTCGGCGGCATGGCCTGGGCCGCGCTGGTCGCGTTGCTGCGCGATCGCTTCAACGCGAACGAGATCCTGGTCAGCCTGATGCTGGTCTACGTGGCCGCCCAGTTGCTGAACTACCTGGTGTTCAACGCGTGGAAGGATCCGCAGGGCTTCAACTTTCCGCAGACCAAGACCTTCGTCGCGTCGACCTGGCTGCCTTCGCTGCTGCCGCCGTCGCGGCTGCACTGGGGCTTCGTCGTCGCGCTGGCGCTGGTCGGCGTGTTCTGGGCCTTCCTGTCCGGTTCGTGGAAGGGCTACCAGTTGCAGGTCGGCGGCTTGGCGCCGGCCGCGGCCCGCTACGCGGGCTTCTCGTCGCGCAGCGCGCTGTGGACGGCGCTGCTGATCTCGGGCGGAATGGCGGGGCTGGCCGGCGCGATGGAGGTGGCCGGCCCGTTGCGGCAACTGACGCCGCACGTGTCGACCGGCTATGGCTTCACCGCGATCATCGTCTGCTTCGTCGGACGCCTGCATCCGCTGGGCATCGTGCTGTCCGGCGTGCTGCTGTCGATGATGCTGATCGGCGGCGAGCTGTCGCAGTCGCGGCTCGGCTTGCCGAACGCGCTGACCGGCGTGTTCCAGGGGCTGCTGCTGTTCCTGCTGCTGGCCTGCGACACGCTGATCCATTACCGCGTCCGCTGGCGATCGGCGCCGGCGAACGCGACCGCCGTGCCCTCGGGCGCGGCCGGCGCCTCTCCGCCCGCGCTGTCGCCGACCCCGCCGTCGCCGTCGGCGACTCCGCCGATGACCTCCGCCTGAGCCCGCGATGGACCAACTCGCATTCCTGATCGCGGCCACGCTGGCCTCCGGCACGCCGCTGGCGCTCGCCGGCCTGGGCCTGCTGATCAACGAGAAGGCCGGCGTGCTGAACCTCGGCGCCGAAGGGATGATGCTGGTCGCGGCCATCGCCGGCTTCGCGACCGCCTTCCATACGCAGAGCGACCTGTTGGCTTTCGCCGCCGGCGCCGGCGCCGGCGCGCTGATGGCGCTGGTGTTCGGCGTGCTGGTGATCTTCCTGAATACCAACCAGTATGCGACGGGGCTCGCGTTGAGCCTGTTCGGCGCGGGCTTCTCGGCGTTCGTCGGCGTCGGCTACGCGGGCAAGAAGCTCGCCGACCGCGGCATCGCCTCGATCCCCGGCCTGTCGGACATCCCGTTCATCGGCCCCGCGTTCTTTCGCCTGCACCCGGCCGTCTACCTGACGATCGCGCTGGCGGCGCTGATCGCCTGGTTCCTGTATCGGCGCCGGGCGGGGCTCGTGCTGCGCGCGATCGGCGAGTCGCCGGACTCGGCCCATGCGCTCGGCTACCCGGTGCGGCCGATCCGGCTGCTGGCGGTCGTCGTCGGCGGCGCGGTCTGCGGGCTGGCCGGCGCCTACATCTCGGTCGTCTACGCGCCGCTGTGGGTCGAGGGCGTCGTCGCCGGCCGCGGCTGGATCGCGACCGCGTTGACGACCTTCGCGACCTGGCGTCCGGGCCGCGTGCTGCTCGGCGCCTATCTGTTCGGCGGCGTGACGATGACGCAGTTCGCATTGCAGAGCGCAGGCGTCGAGATCTCGAGCCAGCTCCTGGCGATGCTGCCGTATCTGGCGACGATCGTCGTGCTGGCGCTGATCTCGCGCAATCCGGTGTGGATCCGCGTCAACATGCCGGCGTCGCTCGGCAGGCCTTTCCATCCGGGTTAGCGCCCGGGTATCTCATGACCCAGGCCCCGGTTCGATTTTCGTGCGTCGGCGCCGTGCGGGCGCCGCGTTTCAGCCCAGGAGAAAACATGACCGAATCCTCGACCCCGACTCGCAAGCGCGGGCTGCTCAAAGCCCTGGCGCTGACGTCGATCGCCGCCGCCATCGGCCTCGCGGGCTGCGGCAAGAAGGAGGAGGCGGCGCCGGCCGCCTCGGCGCCGGCGGCGGCCCCGGCCGCGCCGGAACCGTTCAAGGCGGCGTTCGTCTACATCGGTCCGGTCGGCGACGCCGGCTGGACCTACGCGCACGACCTGGGCCGCAAGCAGGTCGAGACCGACCTGGGCGGCAAGGTCAAGACCTCGTACGTCGAGAACGTGCCCGAGGGCGCCGACGCCGAACGCGTGATCCGCGACCTCGCGCAGCAGGGCAACCGCATCGTCTTCGCGACCTCGTTCGGCTACATGGAGGCGATGCTCAAGGTGGCCGCCGAGTTTCCGGACGTCCGCTTCGAGCACGCGACCGGCTACAAGATGGCCGACAACATGGGCGTCTACGACTCGAAGTTCTACGAGCCGGCCTACCTGGCCGGCATCATCGCCGGCAAGATGAGCAAGACCGGCACGCTGGGTTTCGTCGGCTCGTTCCCGATCCCCGAGGTGCTGCGCAACATCAACGCGTTCACGCTGGGCGCGCAGACCGTCAATCCGGCGATCAAGACCCGGGTCGTCTGGGTCAGCACCTGGGGCGATCCGCCGAAGGAGGGTGACGCCGCGCAGACGCTGATCAACAGCGGCGCCGACGTGCTGCTGCAGAACACCGACTCGACCGCCGTGCTGCAGACCGCCGAGAAGAACGGCAAGTACGCGTTCGGCTGGGACAGCGACATGAGCGCGTTCGCGACCAAGGCCCATCTGGGTTCGGCGGTGGCCCTGTGGGGCGGCCATTACACGCGCTCGGTCTCGGCCGTCATCGATGGTACCTGGAAGTCCGGCCGGATCGTCGAAGGCATCAAGGAAGGGCGCAATGACCTGATCAAGGTGTCGGCCGAGGTGCCCGAGGACATCCGCAAGAAGGTCGACGAGACCCGCGAGGCGATGCGGGCCGGAACGTTCGAGGTGTTCACCGGACCGCTGCTCGACAACAGCGGCGCCGAGAAACTGGCCAGCGGGGTCAAGGCCGACCAGGCGTGGAAGGACGTGATGGACTTCTACGTCAAGGGCGTCGAGGGCAAGGTGCCGTCGGCCAATTGAGCGCGAACCGCGACGAGGGTCGATCGATGATCGAGAAGCGCCTGTTCCATCCGGTCGCGTCGACCGAGGACCTCGCCCGCCGCGACGGCGCGGCGATGGCGGTCCGGCTGCTCGGCGAGGACCTCGCCGTCTGGCGGGACGGCGAAGGCCGGGTACGGGCCTTCGCCGATCGCTGCCCGCACCGCGGCGCCGCGTTGTCGATGGGCCGCGTCGTCGACGGAACGATCGAATGCCCTTATCACGGCTGGCGGATGCGCGGCGACGGCCGCTGCGTGCGGGTGCCGGCGGTGCCGTCGTTCGAGCCGCCCGCGCATCATCGCGCCTGCGCGTACGCGGCATGCGAAGCCTACGGCCTGGTCTGGGTCGCGCTGACCGAACCGTCGGCGCTCGATGCCGACGCCCGGGTGCCGCCGTTCGCCGCCGAATCCGATGATCGGCTGCGCAAGGTAACCAGCGGTCCTTATGACGTGACGACCAGCGCGCCGCGGATCGTCGAGAATTTCCTGGACATGTCGCACTTCGGTTTCGTGCACGACGATTACCTGGGCTCGCGCGACCGGACCGAGCAGCGGCCGTACCAGGTCGCGGCGACGCCGACCGGTTTCCTGGCGACCGGATGCTTCGCCTGGCAGCCGCGTTCGAGCATCCATGCGACCGGCGGCGCGATGGTCGAATACACGTACGAGGTCAACGCGCCGTATACGGCGATCCTGACCAAGATCCCCGAGCCGGGTGCCGTCGGGCTGGCCGGCTTTCGCGAGTCGATCGCGCTGTTCGTCTGCCCGATCGAGCCCGAGCGCAGCCGCGTGTGGATCCGGATGGCGATGACGCGTTCGGACGATTCCGACCAGGCTTTGCGCGACTTCCAGGACACGATCTTCGGGCAGGACCAGCCGGTGCTCGAGTCGCAACGGCCCAAGCGGCTGCCGATCAGCGCGCACGCGCCGGTGCGCGAGCTCAGCAGCGCGGCCGACCGCAGCGCGACCGCCTACCGGCGCTACCTGCTCGAACGTGGTATCACGTTCGGCATCTGCTGAGCGAGGGGGCCGATGACTGCGGGACTGCGGGCGTGGCGGGCGGCGATCCTGCACTTCGATGCGCGGCGCGAGCCGCGTCGGATCGACGACGGCCTGCTGGTCGTGCAGGACGGCACGATCGTCGATCTCGGGAACTTCGGCGAGCTGCACGAGTCCTGGGCCGGCGTCGACCTGAGCGACTGGCGCGGCCTGACGCTGGCGCCGGGCTTCGTCGACATCCACGTGCATTTCCCGCAGTTCGACGTCATCGGTTCGCCGGCCGACGGGCTGCTGCCCTGGCTCGAGCACTATACGTTTCCGGCAGAGGCCGCTTTCGCCGATCCCGCCCACGCGGCGGCGGTCGCACCGCTGTTCCTGGACGAGCTGCTGCGGCACGGCGTGACGACGGCGATGGTCTACGGCAGCTCGCATCCGGCCTCGGTCGACGCGCTGTTCGCCGAGGCCCGCGCCCGCCGGCTGAGGATGATCGCCGGCAAGACGCTGATGGACCAGAACTGCCCGGACGGCGTGCGCGACCGGACCGAGCAGAGCCTGCTCGACACCGAGGCGCTGATCCGGCGCTGGCACGGCGTCGACCGGCTCGGCTACGCGCTGACGCCGCGTTTCGTGCCGAGCTGCAGCGAAGCGCAGATGCGCGGCTGCGCGGCGCTCGCCGATCGCCATCCGGGCGTCTGGACGCAGACCCACGTCGCCGAGAACCGTGACGAGATCGCCTGGGTCGCGCGGCTGTATCCGTCGGCGCGCAGCTATCTGGACGTCTACGAGCGCATGGGGCTGCTGCGCCCTCGCGGCGTCTTCGGCCACTGCATCTGGCTCGACGACGACGACCGCGCCCGGCTGCGCGCGCACGATGCGAGCGCCGCGATCTGCCCGACGTCGAACCTGTTCCTCGGCAGCGGGCTGTACGACTTCGCGGCCGCCGGCCGGGCCGGCCTGCGCCAGGGGCTGGCCAGCGACGTCGGCGGCGGCTCGTCGTTCTCGCCGTTCCGGACGATGATGGCCGCTTATGAGGTCGCGCGGCTGCGCGGCGTCGCGCTGTCGCCGTCGACGCTGTGGCGGCTGCATACGCTGGACGCCGCGCGCGCGATCGATCTCGAAGGGAGGATCGGCAACCTGGCGGTCGGCGCCGACGCCGATTTCATCGCGCTCGATCCGGGCGCGCGGTCGTTGCTGGCACGGCGCGCGGCCGCCGCCCGCTCGCTCGACGAATGGCTGTTCGCGATGATCGTGCTCGCCGACGACCGGGCGATCCGGCACGTCGTCGTCGACGGCGAATGCCGGCGCGTGCCGGCTCAGGATCCGGGTCGAGGGTCTCGGCTTGCCCGAATATGGGCAAAGGAGGCGGGCACATCAACGCGCAACCGGCCGCAGGGCTTGCTGACCGTAGAGCGCGGCACGGAAAGCCGGTTGGCGGCGCGGCTGGCCTCGCGCAAGAATTCGTCTGGATGAGCCTTCTTCCGGCCGTGGCCGACGTGGCCGACGTGGCTGAGCCCTGGCCTAGCGTTGCCAAGGAGTCGGGCCGCCCTTGTTGCTCTCCTGCGCATCGAACGCCTGCCGAGCCGCGTCGATGTCGGCGATGTGCTCGATTGCCCAGGCTCCCAGAGCGATGACCGGCTGCGTGAGGGAGCGCCCGAGTGGTGTCAACTCGTATTCCACGTGAGGGGGCATGACGGAGTACACCGTCCGCTTGACCAGGCCATCCCGTTCCAGCCCACGCAGGCACAGGGTCAGCATGCGCTGTGAGATGCCGTTGATGGTGCGCTTGATCTCGGTGAAGCGCCGCGGCCCGTCCGTCAGGTACGTGATGATGAGCACGCTCCATTTCTCTCCCACGCGCGCCAGTACCTGACTGACTTTCTGGCAATCCGCATTCTGCAAATCATGGGGTGGAGCGGTTTTATTCATGGTACTCGGTTCACTTCCTGTGCCTTATTGTGCGGCGCAGGATAGATGGTTACATTGGTAGCTCAAGTAACAAATATATACCAAGGACAATGCCATGACCTTGCTGCACATCGACGCCAGCATCCTGAATGACCAGTCGGCCAGCCGGCGGCTCACGGCCGCCATCGTCAAGCGCCTGACCGAAGCCAGGCCCGGCATTCGTGTCATCCGTACCGATCTTGCCGCCGAACCGGTCGATCACCTGTCCACCGCCGAATTCCTGGCTTTCCAGGGTGTTCAGCCGGAAGACGACGCCACGAAGGGGGCTGTGGCCCGCAACGCCAGGCTCCTGGAAGACTTCCTCGCCGCCGACATCGTGGTCGTTGGGGCTCCGATGTACAACTTTGGTGTTCCAAGCCAGCTCAAGGCCTGGATCGACAGGCTGGCCGTCGCCGGCAAAACCTTCCGCTACACCGAGAAAGGCGCCGAGGGGCTGGCGGGCGGCAAGAAGGTGATCGTCGCCTCGTCGCGCGGCGGCTTTTACGGGCCACAGACACCCATCGCGTTCCTGGATCACCAGGAAACCTACCTGCGCAATATCTTCGGCTTCTTCGGCATCACCGACATCACCTTCGTGCGTGCCGAGGGCCTGGCGTTGGGTGAGGACGCCCGCAAGAGCGCCATCGCCTCGGCCGAGGCCCAGGTGGAGAAGCTTGCCGCTTAGTGCTCTGGTGCGAGGGGATCCCGGCCGGTACGGCCGGCACCTCTGGGTAGCCGGGCCGAGCTTGATATCGGAGGTCTCGACGATGAACGCCATTTCCGAGTTCGCGCGGCCGTCTTCGGCGTGCCCGTCTCCGATCAAACGAAGCCGGATCGTGACAGATGGAGTTCCATCGGAACAGTGTTGCCGCTAAGCCCTCAGTCCTTGCGCTGGCGAGCGGCGGCCAGCGCCATCGCCATCGCGTTCTGCGGCTCGGATCCGGCGCCGAAGCCGCCGCGGCCGCCTCCGCGCGCGCCGGCGCCGCGGCCGGCGCCGCCCGGACCACGGCCGCCGGGTCCACCCGAACCGCCCGGCCCGCGCGCACCGCCGTCGCGCCGTTCGCCGGCGCGCGCGTCGCCCGGCTGATCGGACAAGCGCATCGTCAGCGCGATCCGCTGCCGCTTGACGTCGACGTCGAGCACCTTGACCTTGACCAGGTCGCCGGCCTTGACGATCTCGTGCGGGTCCTTGACGAAGCGCTCGGACAGCGCCGAGATGTGGACCAGGCCGTCCTGGTGGACGCCGATGTCGATGAACGCGCCGAACGCGGCCACGTTGGTGACGACGCCTTCGAGCGTCATGCCCGGCTGCAGGTCGCTCAGCGACTCGATGCCGTCGCGAAAGCTCGCGGTCTTGAACTCGGGACGCGGATCGCGGCCCGGTTTTTCCAGTTCCTTCAGGATGTCGCGGATCGTCGGCAGGCCGAAGCGCTCGTCGACGTACTTGTCGGCCTGCAGCCGCCGCAGCAGGTCCGGCTTGCCGATCACCGTGTCGACGCTCGCGCCGATGTCGGCGAGCATCCGCTGCACGACCGGGTAGGCCTCCGGGTGCACGGCCGAGGCGTCCAGCGGATTGTCGCCGCCGCGGATCCGCAGGAAACCGGCCGCCTGCTCGAACGCCCGCTCGCCGAGCCGGGGCACGTCCTTGAGCGCCGCGCGGTTCGCGAACGCGCCGCGCGCGTCGCGGTGCCGGACGATGTTCTCGGCCAGCGACGGCGACAGGCCCGAGATGCGCGCCAGCAGCGGCGCGCTGGCGGTGTTCAGGTCGACGCCGACGCCGTTGACGCAGTCCTCGACGACCGCGTCGAGCGTGCGCGCGAGCCGGGTCTGGCCGACGTCGTGCTGGTACTGGCCGACGCCGATCGACTTCGGGTCGATCTTGACCAGCTCGGCCAGCGGATCCTGCAGCCGCCGCGCGATCGAGACCGCGCCGCGCAGGCTCACGTCCAGGTCCGGGAACTCGCGCGCCGCCAGCTCGGACGCCGAATAGACCGACGCGCCGGCCTCGGACACGATCGCCTTGGTCAGCCCGGCCTGCGGGTGGCGCTTGATCAGGTCGACGACCAGCTTGTCGGTCTCGCGCGACGCGGTGCCGTTGCCGATCGCGACCAGCTCGACCTGGTGCCGCGCCGCCAGCGCCGCCAGCGTCGCGATCGCGCCGTCCCAGTCATTGCGCGGCGCGTGCGGATAGATCGTCTGCGTGGCGACGACCTTGCCGGTGCCGTCGACGACGGCGACCTTGACGCCGGTGCGCAGGCCCGGGTCCAGCCCCATCGTCGCGCGCGGGCCGGCCGGCGCGGCCAGCAGCAGGTCCTTCAGGTTGCGGCCGAACACCTGGATCGCCGCCTCTTCGGCGCGCTCGCGCAGCGCGCCGATCAGCTCGGTCTCCATCTGCCACGCGAGCTTGACCTGCCAGGTCCAGCGCGCGGTCTGGCGCAGCCACGGGTCGGCGGCGCGGCCCTTGTCCTGGATGCCGAAGCGTCCGGCGATCATCTGCTCGCAGCGGTTGAACGGCAGCGCCGCCGGTCGTCGCGCCGCGGGAGCGCTGCCGGATCCGGCCGCAGCAGAGGCGGCCGCCGCTTCGGCCGACTCGATGTCCTCGGGCAGCTTCAGCGCGACCTTCAGCACCTCCTCGCGGCGCCCGCGCAGCAACGCCAGCGCGCGGTGCGACGGAATGTCGGCGAGCCGCTCCTGGTAGTCGAAATAGTCGCTGAACTTCGCGCCGGCCTCTTGTTTGCCGTCGGCCGCCGTCGACACGACGATGCCGCGCTCGTTCAGGTCCTCGCGCAGGCGGCCCAGCAGCTCGGCGTCCTCCGCGAAACGCTCCATCAGGATGTGGCGCGCGCCTTCGAGCGCCGACTTGACGTCGGCGACACCGGGGTTGTCGCCGTCCGGTCCCTTGAACGCCGGCTTCAGGTAGGCGGCGGCCTCGGTCTCGGGATCGCGGGTCGGATCGGCCAGCAGCGCGTCGGCCAGCGGCTCGAGCCCGGCCTCGCGGGCGATCTGCGCCTTGGTCCGGCGCTTGAGCTTGTACGGCGCGTACAGGTCCTCGAGCCGCTGCTTGCTGTCGGCCGCATCGAGCGCGCCGGCCAACTCGGGCGTCAGCTTGCCCTGGGCGCCGATCGCCTCGAGGATCGCGTCGCGGCGTTCGTCGAGCTCGCGCAGGTAGCCGAGCCGCTCGTGCAGCGTGCGAAGCTGGGTGTCGTCCAGCCCGCCGGTCGCTTCCTTGCGATAGCGGGCGATGAACGGGACCGTCGCGCCTTCGTCCAGCAGCGCGATCGTGGCCAGAACCTGTTGCGGGCGCACCGACAGTTCGGCGGCCAGGCGTTGTTCGATGGGGGAGGGCATGGTGATCCGGAACGGCTGAAGGCGGGCAGGATGCCGCAAGCGCCGGACGGTTTCAAGTTGCCAAGGGCCCGTTCGCGCCAAGATCGACATCGCGCCGATTCCAGGAGCGCTCCCCCTGGCGGGTTACGATACGCGGCTTTGACCGGAGGCATCGGTTCGCGATGGCGATCGCCGGCCGTCCGGTCGTCGGCCAACTTTGAGAAGCAGGAGAAAGAGAACGTGGATCTCGACTATTCGAAGGACGAGCAGGCATTCCGGGAAGAGGTGCGCGCCTGGCTCAGCGACAATCTGCCGAAGACGCTTCAGCAGAAGGTGCTGAACAACGAAGGGTTGACGCGCGACGAGCTGCTCGCCTGGCAGAAGATCCTGGCCGCCAAGGGCTGGGCCGCCCCGTCCTGGCCGACCGAATGGGGCGGCACCGACTGGACCGCCGTGCAGAAGTTCATCTTCGACGAGGAGCTCGGCTTCGCCGGCGCGCCGCCGCTGCCGCCGTTCGGCCTGTCGATGTGCGGCCCGGTGCTGATCCAGTTCGGCAGTCCCGAGCAGAAGAAGCGCTTCCTGCCGCGCATCTACAACGCCGAGGACTTCTGGTGCCAGGGTTATTCCGAGCCCGGCTCCGGCTCGGACCTGGCGTCGCTGAAGACGCGCGCCGAGCGCCGCGGCGACAAATACATCGTCAACGGCCAGAAGATCTGGACGACGCTGGGCCACTACGCGGACTGGATCTTCTGCCTGGTGCGTACCGATTCGGATTCGCCGAAGCGCCAGGAAGGCATCAGCTTCCTGCTGATCGACATGAAGACGCCGGGCATCACCGTGCGGCCGCTGCTGCTGATGGGCGACCGGCACGAGGTCAACGAGGTGTTCTTCGAGAACGTCGAGGTGCCGGCCGAGAACCTCGTCCATGAAGAGGGCAAGGGCTGGACCGTCGCCAAGTTCCTGCTCGGCCACGAGCGACTCGGCACCGGCCAGATCGGCGTGTCGCGCCGCAACGTGGCCCTGCTCAAGGAGTTCGCGTCGCTTCAGCCGGCCGGCGGCGGCCGCCCGATGATCGACGATCAGCGCTGGCGCGACCGGCTGGCCCGCGTCGAGGTCGAGCTGATCGCGCTCGAGATCACGAACCTGCGCTTTCTGGACCAGATGGTGCGCAGCGGCAAGCCGCCGGGCTCGGAGGTGTCGATCCTGAAGATCAAGGGCACCGAGATCCAGCAGGCGCTGACCGAGCTGGCCGTCGACGCGATCGGCCCTCTGGCCGAGGAATTCCAGGCCGTCGACGGCAACACCTCGCTGGATACGTACAAGGCCTGGCTGACCCCGCGCTACGCGAACTATCGCAAGGCGTCGATCTACGCCGGCTCGAACGAGATCCAGCGCAACATCCTGGCCAAGATGGTCCTGGGGCTGTGAGCCCTGCCGCCCCGAATCCGAAGCATTTCCGAATGGGAGACTGATCGATGAATTTCCAGTACACCGAAGAACAGCAACTGCTGGCCGACAGCGTGCGCCGCTACGTCGACAAGGAGTACGACTTCGAGACCCGCCGCAAGCGGCTCGCGGCGGGCGACGGCTGCGACCCGCAGGTCTGGGCGGCGTTCGCCGAGATGGGCCTGCTGGCCTTGCCGCTGCCGGCCGAGCACGGCGGTTTCGGCGGCACGGCCGTCGACCTGATCGGCGTGATGGAAGCCTTCGGCGACGCGCTGGTCGTCGAGCCCTACCTGCCGACCGTCGTGCTCGGCGCGCGCCTGGTCGCGCTGGCCGGCTCGGACGCGCAGAAGGCCGAGATCCTGCCGGCCGTCGCCGAAGGCAAGCTGAAGCTGGCGTTCGCGCACGGCGAGGCCGACGCGCGCTACGAGCGCGCGCAGGTCGCGGCCAAGGCCGTCAAGCAGGGCGACGGCTGGGCGCTGTCCGGCAAGAAGATCGCGGTGCTCGGCGCGCCGCTGGCCGACAAGCTCATCGTGTCGGCCCGCACCTCGGGCGGCGCGTCCGACGAGGCCGGCATCAGCCTGTTCATCGTCGATCGCCAGCAGGCGGGCGTGTCGCTGGCCGCGGCGCGCACCTTCGACGACGCGCGCGCGGCCGACATCGAGCTCAACGAGGTCCAGGTGCCGGGCGCCGCGCTGCTGGGCAAGGCCGGCGAGGCCTTCGAGACGATCGACGACGCGCTGGATTTCGCCAGCGCCGTGCTTTGCGCGCAGGCGCTGGGCGCGATGCAGTACGCGAACGGCGCGACGCTCGAGTACATCAAGACGCGCAAGCAGTTCGGCGTGCCGATCGGCAGCTTCCAGGCGCTGCAGCACAGGATGGTCGACATGACGATCTCGGCCGAGCAGTCGCGCTCGATGGTCTACCTGGCCTGCACCTCGGTCAACGGCGAGAAGCCGGCCGCCGAGCGTCGTCGCCTGGTCTCGGCCGCCCGCGTCAAGGTCGCCGACGCCTGCCGCCACGTCAGCCAGGAATCCGTGCAATTGCACGGCGGCATGGGCATGACCGAAGAGCTGAAGGTCAGCCACACGTTCCGCCTGCTGACGCTGCTGGCGCGCCGCTTCGGTGACGCCGATTACCACCTGCAGCGCTTCATCCAGGCCGCCTGAGCGGTCCGCCGCGGCGGGGGCCGTTGACCCCCGCCGGCCGCTGTCTTCGGCGCGCCTCCCGGCACTCTTCGGCGCGCCTCCGCGCCTCTCGCGCCCCTCGGTTCGGACCATCCTCGGGTGAGCGTGCACTGGCTGCAGGCCGCCCGCGCAGGTGTTATCGTGAAAGGGCGAATCGGCGCCGCGCTCCGGATCAGCGCCGACCACTGCCAGGGGAATGTCGACGATGAAGCAGCGCCGCTCGCAGCAAGCCGCCCCCGTCGGCGACGGTCGTCGCGCCGGCATCGATCGGCGGGCCGATGTGCTCGCCGAGCGCCAGGGCGAGCGCCTGCTGATGTCGCCGGCCTTCGAGTTCGCCGGGCCGCTCGACCTGCTGTGCGCGCGCTTCGCGCTCAAGACGATCCTCACGCTGGGCGCCAAGTTCAATCTGCGGCGCGACGTCAACAACGTCGTGACGCTGACCGGCCGCTACCTGGTCTGGCCCGAGCCGATCCTGGTCAAGCTGCGCGATTTTCTCGTGCGCCGCTGCGCCGACGCGCCGGCCTGGGCCGACGCGGGCAAGCTCAACATCGACGACTTCATGGTCCGCTACGGAACCTGGAACGGCCTGTACGACGATGCGTCGCTGTATTACTACCTCGACGAGTTCGTCAAGATCCACGCCAAGGACCTGTTGTCGGTCTTCCAGGTCAGCGTCGCCGCGCACGATGCGCGACTGGCCAAGAGCCGCATCCGGTTGATCGAGAACATCGCGATGCTGTCGGCGGTGCTCGGCCTGTCCGATGCCGAGCGCGCGATCCTGCAGCACGCGTCGCTGTGCAAGTACCAGCGCGACCTGCGGCCGGTGCTGGTCGACTGCAAGTCGTCGAGCGCGCAGGAGGCCTACGGCATGCTCGCCCAGGTGCTGGGCCTGAACGCCGGCGACGTCGCGGTCGCGCTCAAGAGCGGCGGCCGTCTCGAATCGCTGGGGCTGATCGAAACGCCGATCGCCGAACACTCGATCACCGACCTGGGCGACCTGATGCGCGTGTCCGACAAGCTGCTCGGCGTGCTGACCGCCGAGTATCCGGACGAATCGTCGATGATGGCGGCGTTCACGCGGCCGGCCGGGCACACGCACCTGTCGATCGACGACTTCCCGCACGTCGGCGACGACGGGCGCTACCTGGTCGCGATGCTCAAGGCCGCCGCCGCGACGCAGGAAAAGGGCGTCAACGTGCTGGTCTACGGCCCGCCCGGCACCGGCAAGACCGAGTTCTCGAAGCTGGTCGCGCAGATGTCCGGGCTCGAGCTGTACGAGGTCGACTGCCTGGACAAGGACGGCAACAGCCTGTCGGGCAAGGAGCGCTACCGCTCGCTGCAGGTGTCGCAGGCGTTCCTGCGCGGGCGGCCGAGCGCGGCGGTGCTGTTCGACGAGGTCGAGGACGTGTTCCCGCCGGTCGCGCACGAACTGGCCGGCCTGCTCGGGCAGGACGAGCCGCGCGGCGGCGCCGTCAACGGCAAGGCCTGGATCAACCAGACGCTCGAGCAGAATCCGGTCGCGACGATCTGGATCTCGAACTCGATCAACCAGATCGACCCGGCCTACCGCCGCCGTTTCCAGTTCCATCTCGAGCTGGCCAATCCGCCGCAGCGCGTGCGCGAGAACATCGCGCGCAAGTACCTGGCCGAGATGGGCGTCAGCGACGCGTTCATCGGCCGGATCGCGACGCGGCGCGCGATCACGCCCGCGCAGATCCAGTCGGCCGCGCGTTTCGCGCGCCTGGCGTCCGCGCACCTGGACGATTCGATCGAATCGCTGATCGAGCGGCAGTTGTCGCACGCCGACCGCGCATTGGGCCAGCGCGGCGATGACGGCGAGGATTTCCGGCTGGCGCTGACGCAGTACGACCTGTCGCTGCTGAACGTCGAGTCGCGCTATCCGGTCGAGCGGATCCTGGCCGGCCTCAAGAGCAAGCCGCGCGCGACGATGTGCTTCTACGGCCTGCCGGGTACCGGCAAGACCGGGCTCGCCGAGCACATCGCGCGCACGCTCGAACGGCCGCTGATGATCAAGCGCGCGTCCGACCTGGTCAGCAAGTACGTCGGCGAGACCGAACAGCAGATGGCGGCGATGTTCGCCAGCGCGCGGCGCGAAGAGGCGGTGCTGCTGCTGGACGAGGCCGACAGCTTCCTGCAGAGCCGCGCCTGGGCCCAGCGCAACTACGAGGTCAGCGAAGTCAACGAGATGCTGCAGGGTATGGAGCGCTTCGACGGCATCTTCATCTGCACCACCAACCTGTTCGACCGGATCGACGAGGCGGCGCTGCGCCGGTTCAAGATCCGCTTCCTGGCGTTGAAGCCCGAGCAGCGCGAGCGGATGTTCGTGACCGAGGTGCTCGGTGGCGATGCCAGCCGGCTGGATGCCGTGTTGAGCAAGCGCCTGCGCGCGCTGGATCTGCTGACGCCGGGGGACTTCGCGGCCGTGAAGCGCCAGTACGTGCTGTTCGACGAGACGCCCGAGCCGCTGCTGTTCCTGGAGCAGCTCGAGCGCGAGCATTCGGTCAAGCCGGACGTGCGCTTCTCCAGGCCGGCCGGGTTCGTGCGCTGAGCGAACCGGCGCATTGGTGAACTGGCGGTCCGTCCGCCGGTTCGCCCGCCGGCTCGCTCGTCAGCCGGCGGCTTGCGGCGCCTTCAGCGCTTCGACGAACGACTGCGCCGCCCGGGACAAAGGCTTGTACACCGGATAGAACACGTGCACCGGCATCGGCGCATCGGGCGTGATCGGCCGGGTGACCAGATTGCGCCAGCTACGGCCCTCGATGGTCTGCTCGTCGGCGAGCGCGATGCCGATGCCCGCCTCCACCATGCCGCAGGCGACGTGCACCTGCTCGACCTCCACCGTCGGCTGCGGCATCCGTGGAGAGTCCCGATAGAGCTGGCGCACCAGCTGTCCGACCGGGATGTCGCTGGCGTAGCCGATGAACGGTTCGTCGACCAGTTCGTCGATATGCACCGTCTTCTTCCGGGCCAGCCGATGCCGGGCCGGCAGCACCGCGACGATCCGGTTCTCGTACAGCAGTTCGGTCGCCAGCGCCGGATGGCCGACCGGCATGTAGGCCACGCCCAGTTCCACCCGCTGCGCGAACAGATCCTCCAGCAGCGCCTGGGGAGCGGGTCTGCAGCACGATGCGCACGTCCGGATACCGCTCGAGGAACGCCTGGACGGTGCGCGGCAGCAGCGACTGGCTCAGGTTGGCGCTGCAGGCGATGCGCAGCACTCCGGAGCGATTGTCCAGCAGTGCCTCGGAAACCTGGTTCACCCGCTGTATGCCGTTGTAGACGGCGCTGACTTCAGAGTAGCTCGGCTTCCGGCGTGGGGTACAGCCGTCCCTTGATCCGCTCGAACAGCTTCAGGCCGAGTCGCTGTTCGGTATGCGACACCATGCGGCTGATGGCGGGCTGGGACACGTGCAGCGCCCGCGCCGCGCCGCTGATCGAGCGGGTCAGCATGATCGTCCGGAACACTTCGATCTGGCGCAGATTGATCGACATCGCTTTGGTCCGGGGTGTCCGAATCGATTTCCTTAACATCTTGTTATGAGCTGCGGTAAAAAGAGTATAGGACATCGATCCGGCCGCTCCATACACTGAAAACGACTCGGACGGATGCGACGGTACTGGGACGGCGATGGCGGATTTCGATCTGGTGGTGCGGGGCAACATCGTGGATGCCGACGGCGTGCAGGCCGATGGCTCGGTGTGCGCGACGGCAGGATCGCCGCCCGCGGTGTCTGCGGAGCAGGCGGCGCGCCGGCCGGCGCGCAATCGGTCGATGCCCGCGGGCTCCTGCCGGGCGTGATCGACGGGCAGGTGCATTCGGGCAGCCAGGCCAATCAGGAAGGTCTCGGCTGGGCGTCCCGGGCAGCGGCGGCCGGTGGCATCACGGTGATGGTCGACATGCCCTACGACGATCCGGAGCCGGTCGCTTCCCGCCCGCAGCTCGATGCCAAGATCGCCGAAGTCGAACGGGATTGCCATGTCGATGTCGCGCTGTTCGGCACGCTGAACGACACGCATGGCATGCAGGCGGCGGCGGGCTGATCGAATCCGGCGCCTGCGCGTTCAAGTTCTCGACCTTCGAGGCCAACCCCGACCGTTTTCCCCGCATCAACGACCAGGTGCTCTACGACGCGATGCGCCTCATCGCCCCGTCGGGCCTGGCCTGCGGCGTGCACAACCAGGACCAGGAGCTGACCCGGGCCAACATCGCGAGGCTGACCGCCGCGGGCGACACCGGCTGGGACGCCTTCCTGCGCGCCCACACCCCACTGGTGGAGAACCTCGCCACCGCACGTGTCTACGAGCTGGGTGCCCTCACCGGCGCGCGGGCCCATGCGGTGCACATCTCGCTGTCGCGCGGGTTCGAGTTGAGCCGCATGTACCGGCGTGCCGGCCACCAGGCCACGGCCGAGACCTGCGTGCAGTACCTGATGCTCGGCCATGAAGAGCACACCCGCCGG
>JASGFT010000078.1:0-21839 GCA_047605425.1 Burkholderiaceae bacterium | reverse complement strand
CAGTCCGGCGCCGACGACGATCGCGTCGCGGGCGGTCGGCCCGGCATCCTGGTCCGCATCGGGCGGTGCGGGTACCGCCGGATCAGTACCAACGGCGGACGCCGCATCGATGTTCGCGACGGGTGCCGGATCGGGGCGCGCGGCGCCCTCAGCCTCGGCTGCCCTCCGCCGCGCGGCACCCGGAAGCGGCCGCCGCACGGCCTGGATCCGCTCGCGCTTGCCGCCGAAGCCCGCCACCCGCCGCACGTCGAAGCCGGCATCGTGCAATGCTCTCCGCACTGCGGCGGCGGCCGTGTAGGTCGACAGGCGGGCATCGCTCCGGCACAGGCGGGCGATCGCGCGCATCGTCTGCTCGGTCCAGGCATCGGGGTTGCGCGCGGGCGCGAACCCGTCCAGGTAGACCGCGTCCGCGGCCAGCGACAGGCGGGGCAGCATCCGGCCGCAATCGCCGAACGCCAGCAGCAGCACGACGCGCCGCCGCGCGAAGACCAGGCGGTGCAGGCCGGGCAGCGGCGGCGGCCACTGCTCGCACAGCGCGTCGAAGTCCTCGGCCGCGCCCGGTCCGACGGCCGCTGCGCCGAGCGTGTCGAGCGCGCGCCGCAGATCGGCCGCGTCGACCGGATGCTTGTCGATCGAGACGAACACCAGCCGCTCGCTGCGCGACGGGTCGTCGCGCCAGCGCGCCAGCGTCGACAGGAAATTGACGCCGAGCCCGAAGCCGATCTCGAGCACCGTGAAGGCGCGCCGTCCGCGCCAGCGCGCCGCGAGCTCGCAACCGTCGACGAACACCGCGCGCGATTCGGCGAACGCGCCGTCGCGGCTCTTGAACACGTCGCCGAACAACGGGCTCCAGACCGCTCCGTCGTCGAAGCGAAGCGGCGGATGCGGCCGCAACCGATCGGCGTCGCCGCTCATCGCCGGTTCTCCGCGCGAAACCCGGGCATCGACCGCGTCGAGCGCCGGCTCGATCCCTGGGTGGCCAGGCCTTGGTCAGACGCCGCTGGCGCCGAGCCGGCTGTCGCTGAGCCCCAGCGGCGTGATGATCCAGCGGCCCGACTCGCGCGCGAAGCGCAGCGGCGTGGCGTTCTCGATGAACACCGGCTCGATCACCGCGCGCAGCGCGAAGGCCAGCGCGTACAGCACGCCGCCGTGCGCGACCAGCATCGTCCTGCGCTGCGGCGATTCGCCGAGCCGGCGGGCGCTGCTCTCGCGCACGCGGGCCACGAAGTCGGCGAGCCGCTCGCCGTTCGGCGGATCGAAGCCCCAGTCCAGGTTCAGCGACGAGGTGCCGACCAGGTCGCCGAACCAGCGTTCCTTGAGCCCGTCCTCGGGCGCGAGCGCCGCGTTGGTGACGCGGGCGGCCGCCTGCGCGGTCTGGAAGGCCCGGCGCATCGGGCTCGCGTAGATCTGATCGACCGGCTCGCCTTCGAGCATCGACGCGGCGCGCTCGGCCTGGGCCAGGCCGTTCTCGTTCAGCGGGATGTCCTCGGGCTGGAAGATCCTGTGCAGGTTGCCGTTGGTCTGCCCGTGGCGCAGGAAGATGAACGTGTCGACGGCCACGTCGAACGGCGAGGCCGTGGCGAGCCGCTCCATCGCGGCGAGATTGTGGTGCTCGTACTGCGGCAGCAGTTCGGTGGTGACCAAGCGTGTCGGGGCATCCATGCGCATGTCCTGGCGAAGGGCGATCGGCGTTGAAGAAAAGGGCCGGACCGTAGAATAGCAATCTCGCGAACCGCGATCCCGCGGCGGTGCGCCGCCGCAAACCGTCCGCATCGAGCCGGACGTTCGATGGAGACGATGGCGATGACCTCTGGCTCCGCGCCGCCCACCGCCGCGCCGGGCGATCGCCTGAGCGTGACGATCCGCGATCACGTGGCCGACGTGCGCCTGTCGCGCGCCGACAAGATGAACGCGCTGGACCACGCGATGTTCGATCAGTTGATCGAGGTCGGCCAACGCCTGGGCCGCGACGATGAGGTCCGCGCGATCGTGCTGTCGGGCGAGGGACGGGCTTTCTGCGCGGGCCTGGACATGGGCAACTTCGGCAAGATGGCCGATGGCGCGCAGGACGAGTTGATCGGCTCGCCGGACCAGGTCGACGCGGTCCGGGCCAACCTGGAAAAGCGCGCGCCGAGATTCGGGCGCTGACGCTTCGAGCAGCCGAACGGAGGCCGGCCGGCGGGAACGCCGGCTCTCAGCCTCTCAGCGCCGCGCCCGCTCGATCGCCGCGCGGATCAGCGGCATCCGGTCGTTGCCGAAGTACATGTCGTCGCCGATGAAGATCGTCGGCGAGCCGAAGCCGCCGCGGCGGATCACTTCGTCGGTGTTCTCGCGCAATGCGTCCTTGATCGCCGGCTGCGCGATCGCTTCGAACACGCGCGCGGCGTCGACGCCGGCCCGCTGGCAGACCTTCTCGACGACCGCGTCCTGCGAGATGTCCTGGTTCTCGCCCCAATACAGCTCGAACGCGGCCCGCGCGAAATCGACGAGCTTGCCTTCGGGTTCGAGCGCGATGCACGCGCGCATCACCTTGACGCTGTTGACCGGGAACACGTCCGGCGGAAAATGGATCGGCAGCTTCGACAGGTCGGCCCAGTCGCGAAGATCCTTCTTCATGTACGCGGCCTTGGCCGGGATCGGATTTTCGCGCGACGCGTACACGCTCGGGTTGATCGTGTTGAAGATGCCGCCGACCAGGACCGGCCGCCAGCGGATCGGCGCGTCGAGCTCGCGCGCCAGCGGCTGGATGTTGTGGAACGCGAGATAAGTCCACGGGCTGGAACAGTCGAAGAAGAATTCGATCATGGTGCGGGGGTTCCTGCTTGTTTGCCGAACAGATGCCGGCGGGTTTCGTCATCCATCGTCTTGCCGGCCTTCAGATCGGCGCCGACGGCCAGCCCCGCCTGCACGCGCGGACGCGCGCGAACGGTCGCGAACCAGCGCTTGACGTGCGGGTAGTCTTCCAGCGTCAGGCCCTGCGCCTTGTGCGTCATGATCCACGGAAAGCAGGCGATGTCGGCGATCGAATAGTCGCCGGCCACGTATTCGCTGTCGGCCAGCGCCTCGTCGAGCACGCGGTACAGCCGGCGCACTTCGTTGCCGTAACGCTCGATCGCATACGGGATCTTCTCGTTCGCGTACAGCAGGAAATGCCCGTTCTGCCCGGCCATCGGCCCGAGCCCGCTCATCTGCCACATCACCCACTGGATCACGCGATAACGCGCCGCCAGCTCGCTCGGCATCAATTGCCCGCTTTTTTCGGCCAGATAGAGCAGGATCGCGCCGGACTCGAAGATCGACACCGGCGCGGCGCCCGATGGCGGGTCGTGATCGACGATCGCAGGAATGCGATTGTTCGGCGAGATCGCGAGGAATTCGGGCTCGAACTGCTGGCCGCGGCCGATGTCGACGGGCAGGATCCGGTACGGCAGCCCCGCTTCCTCCAGCATGATGGAAATCTTCCATCCATTGGGCGTCGGCCAGTAGTGAACGTCGATCATCGTCGTGAAATCTCCTTGCGTGAGGTTGACGCCGCGTGTCATCGGGCGTGACGAAATGCTCGCGGGTTCGTACCCATCCTCGATTATCGTCGAAGTCTCGCCGAGCCGTCGTGACCGAAATTGACGCGGTGCGGCGCGTTCTTTGTTATCGTTGCGGCGGTTTCGCGATCGTCGTTCGTCCCGCGGATGTCGCCATGGCGTTCGCGGGCCGGCGTCATCTCGAAGTTCGGCCGCCGCCCGGCCCCTCACGAGCGATCCGTCATGGTTGAGCCGCCTCCGGCCGAGTATTCGGCCTACATCGATTTCGAGCGCGACGAGTGGGCCAGGCTGCGCTCGAGCACGCCGATGACGCTGTCCGAGGCCGACCTCGCGTCGCTGCGCGGCGTCAACGACCAGGTATCGATGGCCGACGTCGAGGACGTCTACCTGCCGCTGTCGCGCTTGTTGAACCTGCATTTCCGTTCGGCGCGCGGCCTGAGTGGCGTCAAGGACGAGTTCCTCGGCAGGCTGGTCGGCAATCGTCCTTATGTGATCGCGATCGCCGGCAGCGTGGCCGTCGGCAAGAGCACGTTCGCGCGCGTGCTGCAGGCGCTGCTCGCGCGCTGGCCCGACCATCCGTCGGTCGCGCTGGTCACCACCGACGGGTTCCTGTATCCGCTGGACGAGCTCAAGGCGCGCGACCTGCTCGACCGCAAGGGCTTTCCGGAAAGCTACGACCGGCGGCGGATGATCCAGTTCCTGGCCGACGCGAAGGCCGGCAAGGCGCGCATCACCGCTCCCGTGTATTCGCATCGCGCTTATGACATCGTGCCGAACGAGAGCCTGATCATCGAACAGCCCGACATCCTGATCTTCGAGGGATTGAACGTGCTGCAGCCGGCGACGCTCGACCCGGCGTACCGCACGGCGCCGAGCCTGATCGTCTCGGATTTCTTCGATTTCTCGATCTACGTCGACGCGGCCGTCGAATACATCGAGCGTTGGTACATCGATCGCTTCCTGTCGCTGCAGCGGACGGTCTTCCGCAATCCGGATTCGTACTTCCATCATTACAAGGACCTGAACACCGACGAGGCGACCGCCGTCGCGCGCAGGATCTGGGCCGAGATCAATCTGGTCAACCTGCGCGACAACATCGAACCGACGCGCGAGCGCGCCAACGTCGTGCTGCGCAAGGCGGCCGACCACTCGATCGACTCGCTGCGGCTGCGGCAGTTCTAGCGGGAATAGCGTTGAATTTAACGCTGTTTCTGGTGCCCGCGTCTGCGGGCGCGGGCCGTGGTCCTGGGCTCTTTGAGCCTTGGCTAGATTCCTTGACTGGACAGAATTTGCATGAGTTGAGTCAAGTTTTTCTTCAATGGCTTGCCCGACACACTTCTGGCCCTGTGGGCTCGAGTCGGCGCCCTTCACACAAGTGGCCCGTCGCATCGACGGGGAGTCGACATCTCTGAACGCTTCGGCGACCTGGTGATCGTCATCCCTGGAATCTTGGGCTCGCGCCTGATGCGTCCGTCGGCCAAGGGGGAAGTGACGTTCTGGGACATGTCGCTCGAGACCCTGCACTTGGAATCCAGCACGGTTTTGAGTGGAACGGCCCGATCGCAGCGCATCGCCCGGATCGGACCTGCGACGGCAACGAAGCGCTTGCCGGGTCGGCTCAGAGCGCCGGCCACGACATCTCGAAGCCTCTGGCGCGCTCGTAGGCCGACGCCACCTGGAGCACCCCCAGATCGTCGAAGCGGCGGCCAATGATCTGCATGCCGATCGGCAGCTTGCGATCGTCGAAGCCGCAGCAGACCACCGCGGCCGGCTGCCCCGTCTGGTTGAACAGGCTAACGAACGGGATGACGCTGAGCGGGCTCTGCCCTTGAGGTGCCGGCAGGTCGGCGGGGTAGTTGACCACCGGCATGGCCGGCGAGATCACGTAGTCGTACGCGGCGGTCGCCGCGATGACGCTCGCCTTGATGCCTTCCATCGTGTCGCCGAACTCGCCGAAGGCCTCCGCGCTCATCCCTTGGGCTCGGCTGCACAGCGCCAAGACGAGCGGGTGAACCATCTCCCGGCGCTCCGGCGGCAGATGATCGAGCTCGATGCGCGCGCGCACGCTGAAGATGGCATCGATCGCCGGCATCGGATCGATGGAGAGCAGCGGCTTCATCGTTTGCACATTCGCGCCGGCCGACCGCAACACGCCGGCTGCAGTCCCCACGGCGTCGCGCACCGCGGGTTCGGCGGGCATCCCGAATCCCGCATCGAGCATCAAGCCGATCTTCAGGCCCCTCACGCTGCGCCCGAGGCGCTCGTGGTACGCGACGTTCTCCGGCGGCAGACTCCCATGGTCGCGCGCATCGGGCTTTGCCAGCACCGTCAGAAGGCGCGCCACATCCTCGACGGTGCGCGCGAGGGGCCCTGCAGAACGGATGGGGCTGGGCGGCAGGTGCGGTATCCGCCCCTGCGTCGGCTTGAGCCCTGCGAGGCCGCACAGCGATGCGGGCGAACGCACTGAGCCGCCGATGTCGCTGCCGACGGCCAGCGGCCCGAGCCGTGCCGCAACGGCTGCGCCACCTCCGCTGGACGAGCCGCCGGTGTTGAACGCGAGGTTCCACGGATTGCGGGTGATGCCGTGTGCAGAACTGATGCCGGCCGCAAGCATGCCCAGATCGGGCATCGTCGCCTTGGCGAAGACGATTGCACCCGATTCGCGCAGTCGGGCCGTCGGCGGTGCATCGTGCGTCGAAGCTGGACGGTCCATGTAGGCCTTGGAACCGCGCCACATCGGCATACCTTTCGCCGCGACGCTGTCCTTGATCGACACCGGGACGCCGTCGAGTTCGCCGGCGGCCTCGCCCCGCATCCAACGGCGCTCCGATTCCCGCGCGGCGACGATCGCCTCTTCCTGACTGATGTGGAAATAGGCGTTTATGTGCGGGTTCACGCTCGAACTGCGCGCCAGCACCGCCTTCAGCACCTCTACGGGAGAAAAGGTGCGGGCCGCATAGCCTTTCATCAGTTCAGCGGCCGTCAGATTGCAGAGGTCTTGCGTCGACATAGGTGCCTTTCAATGCGCGCAGCTAGGGTTCCAACTAGTATCGCACCGAGGTCGAACGCTTGACAATAATTTATGTAGATGAGGTATTTTGTGCATACCACGAATCGTGGATTTGAGGTGATTTATGGCACAGAATGTGCTGGCGACTCACCACTGATCGACCAGGACCAGACCGATGAACCCACTCGGAAGTGCCGCGAGCGACGACGAATGGCGGGCCGAGCGCGCATTGCGCGCGTTGGCGAGCGTGGTCGGCGCCGCGCCGAGCTACGCGATGCTGGCGGGCCCGGTGCTGATGCCCATGCATCTGGCGATCGATTCGCTCCCATTCGCCGTCGCGTCCGAAGGTGCGCCGCCCGCGTTCTTCCTCAAGCTGATTTCCGACGACGGCATCGATCGCTTCGATCATCCGGCCACGGTGGACGCAAGCAGGAAGGCGGCGGCGCTCGGCTTGGCGCCTCAGTTCCTCGCCGACGATCCGGCGAACGGCGCCTTGCTCTACGAACTGCTGGCGGCACCGGACTGGCGCATGGCGCTGAGGCCCGACTTGGACGACCAAACCGTCCGCGCCGCGATGCTCGCTGCAAAGCGCAACTGGCACGCAAGCGGGCTACTCGCGCGCACGCGCAGCCCATTCGAGACGATCGCGCTCCATCGCGAGGCCTTGCGCCGTCTTCGAGCCGATCGCGCCGGCTCAGGCCCCGGCTGGGTTGCGCCGCAAGGCTTTCACACCCTGGTCGACTGGGTCGAGCGCGTCGAGCAGGCCTTCAATGCCGCCGGCACCGATCTCGCGCCGACGCACGGCGAGCCGGCGACCTCGAACCTGATGCTTGGGCCCCGAGGCGCCGTGAAGCTGGTCGACTTCGATCGTGCGGTCAACGCCGATCCTCACTATGACCTGGCGGGCTCCTGCATCGAGTCCTGCAGCTTCGACACAGAGGTTGCGGAGATGGTGCAGCTCTACCTCGGCAAGCGTGACGCGGCAATCACCGCGCGCGTCCAGCTGTACATGGTCGTCGACGACTTCCTGTGGGGCTGCTGGGCGCTGGTCGCGCACTACCGCACCCGGCGCAACTCGATTGAGTTCTACAAGTACGCACGGAACCGCTTCGTGCGTTGCGCCTTCTGGCTCGCTCGTTGGGACATCGCCGCCTTGCTGCGGCGCATCTGAGGAAGGGTAAGGCGATGAGGCCCGGACAAGGTACGACCGAAGCAGAGCAAAGATTGGAGGCTGCGATCGCGCGCATTACCGAATGGCGTGGTCGGCCGCTGAGCTATCAACGCATCGACGGCGGCATCACGAACCTCAACTGGAAAGTGTTCCTGGAGGATGAGCGCCGCAACTACTTCATGAAGCTGCCCGGCGCGGGCACCGAAGTGTTCATCGACCGCGCGACAGCGTTCGAGGCCGCGGTCAAGGCGGCGGCTGCCGGCGTCGGCCCGCAGGTGCTGCACCACATCGAAGACGAGGGCATCGAGGTCCACGAGTTCCTCGAAGGCTACCGGAGCTGCAACGTCGGCGACCTGCTCGACAAGTCGATTCGCAGCAATGTCGCGCTCGCGCTGAAAGCGGTGCACGAAACGCAGACCCTTTCGCGCAAGCTGACCGGCTTCGACCAACTCGACCTCCGCCTCGGGCTGGCTTTGCAGCACGGCGCGCGGCTCCCTCCCGATCTCGAGACCTTGCTCTGGCAATGCGATAGGGCTCGGCGCGCGATCGAGGCGGCAGGCATGCCGCTGGCGGCGTGCTTCAACGACGCCTACGTCACCAACTACATGGTCGACGCCCAGCACAACGTCAAGATCATCGACTGGGAATACGCGTCGAACAACGATCCGCACTGGGATCTGGCCGTGTTCGCCTGCGAGACATTCCTGGGGGAGGAAGGCTTGCGGGAAATGATCGAAACGCATGACGGGCGCCATACCGACGCGGCCGAGGCGCGTATCAACCTCTACATCGGCGTTGCCGGAGTCGTCTGGAGCCTGTGGGCTGCTCTGCAGGCCCGAATCTCGACCATCCCGTTCGACTTTGCCAAGTACTCGGAACTTCTTTTTCTGAGAACGCGCCATGCCATCGCGCACCCGCGCTGGGAGGAGGCGTTGGTCGCTCTGTAAGTCTAATCCGCTCGGGAGACCCCCTGGCTTTGCCGGGGGATGGGTACTCGGTCCTTCCGAACCGTTTGCTACCACCCACACTGAGAAAGATCGCCATGAGTATTGACCGTCGCAGGTTTCTTAGAACCACCGCTGCCGGGACGCTGGCTGCGAACCCGTTCCTTCGGAGCGCCCATGCCGCGGGCGAGCCCGGCACGGTGCGCTGGCTAATGGCCGAGAACACGACCGGGAACTGGGACCCGTCCGCCAATACAACGCTGGCCAACATCAACTGCGAGTACCTGGTCTACGACTATCTGATGATCTATCCGCTTGCGCCGAACTCCGATCCGACGAAGCCGGAACTGCGCCTGGCGGAGGCGTACGAGATCCTCGATCCGTACAGCGTGCGCATTCGTGTGCGCAAGGGCGTCAGGTTCCACGACGGCGGCGAGCTGACTGCCGAGGACGTGAAGGCGAGCTTCGAGCACTACAGCCGCCCGAAGGTCGCGCGCTCGTTCTATGCCGCGCCCATCCGCTCGACGGTCGAGGACAAGTACACGCTCGTCATCAACTCCAAGGAGGCGATGATGACGATCGACACCTTCCTGTTCCTGCAGTTCTATTCGCCCATTCTAAGGGCCAAGGATGTTGCCAATCCAAAGGTGCTGCAGACCGGCATGAATGGCACCGGCCCCTACAAGTACGCGGGCCTGCAGGGCAACGGCTTCGCGTTCGAGGCGCATGCCGAGCACTGGGGCAAGAAACCGGCGGTCAAGAAGGTGATCGTGCGCCATGTGCCGGACGGCAACGCGCGCGTGCTCGCACTTCTTTCCGGCGAGGCCGAATTCATCGAGCGCCTCGAGCCCGAGCAGTACCAGACGCTCGAAAGCAAGCCCGGCATCGCGGTCAGCAAGGTCAAGTCGACGGAGAACAAGTACCTGCATTTCCGCTGCAACCGCAAGCCCTTCGACGACTGGCGAGTGCGCCGCGCCGCGGCGGCCGCCATCGATCGTGACGCCGTGCTCGGCATCGTTTCCGACGCGGGTTACGCCGCTGACTGCCTGTTGCCGCCTCAGAAGGTCGGCTATATGCCGCTGCCAGACTACGGAAAGTTCGATCCGGCGCTTTGCCAGAAGCTCCTCGCGGAGGCTGGCTATCCGAACGGGAAGGGATTGCCAGAGCTAGAGTACATCACTTCGACCGGCTTCTATCCCAAGACCAAGGAGTATTGCGAGGCCATCACGGAGATGCTTCAGGCGCAGGGCTTCCCGGTCAAGCTCACCGTGATGGAGGTCGCCGCGTGGAACGACCGGTACTACAACCCGAACGCCGGCCACATGATCGACGGCGGCTGGGCGGTCGCGACACCGGAGCCTGACCCCCAGATCGTGCTTCAGTACCAGTCGAAGATCGCACTCATCACGGGCGTGAAGGACCCGGAGATCGATGCCGCGATTGCGAAGGAGGTGGTCGCGCCGACGCTCGACCTGCGCCGTGCCGTGCTGCAGCAGGAGGTGCTGCCGGTCATCGCCAAGAAGATGCCCAACCTTGTCCTCTTCAACTCCAACATGCTGCATGCGATGTCGTCGAGGCTGACCGGCGTCCTCATTACCCCGTCCGGCCAGGTTGACTTCGCGAAGGTCAGCGTCGGTTGAGCGACCAACGAAAAAGCGGCGATGGCCTACACGTTCACCTTTCTTGCTCGCCGCTGTCTCCAGGGGCTTCTGATCGTGATGCTCGCATCGCTGATCGTCTTCTGTCTGCTGCGCGTCGGGCCCGGCAACCCGGCGCGGCTGATCGCCGGCGGTCTCGCCGACGAAGCCGCGGTCGAGGCGATCAGCAAGCAGATGGGCCTCTCCGATCCGATCCCGGTGCAGTTCCTTCGATATATGCGCGGGGTGTTCCTGCACGGCGACTTCGGCACCTCGTACGTCCGGCCCAAGTCCGGCGCCAGCGCCGTCGCCGGTGGTCGCGCAGATGACCCGACACGCGCCGAGCGCGCCGAGGTCATCGATCTGATCAAGGCACGGCTGCCGCTGACTCTGCAGGTCGCTGCTCTTGCGCTGGTGTTGGCGCTGGCGGTGTCGATTCCGATCGGCATCCATGCAGGGCTGAACGCCCGGCGATGGCCAGATTCGCTCGCGCTGATTTTCTCTTCGCTGCTGGTCTCGATGCCGAACTTCTGGCTCGCCGGCCTTCTTGTGCTCGGCGTCTCGATCAGACTCGGATGGCTGCCGCCGGTGGGCTATCAGGGGCCCATCTACACGGTTCTTCCAGCTCTAGTGCTGGCCGTCGAGATCACGCCAGTGTTCGTTCGCTCGCTCGCTCTATCGCTGGGCGGCATGATGACGCAGAACTACGTGCGGATCGGCCCGGTCCGCGGGCTGCCGAGGAACGTCGTCATCGGCCGCCACGCGATGCGCGGCGCCTCGGTGCCACTGCTCAATACGTTGGGAATCCAACTGTCGGCACTGCTCGGCGGGATTCTGGTCGTCGAGTTCATCTTCGACTACCCCGGTCTCGGCGCGCTGACGATCGAAGCGGTGATGCAGCGCGACTTTCCGCTCGTGCAGGCCATCGCGGTGCTGACGAGCGCGATCTTCGTTGTCGTCAACATCATGGTGGACCTTGCGGCTGCCCTGATCGATCCCCGTCTGGAGTATTGATTCAATGGACGCCTCTGCGCTCGCGCCCACCGAATCCGCGAAATCCTCTGCAGCTCGCCCCATCGTCATGAGGCCCCCTTCCATGGCCAGCTCGGCAATCCCCGGTGACTCGGCGTCAGTCGAGAGCGCCCGCGAACTCTCCATTGGGCGGCGCATCTGGCTGTCCACACGTCGGTCGCCGTGGTTTCTCGTCGGCTCCACGGTCTTCGCGCTGCTGCTCGTGTTCGCCTTCGGCTACGGCTGGCTGACCGGTGCGGATGCGCGAGAGATGCACTTCAAGGACAAGCTGCTGCCGCCAATGTTCTCGGACGGCGGCAGGTCTACTTACCCGCTGGGGACCGACCAACTCGGCAGAGACATGTTGGCGCGCAGTCTGGTCGGCCTGCAGATCTCCTTCCTCGTCGGGCTCGCTGCAGTCGTACTGGCATTCGTCTTCGGATCGGCTGTCGGCCTGTGGTCCGGGTTCCGCGGCGGCAAGGTCGATACGGTTCTGATGCGCATCGTCGATGTCCAGCTATCGATCCCGCCGATCATTCTCGCGATCACGATCCTCGGCGTTTCCCGGCCGACGCCGTGGCTGGTGGTCGTCGTGCTCGCGCTTGCAGGCTGGCCGGCCTACGCCCGCCTGACTCGCGCCGCGGCTCTGACCGAGCGTGAACAGGAGTACGTTCGCGCCTCGCGCGTGCTGGGTGCATCGGACCTGCGGATCCTCGCGCTGATGATCGCGCCGATGGCGCTGCCTCCGCTCGCGTTCGCCGCGATCCTCGATCTCGCCCGCATGATGATCTTCGAGGCGACGCTGGATTTCCTAGGCCTCGGGCTGCAGCCGCCGACGCCGACGCTGGGCGTGATCATTGCCGACGGACGCAAGTATCTGATCAACGCGTGGTGGGTCGCATCTCTTCCGGGTGTGTTCTTGATGGTGATGTTGCTGGCTGTCAACATGATGGGCGTGGCCCTCGAGCGCGCGCGTAACCGCATTCTCGGAGGCCTTGCATGAGCGCGGCACCGCTGCTGGAGGTCAAAGGGCTGGGCATTTGCGCACGCGCGCACGGTGGCCAGATACGCGTTCTCGACGGCATCAGCTTGGCCCTCGCCAGGCGCGACGCCCTCGGGGTCATCGGGCGAAGCGGTTCGGGCAAGAGCGTTCTCGCCAAGGCGCTCATCGGCTGGATCGACGAGCCGCTCGTTCGCGACGCCGGCATCGTTCGCTTCGCCGGTACTGATCTTTACGCAGCCGACAGTCGCGCCCTGCGCAGCATCAGGGGCCGCCGCATCAGCTACGTCGGAGCAGACCCGACGACGATCTTCGACCCGACGGTGCCCGTCGGTGCGCAGATCGCGGAGAAGCTGCGCGCGGTGAAGCCGGACGTGTCGCCGAAGGCCGCCCTGGACCGTGTGCATGAGCTATTCGATCTCGTGCGTATCCCGGAAGCACGGCAGCGCATGCATGAGCTGCCGAGCAAGTTCTCGGGCGGCATGATCCAGCGTGCCGCGATCGTGGATGCGGTAATTGCCGATGCGGAGTTGCTCATCGCGGACAACGTCACGCAGCCGCTCGACGTCACGGTGGCCGCCCAGATCATCCGGCTGTTCCAGGATCTGAGGCAGCGGCTCGACACGGCATTCTTGTTCATCTCGTCCTCGTTGCCGGTGGTGAAGGAATTCGCCGACCAACTGGTGGTGCTCGACGAAGGGCGCATCGTCGAGCGCTCGACGCCCGAGCGGCTTGCGGCCAGGCCCGAGTCGGCGCAGGCGAAACGACTCGTCGCGCAGATCCCTCGCATCTGGGGATCCGGCGCGGCGCCGCCTGCGCCGGACAAGCAAGGCGAGCGCGATGCGGAGCCGGTGCTGTCGGTCCAGAACGCCGTGAAAACATATGCGGTCCATCGCAAGGGCGCGCTGTTCGCGAAGCTCGATGTGCAGGCGGTTCGAGGCGTCACCTTCGACGTGCGCCGGGGCGAAAGCCTGGCCATCGTCGGCGAATCAGGCTGCGGCAAGTCGACGCTTCTTCGCCTCCTGACCTGGCTCGAAATGCCGGATGCCGGAGAGATCCGGTTTGCCGGGCGCGGCGTGCGGACGATGAGCGCTGCGGAGCGCTTTTCGCTGCGCTCGCAACTGCAGCTCGTGCTGCAGGATCCCTATGGGTCGATTCCGGCGCACTGGACCGTTGGACGCACGATCTCGGAGTCACTCCGGCTGCACGGCGGGCTGGGCGCGTCCGATCGTCGCGAGCGCGTGATCGCGATCATGCGCGAGGTCGGGCTCGATCCCAGGCTCTACCAGAAGCTGCCCGGGGGCCTGTCGGCCGGGCAGCGCCAGCGGATCAACCTGGCTCGGGCGCTCGTGCTCGAACCTACGATGCTGCTGCTCGACGAAACGCTGTCGGCACTGGACCCGTCGGAGCAGGCCAAGCTGATCGAGCTCTTCGAGCGCTTGCAGTTGACCCGGGGGATCACCTACATCTTCATCAGTCACGATCTCGCCATGGTACGCCGCGTCTGTTCGCGCGTCGCCGTGATGTACCTGGGCCGCATCGTCGAGATCGCAGGCAACGCCCGCCTGTTCGACGACCCGCAGCATCCCTATACGCGCGCGCTTCTCTCGGCAGTGCCGACGCTCGAGCCATCGCCGTTCTCGCGCGACGCGTGCCTCTTCGAAGGCGAGCCGCCTTCACCGGTCAGGCTGCCCCGGGGCTGCTCCTTCGCCAACCGCTGCCCGATGACACAGACCGTGTGCCGCGAGGACGACCCTCCGATGCGGCCCCTGCTCGACGGAACGGCGGCCGCCTGCCACTTCGCCGGATCGATCCGAATCGTCAAGACCGAAGGGGGCGCGGGCCGTGTGGGCTAAGGATCGTCATCACCGCATCGTCGCGTTGCTTGCCGTCAACGAGCAACTGAGCATCGATCGCCTCGTCGACGAGCTGAAAGTCTCGCGCGAATCCGTCCGGCGCGACATCGTCGAACTGGAGGCGGCGGGAAAGCTCAAGCGCGTGCACGGCGGTGTCACACGCGCCGAGAACGCGGCAGAGCCGCCGTTCAAGGCGAGGTTGCGGGCACATTCCGACGCGAAGCGCCGAATCGGTATCGCTGCGGCCCGGCTCGTTCAACCAGGAATTCTGTGCGCCATCGACGCCGGTAGTACCACGGCGGCTTTCGCCGCGGCGCTCGCCAGCGTGCACGGCGTCGCGATCGTCACAAATTCGATCGACGTCGCGCAAACCGTGCGCGCAGTCCAAAAGCAGGCCGACGTCGTCCTGCTCGGGGGACAGATCGGCGCCGACGTACCGGGCACCTACGGCGAACTGACCCTTGCCCAGATGCGGCGGTTCTCTTGCGACATCGCCTTTTTTTCGCCGGTGGCGTTCAGCGCCGAGCGCGGCGCGTCCAGCTATCACCTGTCCGAAGCCGAATTCGCGCAGGCAATGATCGACGGGGCGTCGAAGGTCGTGCTGTTGGCGGACGCGAGCAAGCTGGGCGAGGTCAGTCGCGTGCAGATCTGCGGGTGCGATCGGGTGGACGTCCTGGTGACGGACAAGAAGGCGAGCAGGCAGCAGCTGAACGCGCTGCGAGCTGCCGGCTTGAAGGAAGTGTTGGTTGGCTGAGGTACTGAAGTTCACGGTGCTCGACCGGCAACTCACGGAGATTCGTTGATGACGATGAACGACAAGGGCAGCGTGCTGCTTGCCTTCGCCGAGGATCTAGCCGATGCGGCGCGGCCAATCGCCCAACGCTGGTTTCGCAGCGAGCTCGACATCGAGACCAAGGCGGACGACTCGCCGGTGACGCGCGCCGATCGCGAAATCGAAGCCGAGCTGCGCCGGCTGATCGCCGCGACGCATCCGACGCACGGCATCCTCGGCGAAGAGGAGGCGCCGTTGGCGCCGCAGTCCGATCACGTATGGGTCATCGACCCGATCGATGGAACGAAGAGCTTCATCTCCGGGATGCCCACCTTCGGCACCCTCATTGCGTTGCTTGAGCGCGGGGAGCCGCAGCTCGGCGTCATCGACGTGCCCGCGCTCAACGAGCGCTGGCTTGGCCGAAAGGGGCAGGTCACGACATGCAACGGGCGCCCATGCCGCACCCGTGGGGTCGGAAGGCTAGTCGACGCGATGGTTTATTCGACCTCGCCCGACATCTTCGGCGGTTCCGAGCGGGAAGCGTTCGAGCGCGTCAGTCGTGCTGCGGCCATGCGCCGATTCGGCGGGGACTGCTACGCCTATGCGTTGCTCGCGTCGGGCTCGATCGACCTCGTGGTCGATGCCGGCCTGCAGCCCTACGACTACCTGGCACTGGTCGCGGTGGTCGAAGGGGCGGGCGGCGTGATCACCGACTGGGAAGGGCGGCCGCTTGGCACTCGCAGCGACGGGAGGGTCGTTGCCTCGGCCTCTCCGGCGCTTCACGCCGAGGTGCTGCTGGGATTGGGAGCCTGAGGACGCATGACCGGACCGGTCTCGATCGACGCTTCCTCGCGTCGGCCGGCTTCATTCGATACGCCACGTTACGCTGATCGGCCGGCAGATCGAGGCGCAGTTGCAAGCCTGGAGCATCGTGCCGCCGCAACCGCTGCAGATGGATAGCTCCATGGCCATCCTTCAGATAGTCACCACCGGTGTCGGCTGGGCGATCACGACGCCGGTTCGTTGCGATGAATCCGACAAACTGCGATATTGATGCGCATTCGTGAAAGGTTACTGATGAAGTCCCGCGAACTAAAGACATCCGAGCAGGCGATGGCCCTGATCGAAGAGCGAGGCCTGAGCCACGTGAAGCTCGGCGTTTCGGACATCGACGGCATACTACGCGGCAAGTATGTGCGCCGCGACAAGCTCGCGTCCGCGTTCAAGGATGGCTTGGCGTTTTGCAACGTCGTCTTCGGCTGGGATTCGAACGACCAGCTCTACGACAACGTCGAGTACACGGGGTGGCATTCCGCCTATCCCGACGCCCACGCGCGTCTGGTCATCGACAGCTGCCGCGAACTGCCACTCGAGCAGCCCGATGGCAAGAACATGCTGTTCTTCCTGGCGGAGTTCGCCGACGAAGCGACCGCGCAGGTCTGTCCGCGCCGCCTGCTGCATCGCGTGATCGCCAAGGCCGAGGCGATGGGATTCGATCCGCTCGCGGCGCTCGAGTACGAGTTCTTCGTCTTCAACGAGACGCCCCAGTCGGTTCGCGAGAAGGGCTACCGCGGTCTCGAGCCGTGGACGCCCGGTTACTTCGGGTACTCGGTCCTTCGCTCGACGGTGAACTCCGATTTCTACGGCCAGCTCGTGCAAATGTGCGAAGAGATGGACATGCCGATCGAGGGCCTGCACACGGAAACCGGCCCCGGCGTGCTCGAGGCGGCGCTGGCGGTCGATCGCGCCGCGGCTGCCGCGGACAAGGCCATCCTCTTCAAGACCTTCACCAAGGCGCTGGCGCAGAAGAACAAGCTGATGGCGACGTTCATGGCCAAGTGGTCGCACGACTACCCGGGGCAGAGCGGCCACATCCACCTTTCGCTCAAGGACCGGGCTGGCGGCTGCTCGGCGTTCTACGATGCGAACGCCGAGCACCGCATGAGCGCTACGCAGGCCCATTTCATGGCCGGGGTGCAGCGCTACCTGCCCGAGTTCTTCGCGATGTTCGCGCCGACAGTAAACAGCTATTCGCGCCTCGTCCCCGGCTACTGGGCACCGCTGGACGCCACCTGGGGCGTCGAGAACCGCACGACGGCCCTGCGCCTCATCCCCGGCAGCGAGAAGTCGCAGCGCTTGGAAGTTCGTATCGGTTCCGCGGACGCGAACCCGTACATCGCGCTGGCCGGTGCGCTGGGGGCCGGGCTGCTCGGCATCGAGCAGAAGCTGCAACCGACGCCGATCGTGCAAGGCAGCGCATATGAGCAGACCTTCCCCGGCGAGATGCGATTCCCAGCAACGCTGTGGGACGCGGCGCAGCGCTTCAAGGCGTCCCAGGCGGCGCGGTCCCTGTTCGGCGACGCCTTCGTCACGCACTTCGCGGCGACACGCGAGTGGGAGGAGCGCCAGTTCCGGCGCCATGTCACCGACTGGGAGCTGTCGCGCTACTTCGAGATCATCTGACCGTCATGCCGATCATGGAACAGCAAATCACCATCAGCCCGATCGACGGGCGTGCGATCGTGCATCGCGACCTTGCAACGCCGGAACATCTCGATGCGATCCTTTCGCGCGCCAAGGCGGCCGGCGCCGAATGGCGGGACATGCACCTGGACGACCGCTGCGCACTCGTGCGACGCGGCGTCGAGCGCATCGTCGAGATGAAGTCCTCGGTGGCCGAGCAACTGACGCTGCAGATGGGCCGGCCGCTGCGCTACACGCCAGCGGAGGTCGACGGGTTCGCGGCGCGGTCCCACCACATGCTCTCGATCGCCGCCGAGGCGCTGAACCCCGTGAGGCCGGCGCCCATGGAGGGCTTCACGCGCTACATCGCCCGTGAGCCGTGGGGCACGGTGCTCGTCATCGCGCCGTGGAACTATCCGCTGCTGACCGCTGTGAACGCGGTCGTTCCGGCCCTGGTGGCGGGCAACACGGTCATCCTGAAGCACTCCGCGCAGACGCCTCTGGCGGCGGAGCGCATGGTCGAGGGGTTCGTGGAGGCCGGCGTTCCTGCCGACGTGTTCCAGTTCGTGCACTGCGACCATGCGGCGACGCAGGCGCTGATAGCGGCCCCACAAGTAGACTACGTGTGCTTCACGGGCTCGGTCGCCGGCGGCGCCGCGGTCGAGAAGGCTGCGGCCGGCCGCTTCATCGGCGTCGGCCTCGAGCTGGGCGGCAACGACCCTGCCTATGTTCGTTCGGATGCGAACCTGCGTCTCGCCGTCGAAACGATCGTCGACGGTGCGTTCTTCAATAGCGGCCAGAGTTGCTGCGGCATTCAGCGCGTCTACGTTCACAGGTCGCGGTACGACGCCTTCGTCGAAAGGGCGATCACGCTGGCGAACCAGTACGTGCTCGGCGATCCGATGAAGATGGACACGACGCTCGGGCCGCTGGTGCGCCCCGCGGCTGCGGACGCGGTGCGCGACTTCGTCGCCGAGGCCTTGAGTCGCGGCGCGAAGGCGACCATCGATCCGAAGCGATTCGAGCTCGACCGGCCGGGCACCGCCTACATGGCGCCTCAGATCCTTGTCGGCGTCGATCACACGATGCGAGTGATGTCGGACGAATGCTTCGGCCCCGTCTTCGGCGTGATGCCGGTGGATGGCGACGACAGCGCGGTGCGGCTCATGAACGACAGTCCTTATGGGCTGACCGCGGCGATCTTCACGGGCGATGCGCAAGCGGCTGCGGCGCTGGGCGGGCGCCTCGAGACCGGCACGGTATTCATGAATCGCTGCGACTACCTCGATCCCGCGCTGGCATGGACGGGGGTGAAGCACACCGGCCGGGGCGCGACGCTGTCGCTGCTCGGCTACGAGCACCTGACCCGGCCCAAGTCCTACCACCTCAAGCATCTGTGAGGAAGTCGTGAACGACATGGATCGCTACACCTCCAACTGGAACTACCCCACCGCCGTGAAGTGTGGCGTGGGGCGGATCGCAGAACTCGCGAGCTGGTGTGAGTCGCTCGGGATGAAGCGACCGCTGCTGATCACCGACCCGGGGCTCGCCGATCTGGCGATGACCCGTGATGCCGCCAAGTCCTGCGGCGCGGCCGTCTTCAGCCGCATCAAGGGCAATCCCACAGGACAGAACGTCGACGACGGGGTAGCGGCCTTCAAGGCAGGGCGGCACGACGGCGTGGTGGCGTTCGGCGGCGGCTCGGCGCTGGACGCCGCAAAGGCGGTCGCAATGATGGCCGGTCAGCGCCGCCCGCTGTGGGACTTCGAAGACATCGGCGACAACCACCTGCGCATCGATGTCGCGGGCATGGCGCCGGTCGTCGCTGTCCCGACGACCGCGGGGACTGGATCAGAAGTGGGCCGCGCGTCGGTCATTACCGACGACGCGGCAAAGGTGAAGCGAATCATCTTTCACGCGCGCATGCTGCCGTCGGTCGTCATCCTCGACGCCGCGTTGACCGCCGGTCTGCCGCCGAAGCTGACGGCAGCGACCGGCATGGATGCGTTGTCGCACAATCTGGAAGCCTACTGTGCGCCGGGCTTCCATCCGATGGCGGCGGGCATCGCCCTCGAGGGTATGCACATGATCCGCGAGTGGCTGCCGCGCGCCGTGAAGGACGGCAGCGATCTGTCCGCACGCTGCCAGATGCTGGTGGCTTCGGCCATGGGCGCGACGGCGTTCCAGCGGGGACTGGGCGCGATGCATGCCCTCGCCCATCCGCTGGGTGCGCTGCACGATGCCCATCACGGCATGCTCAACGCCATCCTGATGCCGTATGTGCTCAAGGCGAATCGGCCGGCCATCGAACCTCGCATCGAGGCGGCAGCGCGCTATCTGCACCTACCGACCCCCTCCTTCGTGTCGTTCCTCGACTGGATTCTTGCGCTTCGCGAGGACGTCGGCATTCCTCACACGCTGGCGGGAATCGGCATCGAAGCCAGCGATGCGGACCGGGTTGCGGACATGGCGACGCTGGATCCCTCGGCAGGCGGCAATCCGATCGCGTTCAGCGCTGGTCAGTACCGCGACATCTTCTGCGCAGCAGTCGAAGGAGCGTTGTGAGGCTGCGCATCGGCGTCGCCGGCGTCGAGCGCGAGCCCAACACGTTCGCGCAGGGTCGCGCGGACTTCCGCGAGTTCGTGCGGGCCGACGCCTGGCCGGGCCTGAGCTGGCGCGGCGACGTGCCGGACGCGGTCGCTGGCTTGAACGTGCCGGCCGCTGGCATGCTCGCCGTGCTGGACTTCCACGCCGATCCGGCGCTCCCGGCAGCCAACGAGGCGTGGATGGCTGCCATCAGGAAAGCATCGAGGTATTGATGGACCACCGCCGGCTCCTCGCCGGCTCGCTGCCCGATGGCGTCGTTGCGCGAGAGGTCTGCAACCCGAAGCTAAGCGGCCGGCGGATAGCCGGCTTCGTCGAGCGCGCGCGCGAACGGCTCGGCCGGCTGACTGCTGTCGATCCGCACGCGGTGCGCGCCCAGGTCCACCGATACCGGCGCCTGCGGGTCGACCTTGGCGATGGCCGCACGGACCGCCTTCTCGCAGTGGCCGCAGGTCATGTCGTCGAGAACGTATTCGATCATCTTCGTATCCGTGGTGAGTGTGGGAAACCGCATTCTCGAGCTTGCCATCGTGGCAAGGTCAACGGTTTCGGCGCAAGATGATGTCGATCGGGCTCGAGCTTTCCATGGTGGTAAGGTTCAGCTTGCGGAAGAGAGGTCCAGCGGGCACCGCCCCGAATCGAACGACATATGGAACGACCCATGAAGACCCGATCGACGCCACCCGTTACGGCGACGATGAACATCGGCCAGGCGTCGGCGGCATCCGGCGTATCGGCCAAGATGATCCGCTACTACGAGACGCTGCGGCTTCTGCCGGCGATCCCGCGCAGCGAGGCCGGCTATCGCCGATACGGCTCCGACGACGTCGACACGCTGCGTTTCATCCGCCGCGCGCGCGACCTCGGGTTCTCGATGGCCGAGGTCGCGACGCTGCTGTCGCTATGGCGCGACCGCGGCCGGGCCAGCCGCGAGGTCAAGCAGGTGGCGCTCGCGCACGCGGCGGACCTGCAGCGGCGGATCGACGAGATGCAGGCGATGCAGCGCACGCTGCAGCGGCTCGCGGCCGCCTGCCACGGCGATGCGCGGCCGTCCTGCCCGATCCTCGATGATCTGGCCGGACGGCTCTAAGCCGACCCTCGCGATGAACGAGCAGGAACCCGGCGAAAGCCGGCGACGAACAGGAGACACGATGAAAACCTGCCAGCACTACTCGCGGCGCTGACGCGCGAGGCCGGCCTGCCGGATGGCGTGTTCCACCGGCCAGACCTGCATCGCCGGCTCGCGGCTGCTCGTGCATAACTCGACAGGGTCGGGTCGTCGCGTCGGTTCAGCCGACGGTCGAGCCCACGCTCCGGCCGGCTGCCCCGGGGTCGGCCCCGGGGTCGGATCAAAGCGCCTGCAGCAGGCGCAGCGCCCGTTCGAGCGTCTCGTCGCGCTTGGCGAAGCAGAACCGCACGATGCCGGACTCGCGCGGCTGGTCGTAGAACGCCGAGACCGGAATGGCCGCGACACCGACCTCGGTCGTCAGCCAGCGGCAGAACTCGGCTTCGTTCAGCTCGCCGCAGCGGTCGGCGAGCCGGCGATAGCGCGCCAACTGGAAATACGTGCCCTGCGACGGCAGCGGATCGAAGCGCGTGCGCGCGAGCCCCTCGCCGAACAGGTCGCGCTTGCGCTGATAGAACGCCGACAGCATCCGCCACGGCGTCGGGTCGTCGAGGTAGCGGGCCAGCGCCGCCTGCATCGGCGTGTTGACCGTGAAGACCATGTACTGATGGACCTTGCGCAGCTCGACCGTCAACGCCGCCGGCGCGGCCAGGTAGCCGACCTTCCAGCCGGTGACGTGGAAGGTCTTGCCGAAGCTCGAGACGAT
>JASGFT010000077.1:0-22139 GCA_047605425.1 Burkholderiaceae bacterium | reverse complement strand
TCTGTCCGTAGAAAAACTTGACTCAACTCATGCAAATTCTTTCCAGTCAAGGAATTTAATGCGTCTTCCGAACTGCGGAATGTAGGTCGGGCCAGCGGTGATCTTCGAAAACCGAACGATCCGGGATCTCCATGACCCCGGCATTGATGAGGGAGCCTCCACCCACTCCATTGGCAACGACCACGCCGAGGTCGGGGCCCAATCGAACATCGAAGAGCCCTGTGGCCCGACCATGGGCCTCCTTATCGTCGGGTCCGGCAAAACGGACCTCTCCCGGCAGATCCGAGAATCGGGATGGGAACGATCCGGGCAGGCGTTCGAGGCCGCGTTCGAGCACGGCGATCCGATTGCCTCGAGCCGCTACCGCGGCCAGTTCGCTGGCGGCAACGGCGCCGCCATAGCCGCTGCCGACGATGAGAACGCCGAACTTCGCGTGGGCGTCGTCCGATCCACAATCGGGATCAGTGATTCGAAGCCTTTTGCCAGCCACCGCGTCGCGACCGGTGGGAATGTCGGCGAGGCGGTATTCGAACCGGGGCAATTCGCCGATGTGCGAGGCGTTGGGGTGAACTCTTGCTCCATGCTCAGGCCCTCACTTGATCTCTTGCGCAATGGCATCGCACAGAGTCTCGGCTTCGACCGGCTTCGTCAGGAGACGAATTCCCGCCCCATGCGCCATACGCAATCTCGCGGGTGAGGTGTCGCCACTGACCAGCAGTGCAGGCAGGCCTGGATGACTCTCGCGCAGACTGAGAATCGCGTCGACTCCGGATTCCTCTCCCCTTAGTCGGAGATCGGCGACAACCGCATCGGGCGTGAACGACGAAGCGATCGCCAGTGCTTCATCAATTGTGGCAGCGGACTCGACCACACAGCCATGAGCCTCCAGTAGCGCTTGCATGCCCCGGCGAACGGCGGCCTCGTCGTCCAGGACTAGGATCCGGCTGCCGACAGGCAGCGCTTCGGCTCGAGCATCGTCGTCGACTTTCAAAGGGCTGATGGCACGCGTCAACAGGAGCCGAAAACGTGTGCCTTGACCGACCGTGGATTGCATTTCCATCGGAATATCGAGGAGCTGTGCCAGCCTGCGTACGATCGACAACCCGAGACCCAGCCCTCGAGTCCGGTCGCGTTCCGGGTTGTTGATCTGATAGAACTCCTCGAATATCCGGTCTTGCTCATCGACCGGGATACCGCTGCCGGTATCCCGGATGTACAGGGCCCAGTGGCCTTCTTCCGGGAAAACCGAGATGCTCACGAGGCCTGATCGGGTGTACTTGATCGCGTTGTCGATCAGGTTGTGCGCCAGGCTGGCCAGCAAGATTTCATCGGTTCGGCAGAAAGCCTCGGCAGGGCATGAGGCGCGCAACTGCAGTTCTTTCTGCTCGGCAATGGGGCGCATTTCCGTTTCGAGCCGGCGGACGAAGCCCGAGAGCGACACGATGCTCGGGCGGGCGCTCACGACGCCGGCGTCGAGCTTGGAAATATCCAGCAAGGTGTCGAGCTGAGCGCCTAGACCCTTGATCGCCGCCCCCATGTGCTTGACCAAGATGGCGGAATCGGCGTCTAGAAGGCGCAGCGACAATGCAGCATGAAATAGCGAGAGCGTGTGCAGCGGTTGCCGCAAGTCGTGACTGGCGGATGCCAGGAAGCGGGTACGCGCGCGGTTCGCGGACTGAGCTTGCTGGAGAGCCGAACTGAGCTTGGCGTTGAGTGCGGTCTGTTGTTGCCGGATCAGGAAGGAGTCGAGGAACAAAGCCCAGAAATCCTGAGCCAGAGCGAGCATGAGACCGCCAAAGAGCACGACGAGCACGGCCGTCGCGACGACTACCCATCGTTCATCCGGGCTGGCAGGCCCAAGCCCCCAGGTCAGGGCGAGCAAGGTGACGGCTGGCACCAGGAAAGAAGCTACGATGGGGCGGTAACCGGCCGTGGTGGCGACAGACGCCACGCAGATCCCTAGTACTGTCAACGTCTGTACGGCGCGGCTGCTCGGGCCCATCGATAGACCGAACAAGCTGGACGAGCCCTGAATGATTCCATTGATAGCGGAAAGGATGCTGGCCAGCAGCATGCGGCGATCCATCGGGATCTGATGGGCTGCGGCCAGCCGCGGAAGGATGCGCCAGCGGGCGGCTAGAATGAGGATCACCGCAACCAGCCAGATCCAGGGCCACGGGCTCCGGTTGGACGTCCAGGAGAGCACGGCGATCAGAAGCGATGCCAGGACTATGGGTAGTGGTACCCGGCGAGCCTGTCGCGCGATCAGATCCAGTAGCTCGTCCTCGATCGTGCGATCGGGGCTGCTGTCCCCGGCTTGCGCTTCGGAGGAAATCGCCCCTACCGCGGATTCTCGGGCAGAGAGTTCGTCATGCGAACGTCCGGCCGGAGAACTCATTGCCGTGTGAGCTCGAACAGGCCGAGCTCATGGGCCCGATACATCGCCTGAGCGCGGGTACGTACGCCAAGCGATTGGTATACCGCCCACAAATGAGCTTTGACTGTCCCTTCGGCAATGTTGAGGTCACGCGCGATGCGCTTGTTCTGTTTGCCCTGAAGTAGCGCCTTGAGTACCGCGAACTGCCGTTCACTGAATGACGGCAAAGTGCCGGCATGCGGCCGGGTCGCGCCGCGTGCGAATGCACTGCGTGGCAAATAGGTGCCGTTGCACAAGACGAGCTTTATGGCTTGAATGACCGCGGACGAATGATCATCGATAATGAGGACAAGCATGACCACCTTCCTCCGATATCTGGCGTCGGTCGATGATGAATTCTGCCTCAACCGAGTCGGTTCGATATATCCCCCAACCACGGTAGGTGCAACCAGTTCTGCCTCAATGAGACTATGAATTGGCGGCTTCTCGGACGCTATTGCGCACAGGTTCGCCTGCGCGGGCTGCTGAGCTGGCGAATGCTGTAACGGCCGGCGAAAGCCGCTCCTGCAGCAAATCCTCGACCGCATCGACCCGGCACACTGGCTGGCCGTCGCCCGCTTCGTGGCCGGCTGCATGGCCCTGCGCACCACGCGTCACAATGCCTTGGCGACATATGGCGACCAATCTTGCAATCGATCCGGAACTGCTCGAACTATCGCCGCTCGCACGAATATCTTCGGGCGGGCCCGGGCACCGCAGCGATGCATCGTGCCAACGTCGAGCGGCGGAACGTGTCAATGACTTTGCGACACCGTGGCTCAAGATTTACTGTCCAATTCGGTGTAGGTTGGGTGGTGGTTTCCTTGTTGGCGGGCAGGTTGATCCAGACGGCGGTGGGTAGTTTCGGGGGGGGGCTGTCGGCCTTTGAATCGCTGAGGGTTGGCGGCAAAGGCAGCATCGAGGGCGGCCTGGCGGGTTTGATGGATAGCGTCGGCCTGGCCGAAGTGCATGGCGTGCGGGGTCATGTAGCCGATGCCGCTGTGACGGTGCTCGAAGCAATACCAGTCGAAGAAGGCACGGCAATGGGCGCGAGCGTCCTCGATGCAGCCGAAGCGCGCGGGGAAGTCCGGGCGATACTTCATCGTCTTGAACTGGGACTCGGAGAAGGGGTTGTCGTCGCTGACGTGAGGGAGGCTGTGGCTCTTGGCCACGCCCAGATCGATGAGCAGGTCGGCCACCGGTTTGCTGCGCATGCTGGAGCCGCGGTCGGCATGCAGGGTGAGCGTGTCACGGGCGATGCCGTGGCGCAGGACGGTCTGCTCGATGAGTTGCTCGGCAAGCGGTGCGGATTCGCGCTCGGCGATCATCCAGCCAACGACGTTTCGGCTGAAGATGGCCAGGATCACGTAGAGGTGGAAGTACGTCCACTTGGCCGGGCCCTTGAGCTTGGTGATATCCCACGACCAGACCTGGTTGGGGGCGGTAGCAAGCAGTTCGGGCTTGGCGTATGGGCGGTGCTTGCGCTGAGCGCGCCGGTCGCCGGCGCTGCCCAGGGCAGCCAAGCGCCGGTGGATGGTTCGAAGCGATCCGAGATAGACGCCCTCGTCGAGCAGCATGGCGTGCGCGGCGGCCGGGGCGACATCGACGAAGCGATCGCTGTTGAGGGTGTCGATGATCAGGGCATTCTCCCGATCATCGAGCGCCAGCGGCGGGCGGGGTCGCGGCCGGCGGGGCGCGGGCGGGCCGACCAGGCAGCGGCGATACTGGCGGTGGCGCTCGCGCACCCGCGCGTCACGGGGCACCCCCAAGGCCTGGCAGGCCGCGCGCACGCCCAGCGCCGGGACGAGTTCTTCGACGCCGGCCATCACGAGCTCGCGGTCTCGTCGTCGATCGAGCGACCGAGCAAAGTCGCCAGTTTTTTTGGACACCGATGACCAGCAGGGCCTTGTCGAGTTCGCTCTGCAGCCGCCCCACCTCCTGAGTGAGCCGGGCAATCTGCTGGACCTCGGCGCGGTTGGCCGGCACCTTCGGACCGCGCTTGGCTGGCGCCAGCGCGTCGAGCTCGGCCTGCTCACGTTGGCGGCGCCACGTGCTCAGGCTCGAGGAGTACACCCCTTCCTTGCGCAGCAACGCACCCAGTTCCCCGGGCTGCGTGCAGCGGTCGGCCGCCGCGAGGATCCGCCGTTTTTCGGTGTTCGTGAACCGTCGACGTGATCGCTTGGTCACCTCCGCGATGACCTCGCTGCCCAGGCCACCGGCCTGCGGCGCGGCCGCCGATTCCGGCGCATGTCCAGTCGCCCTACGGGCTCCTTCCCATGCGCCGGATTCGGCCATATCGTTGGGCACCTTCTCCGAAACCGGCTTCGTTTGATGAACTCTCATGCTTGCCTCGCTTACTCACTGATTTATCTTCGGGAGGTGTCGCATGTCATATTGGCACAGGGGGTCACCGATGTGCTACCGGCTGCTGATAGCATCTCGATGAAAGATGACATGGCCACAAGTCGCCGTACGCTGGCGGCAGCCCCGACAAGCAGACCACAAGGAGACAACGACATGCGGCACGCTTCTTCGGCTTCGCGCCCGGCTTCGATCCGGCACGCGATCAAGCATCGCGCGACCCTGCTGCTGCTGGGCCTGGCCGGCATCGGTTCGGCCGGGGCGCAGGCGCCCGGCAGCGAGATCAGGATCGGCGTCCTGAACGATCAATCGGGTGTCTATTCCGCCGCGACCGGCGCCGGCTCCGTGATCGCGGCGAAGATGGCGGTGGAGGACGCCGGCAACGTGCTCGGGCGCCCCGTGCAGGTGCTGGTGGCCGACCACCAGTTCAAGCCCGACGTCGGCGCGTCGATCGCGCGGCGCTGGTATGACGAGGGCGTGACGGCGATTTTCGATCTCTATCATTCCGGAGTCGGCCTGGTGGTGCAGGACATCGCCAAGTCGACGAACAAGATCGTGATGGCCGAGATCAACAGCATGCTCTTCACCGATGAGCAGTGCTCGCCGAACGGCTTCAGTTGGGGCACCGACGGCTATTCGCTGGCCACCATCGTCTCCAAGGGGGTGAGTAAAGGCGAACCCACGTCCTGGTACTTCATCACCGTGGACTACACCGCCGGGCACAGCACCGAGCAGGAGGCGCGCAAGGTCATCGAGGCCAGCGGCAGCAAGGTCCTCGGCAGCGTGCGCTTCCCGGCCGGCGCGGCGGACTTTTCGTCCTTCATTCTTAGCGCGCAGTCGTCCAAGGCCAAGAACGTCGGCTTCATCGGCGGCGGCACCGACACCCTGAACATCGCCAAGCAGGTGCGGGAATTCGGCCTGGCCCAGATGGGACAGAAGTTCGTGCCGTTCTCGCTGGGAACCATCGACGTGCCGGCGATGGGGATGGAGGTCGCGCAGGGCCTGCCGGTCGCGTTCAGCTACTACTGGGGCTTATCGCCGCAAGCCGAGGCCTGGAAGGAGCGCTTCAAGAAGGCGTCCGGCGGCAAGCTGCCCTCCGACCAGCAGGCCGACGTCTACAGCGAGGTGTTCCACTACCTGAAGGCGGTCAAGGCGGCCGGCACGACCGACACCAGCGCGGTGCTGGCCAAGATGCGCGAGCTTCCGGTCGAGGATTTCTTCACCCAGGGCGCTAAGATCCGTGCCGATGGCCGCCTGATGCGGAACATGTACTACGGCGTCATCAAGGCGCCGGCCAGCATGAAGAATCCGGATGACCTGATGGAGGTCGTGAAGACGTTCAGCGGCGAAGAAGCGTTCCTGCCTGCCGCGCAAAGCAAGTGTCCGCTGCTGGTTCAGAAGAAGTAGGGCAAGGGCCGCCCCGGCGGCCGGTCCCTTCGCTGTCCGCAGCGAGCCACCGGGTGGTCGGCCACGGACATAGGCATCCATTCGCCTCCGGCAAATCCAACTGGCGCAGCCCGTGGGACTGCATCAGTGTCGCGAGCACCGTAGCCGACGTGCTGTTGTCCGGCCAGGGATGCGTCCGATCTTCGTACTTGCGAATTCGGTCCGCCAACAAGGGCAGCAGTCCTTACAACGGATGCGCCTCGTCACGCACCGGTGCGGTGGGCATGCGGCTGCCACGCTCTATCCGCCGCGAGCCCCACCGGACTCGACCTTACCCAATAATTACCCAGTCAAGGAATCTAGGCAACCGTCTACTGGCTGTCTTCACCCTGCGCGTAAGCGACGAGGAATTCGCGAACCTTGGCGCTTATCGAGAAACGACGAACGCATGAAAGCAGGTGGCGCCTGCCGGCGCGTGGCTGGCTTTCGGGCTACTTGTTCGGGGTCTTGGCTTCGCGCTCGGCGAAGTTCAGCCCGACAGAGCGAATCGCAGCGAGACTCTTCAGGGTATCGAACCAGAATGGCGCGCCGAGTGAAACGGCAAGCGCGGACATGAGCAGGCCGACAAGCTTGGCTGGCACAGCGTACCAGTTTGTCCGCGAAAGGTCTTCTTGCGTCCAACCGAGCTTCAGGCCGGCCGCCTTCAGCCTCTCTACACGATCGACCGCAGCCTCTTCGAGCTTGCGTTGCTCGTCTCGCCAGCTCGCTTCGGCCTTCGCGGCCGCTGACTCTGCTTCGGTGAGCGCGGTCCCAGCCTTGGTCTTCTCGTCGTCCTGCTTGGCCTCGGCCAGTGCTTTCCTGGTATCGTCGATGTGCTTCTTCGCTTTGTCGAACGCGCTCTTCGCGTCGTCGCGCGCAGTGGTGTCGAGAAGCTTGTCTGGAGCGTCCCGCTTGGCGAGCTGGATGGCTTCCTTGACCATTTCATTCCGTGCCTGCGGATCGCTCGACAATTGACGAACGATCGCGACGGTATCGACATTCATAACGCCGACGACAAACAGCGACAGACCCAGGACTACGTACTGCGTCTTCTGCCGGTACCACGCAATCACCTGAGCGTCGAAGGTCTTGAACCATTCTTCGACCAACGAACGGAACTTGGCGACATCACTACCGGCCTGCGTCATCAGGTCGTTCAATGCGACCTTGATCGGCGATGACTCCGGTAGTCCGGCAATAGCCTTCTCGATATCCTTGGCTTTGTCGAAGGTCTGACACTTCTCGCTGCTGACCGAACCGAGCATCCCTTGCACGATCGTCCAGGCGGGGATGTAGCTGGGCTTGCTGCCCTGCCAAAGACCGCCCTGTCCTAGATGAGCGATGAACGGGCTCTCGTAGAACTTGTCGACATCTTTGTCGTCCTTCTTCGAAGCGTTCGAGCCGGCTGCGTCTGTTGGGGTCAGCAGCTTCTCAATGCCCTTTTTTAGCCAATTTGCCCGACTGCTGAGGACGGCGGCGATTCCTTCGTTGCATGCGGTAACCGCAAGCGAGAAGGTCAGATATACAACGATCAAGCCGAGCGCGATGTCGAGCGCAACGAACAGGTCCATGCGGCACATCCCAAGGTTTCGAAGGCCGCTCTAATCTACCGTCCGAGCCGTCTGCCGGCATCAGCAAACCTGATGAGGCTGCCGCCACGGCGAGACCGGAACGGACGATGCCGCGAGGCGACGCGAACCTGCACCGCCATGCCCGACTCTTCGACCAAGCGTTGCCGTTGCATGCGCTACAGCCGCACCCGGTACCCGCACCGGCTCCGGACATCCCACCGGCTGCCACTCGTGCCCGGCGTTCTTGAAATCGCCTGCGTGTCGCGCCGGAAGTCCACCGCGCCGCGCTGACCGCCACCCAAACCGAAGGAACAAGCCTGAACCAATGGGTCGGGCGGGTACCGAGCGAAGTCGCGCACGTCTAGGCTGAAGTTCTGACCGCGTCATCGCACATTCCCCGCAGCAACGGGCGCTGCAGGAATTCATCGCCCGCCGGCAGCAGCAGCACATCGCCGGCCTGCTCGGCACGCTGGAATGGGATGACTCATTCGACTACGAATCCGAACGCTCACGTCGGCCGTAACGCTGCTCGTCGATACGAGCGTATGGTAGCTCGCACTGCGCCGTGATACCGACGCCTCGTTCGCTCGAGCGCAGACCGCTGCCTTGCGAAGCGCACTGCTCGGAACGGACTTCGCGTGACGACCGGCCTCGCCCTCCAGGAATTGCTCCAGGGTTTCGCAGAGTGCTCGCCTTTCAAGTACGCGATCCAGACCGAGGCGTCGATGAGGATCATTGACGGCCTGCTTTTCCAGAAAGGCCGAGTTGCTTGATCTTGCGGCGTGGTAACGCTTTCAGGCCCGGGATGGTACCGCTTTTGGCCTATTCACGAGCGATCAAGGATTTCAGCGCGTGCTCGAGCAGGTTCGAACGATCCATCGGACCGAGCAACTCCAGTGCGCGCTCGACTAGCGCGGTGTCCAGGGTCACGGTGGTGCGCATGATGTTCTCCGGTTGCCGGCGCATCAACATCGTGTCCACCAGCAGATCGAGGTAGCGGGCGGTGGCGCTTTGCGATGCGCCGCCCAACGACAGGCTCAGTTGCGGGCGTTGAAAGGCTGCCCCTGCAGATATGCGAGCATGCGCCAGAAGCGCCGTCAAGGCATCCACACCTCGGCCGGCACGGCGAAGCGCCGCGACAACGCGGCCACCTGGCGCAGGTCCAACTGGCGCCTGCCGGCCAGAATCTCGCTGACGACGCTCTGGGTTCCGACCTCCGACAAATCCGACTGGCGCAACCCGTGGGACCGCATCAGTGTCGCGAGCACCGTAGCCGGCGTGCTGTTGTCCGGCCAGGGATGCGTCCGATCTTCATACTCGCGAATGCGGTCCGCCAGTAAGGGCAGCAGCCCTGATAACGGATGCGCCTCGTCCGCGGCCACCAGATCGGCAATCTCCTCGGCGACTTTCAGCAGCATCGCGTAGTGCGCCTCGTCACGCACCGGTGCGCCAAGCCCCAGATTCTCATGCAGCGCCACCCAAGGCGCGCACAGGCTTTGCACGTTCATTTCCACTTCCCCTTGTCGTACTCGGCATGAATCATCGCAAATTGCGATGAATGCTGTCTTTCGCGACGAAAGGGCATGGCAGCAAACGAGCGGTCGATAGCGCTGGCCGAGGCCTTCACCCATGAACTGGCGCTGTCCGGCCGTATACAGCGACAAGCGGCTACCCAATGGACGGCCACCGATGCCGAAGCGCGGCACGTTTCGGCGTCATGGTGCCGGCCGTGTCGACCCGGGCCCTGATCCTGCTTCCCGACCAAGCGCTCCGGACCGGGCGCCGGAGACCGCTCGGCCCGAAACGCCCAGCGCCGCCAGCGCCAGCCCGATGAAGCCCGCCGAGACCCACGGCAGGCTGGTCGTGCCGGCGCGCGGCGCGACGACGGCGGCGACGTACGCGCCCAGCGCCATGCCGGCGTAGAGGGCCGATGCGTTCAGCGCCAGCACCAGGCCGCTCGCGCCGGGCGCGAGCTCGACCAGGCGGCGCTGCTGCGAGGGCATGAAGACGTCGCTGGCGACCGCCCACACGATCAGCAACGCGAGCGCGAGCGGATAGATCGCCGGCGTTCGCGTCCAGGCGATGAACATCGCGGCCAGGACCGCCAGCGACACGGCCAGCGCCCGGGTCGCCGGCCAGCGGACCGCGATCACCCGCGCGAGCCCGTTGCCGGCGATGCCGGCCAGGCCGAAGACCAGCAACGCGAAGGACACGCCTTCGGCGCCGGCGCCGAACTGCTGCTGCAGGATCGGCACGATCAACGTGTAGGTCGCGAAGATCGCGGTCATCGTCGCCACCATGACGATCACCGCCGAGGCCGCCGCCGGATCGCGGATGATGGCCAGCAGATCGCCGACATGGATCCGGCTGCCGCGCTGACCGGCATCGACGAGCCAGCCTACCAATGCCGCCACGCCGATCGTCAGCGCCGCGATCAGCACGAAGCACGCCCGCCAGCCGAACGTCGCTCCCAGCCAGGCCGATAGCGGCACGCCGATCACCGAGGCGAGCGTCATGCCGCTGAAGACCACCGCCAGCGCATGACCCTTGCGCTCGGCCGGCACCAGGCCCGCCCCCAGGGCCGAAGCGACCGGTCCGATGGCGGCCGCCCCGAGTCCGGTGCAGATCCGCGCGGCCATCAGCGTGCCGTAGCCTTCGGCGAGCGCCGTAGCCAGCGCGCCGATCGCCATCATCGCGAGCCCGCACAGGATCAGTGTCCGGCGAGGCCAGTGGCCGACGAGGATCTGCAGGCCCGGCGCGCCGATCGCGAAGGTGAACGCCAGCGCGGTGACCAGCGGCGCGATGGCGTCCGCATCGACGGCCAGCGAGCGGGCGATGCCGGGCAGCGTGCCGACCACGGCCAATGAGCCCGTTCCCATGATGAAGTAAGCGAGCGCGAGCACCCTGAGTGACCACGCCGGTGTTCGTTCGTGCATCGGAAGCCTCCGTTCAATGCAAAGGGATCGGGTTTCACTGTGCGCGCGGCGATGGCATACTTGAAATCGATATCTCGTATCAGAGGTATCCAGCACGGTGATATGGCTTCGCTCAACGGCATCGATCTCAATCTGCTGCGCGCGCTCGACGTCCTGATCGAGGAATCGAACGTGACCCGCGCCGCCGATCGGCTGGGGATCTCGCAACCGGGGCTGTCGGCGCAGTTGTCCCGCCTGCGCGCGCTGTTCGGTGATCCGCTGCTGGTGCCGGCCGAGAACGGCCGGGGCATGGTGGCCACGCAACGCGCGCGCGAGTTGCAGGCGCCGCTGAGGGCGAGCCTGCAGGATCTGGCCGCCCTGGTCCGCACGCCGCCGCATTTCGATCCCCGGGTCGATGCGCGCAGCTTCGCGATCGGCACCGCCGACAATGCCGCGGTGACGCTGGGAATCGGTCTGGTCGAGCACCTGCGCAAGCATGCTGGAAGCGGTGTCCGGGTCGCGTTCCGGCGCAGCGGCCCCGATGCGGCCTCCCGGCTCGAGCACGGCGATATCGACCTGCTGATCGCTTCCGATCGGGCTCTGCCCGAGGCGATGAAGGCGCGCAAGCTGCTCGACGAAAACTATCTGGTGGTCCAGCGCCGACACCACCCGCGCGGACGCGGCCCTCTCGATCTCGACGCTTATTGCGCGCTCGAGCACGTGCTGGTCTCGACCAGCGGCGGCAGCTTCCACGGCTACCTCGATGAACAGCTCGAAGCGCTGGGCAGGCGGCGCCGAGTCGCCGTATCGGTGCATCAGTTCATGATGGCGCCGGCGATCGTCGAAGCGACCGATCTGGTCTCGACGCTGCCCGCGCGCTTCGCCAGGCGCCATGCCGATCGACTCGACCTGTTCGAGCTACCGCTCGCGGTGCAGGGCTTCAACCTGTACGCGGTCTGGCACCCTCGTGCCCACGGCGACCCCGCGCTGCGCTGGCTGCGCGAGCAATTGGCGACGCTCGCCGGGCAAGGCGATCGCCCTGGCCCCAGGACTCGATAAGGACGGCACGGCCTTGCTGGCCTGCGACGGGCCGCGCACCGACATTCACCTCAGCTTGACCAGGCCATCCAGCACCTGGTCCAGCCCGCCGAACACCGAGATCCGGTCGATCCGCTCGGCGACCCGCTCCAGCGTCTCCAGCTCCTTCAGACGCAGGGCCACCGGGTTGTCCTCCATCACCCGGGCGGTGTTGAGCAGCGAGCGCGTGGCCGCCGTCTCCTCACGCCGACGGATCACGTTCGCCTCGGCGGTCTTGCCCGCCTCGACGACCCGGGCGAGGATGGTCTTCATCTCGCCGGGCAGCACGATGTCCTTCACGCCCACGCTCGCGAGCTGCAGGCCGAGGCCGGCCAGCTTCGCGGTGACCTGGGCGGTAACGACCTCGTCGATCACCGTCTTGTTCTCCAGCAGCTCATCCAGCGAGCGCGTGCCGACGGCCGCCCGCAGCCCGAACTGCAGCTCGCGGTACAGGTGCTCGGCGGGCTTGGCGAACTGGCGGTGGGCCTCCAGCACATCGGTATAGCGCCAAGTGGCCGACAAATTCAGCCGCAGCGCGACCTTGTCGCGGGTGAGGATCTCCTGGCCCGTGACCTCCTGCACCTGCAGCCGCAAGTCGACCAGCTCGACCGCCACGTGCCGGTTGAACTTCCAGAACGCGTAGGAACCCGGCGGCAGCAGCCGCTCGACCTTGCCGTCCACCCGCAGCACGCCGGCGCCGGTATCCGGCACCTGCGCCTGCAGCACACCCGCCAGGCCCGCCATCGGCCGGCCGCGCAGTTGGGTCTGCACCAAGCGCGCCGCGAGCGGCGCCGCCAGCTCGACCTGCTCGCGGATATCGATGACCTCCACGCGGACGTCGACCAGCCCGGTCCAGAAGAGCGCCCGGGTCGACGGTGCCAGCACCTCGACCAGCACGCCGTTCTCGCTCAGCAGACCGACCTCGGTTTCGCCGAGCTCGACCCGCAGGAACTCGGCCGCGACCACCACCGGTTCATTGGCCATCAGGTAGTCGGCAAGCCGGTGCCGGAAGGCCGGCTGCTCGAGCGCGAAGGTCTCGACCGTCAGCCGCTGGCCGATGTCGAGCAGGCGATAAGTGCCCGGCCGCAGCACGCGCACGAAGTCGCCATCGCGCAGCAGCAGCCCGCGTTCGTTCTTTTTCACCACGATCCGTTTGAACAACATCTTCTTCTCCGAAACAAGAGTCCCATGCAGCAAGGGGCCGGGATGGCAAGGGCTCGGGCGAGAGCCCGAGACCACGAGAGGCCCGAGACCCTCGAGGCCCGAGACCACGAGGCGCCGTCGCAACAAGGGGGGCCGTTACAGCGGCGGCCGCGGACGACCGGTGCCTGGGCACGACGCCGCGGTGCGCGATGGCGACGTCGTCCAGACCGTCGAGATCGCTGGCCGCGGCGGCAATGCCCCGCTTACCCGCCATGCTGGCGGCCGCCGCTGATGAACCGATGACGGCTTGGTCGCAGGACCCGCGCAACGCGCGAGGCCGTTGACCGCACCGTCGCCGGTTCACGTCCGGCGAAAGGTCTTTCGACCGAAACGACTGGATTTCAAGTCCAGCTTGGTGCAGGAGCGGGAGTCGAACCCGCGACTGACGGTTTCCGGGACCGTTGCTCTATCCACTGAGCTATCCAGCATCATCCGTCGCCGACGGCAAGGCGGCATGCGCGCCGGCGACGATCCCTATGGACCGGCCTCCACGCACCGGCGGGGTTCACGAACCCCTGACCTGTGAGCCTTTGCCGTCTTCACGACGAATCCTCTCGGGAAATGCAGAGCCATCCATCCTGGATCGCTCTGCGTCTCCCTTTTCCAGCACTGCCGATCAGTTCAACCGCGAACCTCTCGGCAGCCGGGCGGCCAGCCATTCGTGCACGTCGGCCCGGATCGATCTGCCCTGCAGCAGGAAGTCCTCGAACCGGCTCGGCACGTAGGGCAGGAAGAGCAGCGGCATGCGCGCCTCCTCCGGCGTCCGGTCGGCCTTGCGGCCGTTGCAGCCACCGCAAGCGGTGACCAGGTTCATCCAGGTCCACCGGCCGCCGCGCGACTGCGGCACGACGTGGTCGCAGCTCAGGCGCGCCTCGGCGAAGCGCTGGCCGCAGTAGGCACAGGTGAACCGATCACGCCGGAACAGCTTCGCCCGACTGAAGGCCGGCGCCACGCCGAACAGGTTGACCCGGGCCATGCCGGCCAGCGCGATGATCGGAAAGATCTCGATCACCGAGCGCCGGCCGCTGCGGACGTTGACGCCGCCGCGCAGCGTGGCCAGCGGCCCGCGCCCTTCGACCCAGGCCACGGACGCCGTCGCGACTTGGGCGGCCGCCTGCTCGATCGGGATCCATGCCTGCGGCGTGCCCTGGATGTCGAGCTGCAGCACCTGCGGCAGCGCCGAGTGGGCCGCTTCACGCACATGGCGGTTCATGGATTCGCAGTTCATGGACTGACCGCTCATGAGTTGGCGTTTCATCGACAGGGTGTTCATCGTCGCGTCCTCGAGGCTTGGCCGCTCCTTCCGGCCGGTGGTTCATCGATGCTTAGTCGTCGGCTTGGGCTCGTGGTCACGAACCGCTTCGGCTATGCCCTCGCGCGAGCGTCCGGCCGGACGGGGTGTCTCGCTGCACGAGGCCGGGCCCGATGCCGCGCACATCCCGAAGCCGCCACACCCGATAGGCGGATCTCCGGAGTGCAAGGACATACCCGAAGCGAATCAAGAAAAGGTGGCGAGCGAAAAAAAACCCGGATCCTTTCGGCATCCGGGCTGCTTGCGCTGCGCAGGGCTGGCCGTCAGGCGGACCCTCGTGCGGTAAACGAAGCAACTGGATGCCAGGTCGGATCGAAGCGATAGCCGTCGCCTGACGGCCCACGCCTGCCATGGGTGCCGATGCCGTCGACCCGAAAAGCCGGCGCCGATTCGAGGCGGGCCCGATCGCTCAGGCACCACGGCGTCAACCCCTGGGCGAGGTCGATGGCGGGATGGCGGTGCAAGGTGATCATGGCGCGGGCGGCTGAAGGTCGCGTTTCCGTGGAAAGGACATCGAGAGTAAAGAGTCTTTACCTCACCGTCAAGCCCTCGGGCGATCTTTCTTCCTCTGCGAGAATGCGGCGATGTCCGACCGCACGACCATTCGCCGCCGCAACACCCTCGCCCTCTTCCAGGCCCATGCCGAGCAGGCCCTGGCCGGCGGCGAGCCGCCGAAGGGGCTGGAGCAGGCCTTCGCAAGCCGCCTGCAGATCTCGCCCAGCATGTGGAGCCAAATCAAGGCCTCACGGCCGATCGGCGACAAGCTGGCGCGGCAGATCGAGACCCTGACCGGCCAGCCCGCCGGCTGGCTCGATGTCGAGCACGAAGACGCGGACGCGGCGGCGAAGCCGACGGCGGCCGAGGCCGCTTTCCTGGCACTGGCGCTGTCGGCCTACCGGAGCACCGATGCGGCCGGGCGACGCGAGTTGCGCCGATGGCTGAAGCGACTGGTGGGGTAGACGTCGTAGCCGGAACCCGCCTCAATGCCGCCACACGCGCAGGCCCCGATGCAGCTCGAAAGCGTCGAAATCACGGTCGTCGTGCAGCAGGACGTAGTCGCGATCGATGCAAAAAGCCGCCACCAGCACGTCGACCGCGCTGCGCACCGTGCAGCCACGGCCGCGCAGGTACCGATAGTGTTCGACGGCGGCCATCGCCAGATCCGGATCCACCGAGCTTTCGACATCCAATCCCTGCATCAGCCGGCGCGCGGTGCGCAGTTCGTGTTCCAGCCTGAAACCGCGCAATACTTCGAACATCACCAGGTCAGGGACGACGAGACGCACTTCGCCGCGATCGAGCAACTGCGCCAGCAGATCGACAGCGGGTGCGTCCGCGCCGTTGAAGAAATCGATCCATACCGACGAATCAACGACCAGCACGTCGTCCACCCTTGACGGCCCGCCCACGTGGTGGCGGCTCGTTGACCGCCAACGCCGTCGGACCGCCAGGCTGCGTCCAGTCGATCGCCTCGTCACCCTGCCATTCGAGCTTGCCGCGCCACTTGAGAATCTCGCGGTAAGCGGCCTGCCGCGCCAACAAGCGCAAGCCGGCTTCGACCGCGTCTTTCTTGGTCTTGAACGGACCAGCCTTCATGGCCTCAGCCATCAAGGCATCGTCGATGTCGATGTTCGTGCGCATGATGTGTACATATTTTTTATATCGAACACATCGTACACCAACTGAAATCCGGACGAAACCGGGTCGCCGGGATGGTTGCCGCGCCAGCTAGGGCAAGTGCTCGCTGATGATCGAATTCGACTACAGAAACCGATCCACCATCCTCCGACTCCCCCGATCCAGCCCGTTCAGATCCGGTACCAGGTAGTGCACTCCCTGGGCATCGGTGATCAGCAACCGCGTCGGCGTGAGCCGACGAATGAACTCCTCGCCCTTCAGCACGAAGCCCGTCCGGCCGCGGTCGGTCTCGACCTGCCAGGTGCTGGGCGTGGTGAAGCCCGAGATCGCGATCAGGCGCTGGATCACCGGCGTGAATTCGCGCACGGCCAGCTCCGCTTCGATCAATCGGCGCGTCGCCTCGGGCAGATCGGCGAGCCGATCGATCCACACCCGTTCATGACCATCCGCCGACATCAGTGCGATGCCGTCATCGGGCGCTTGGATCGGAAACGCCCGCACCGGCACGACGTTCTCCCAACACCCCTCCTCCATCCTTAGAACGAGGCGCCCATGAGGATTGCGTTCGAGCGTGAATGCACGTCCGGCGGTCGGCACGATGCCGTCTGGCGCCTGCCCGTCGTCGGTGTTCATGCCTGGGCCTCCTCTTCTTGCAGCCGTTGCTGCGCCGTGTACAGCCCGTGGTACACGCCTTCGCGCGCGATCAGCTCGTCATGGCTGCCCACTTCGACGACCTGTCCACGATCCATCACGATCAACCGGCTCGCCTTCCTCAGCGTCGACAACCGGTGCGCGATCGCGATCGTCGTACGCCCCTTCACGAGATTGTCCAGCGCCCGCTGGATCTCCTTTTCCGTCTGGGTGTCGACGGCCGAGGTCGCCTCGTCGAGGATCAGGATGCGCGGGTCGATCAGCAGCGCGCGAGCGATCGAGATGCGCTGGCGCTCGCCGCCGGACAGCGCCTGGCCGCGCTCGCCGACCAGCGAGTCATAACCCTGGGGCAGCCGCAGGATGAATTCGTGGGCGTGGGCCGCGCGCGCCGCGGCGATGATCTCCTCGCGCCTGGCGTCCGGCCGGCCGTAGGCGATGTTCTCGGCGATGGTGCCGAAGAACAGGAAGGGCTCCTGCAGGACCAGGCCCATGTTCGCGCGGTATTCGGAGACCGGCAGCGAGCGGATGTCGACGCCGTCGAGACGGATCGCGCCGTCGGTCACGTCGTAGAAGCGGCAGATCAGGTTGACCAGCGTGCTCTTGCCCGAGCCGCTGTGGCCGACGAGGCCGATCATTTCGCCGGGCTCGATGGTCAGGCACAGGTTGCGGATCACGGTCCGGCTGCCGTAGCGGAAACCGGCGCGATCGATCGCGATGCGCCCCGTGACCTCCCGCAGGTGAACGGGATTGGCCGGCTCGGGCACGCTGGAGACCTGGTCGAGGATGTCGAAGATCCGCTTGGCGCCAGCCGCGGCCTTCTGCGTGAACGAGACGATCCGGCTCATCGAGTCGAGCCGGACGTAAAAGCGCCCGATGTAGGTCAGAAAAGCCGTCAGCACGCCGACGGTGATCTCGTTTTTAGAGACCAGCCAGATGCCGAAGATCCAGATCACGAGCAGGCCGACCTCGGTCAGCAGCGTGACGGTCGGCGAGAACAGCGACCAGACCTTGTTGACGCGGTCGTTCAACTGCAGGTTGCGCTGGTTCGCTTCGCGGAAGCGCTCGATCTCGCGCGCCTCCTGGGCGAAGGCCTTGACGACGCGCACGCCGGGGATGGTGTCGGCCAGGACGTTGTTCACCTCGGCCCAGGTCCGGTCGACTTTCTCGAAGCCGTGCTTGAGCCGATCACGGACCAGGTGGATCAGCCAGATGATGAACGGCAACGGCACCAGCGTGACCAGGGCCAGCGTCGGGTTGATCGAGAACAGGATGACGGCCGTCATCGCGATCATCAGGCAATCGGTCGCGAAATCGAGCGCCTGCAGCGACAGGAACAGGTTGATCCGGTCGGTCTCGTTGCTGATCCGGGCCATCAGGTCACCGGTGCGCTTGCCGCCGAAGTATTCGAGCGACTGGCGCATCAGGTGCGCAAAGGTCGTCGTGCGCAGGTCGGCGCCGATCCGCTCGCTGACCCGGGCCAGCACCCAGGTTCGTGCCCAGCCCAGGATCCAGGCGAGGAGGGCCGCCCCCAGCAAGGCGCCGAGGTAGAAGCGGACCAGGTCGAAGTCGATCGGGGTGCCGTTCTGGTACGGGATCAGCACCTGGTCCATCAGCGGCATCGTCAGGTACGGCGGGACGAGGGTGAAGCCGGTCGCGGCCACAGTCAGCACGAAGCCGAGCAGCAGTTGCGCCTTGTACGGCCGGGCGAAACGCCATAGCCGGAACAGCACCCAGGTCGACGGGGTCGCTTCCTCGGCCGACGCGCCGTAGGCGCCGTCGATCCCGTCGGCCCCCTCTCCCCTTGCGCCTCGTTCGCCAGCCCCGTCCGACGCGGCCTCGTCGGTGACGCGATTGCCGGATTCGAAGGCGATCGCACCGTTGGCCTTCAGCGATTCGAACGCCCGCACCAACCGGATCGCCGCCGGATCGCGGCCCAACGTGAACCGCCAGCAGGCCAGGCGCCGGCCGCCGCCGACCAGTTCGAGAGTGGCCACGCCGGCATGATCGAAGTGGTTCAACGCCATGCCGCCGCTGCACGACCAAGACCCGAAGGGGCCATTCCCGGCGGGGACATCAGCAGCCCTCGTACCGGCCCCCCGCTCCCCCTCGTCAACGGTAACGCTGGTACCACCGTTACCGCACGTCCCCCCGGCAACACCCGCAGCGCCCCCACCCTCCGGCGCCCAGCAATAGATGCGCCGGCTCGTCAGCACGACCAGCCCCTCGGCAAAGTGCAAGCGATCGTCGAGATCCGTTTCGACGACGGCGAGCAGGCGCTCGGAGCCCGATAGCACGGCCAGTACACGCTCACGCCAGCGGCTGGGCAGATCGTCGGTCGAAAGGATTGACGCGGCAGGCATGGACGGGGCGGGCAAAACGGTAGATTCTGCCACCCATGTCACAAGCAGCGTGATCCGCGTTACGCCCCGGGGACGCCGACTCTGCGAGAATCCCTCGCCATGAACAAGAAGAAGCCGATCGAGATACTGAGCATCACGAGCCTGAAAGGCCCGAACCTCTGGACCTGGGATCCGGTCATCGAGGCCCTGGTCGACATCGGCGAGTTGGAGGACTATCCGTCGGACCGGATTCCCGGCCTGCCCGACCGGCTCGTCCGGCTGCTGCCCGGCCTGATGGAGCACCGCTGCAGCTACGAGGAATACGGCGGCTTCGTCCGGCGCCTGCACGAAGGCACCTGGCCCGGCCACATCATGGAGCACCTGACGCTGGAGCTGTTCGGCCTGGCCGGCATGCGCGGCGGCTTCGGCCGGGCCCGCGAAATCCCGATACGCGGCCAGTACAAGGTGATCGTCAGCGCCTGGCAGGACGATGTCGCCCGCGCGGCCCTCGTCGCCGCGCGCGACCTGCTGATGGCGATGATCAACGACGAGCCCTACGACCTGGCCGCGACGGTCGAACGGCTGCGCGACATGACCGAGCGGCTGACGCTCGGCCCGAGCACCAACTGCATCGTCGCGGCGGCGACCGCGCGCAAGATCCCGAGCATCCGGCTCAACGACGGCAACCTGGTCCAGCTCGGCTACGGCGCGAAGATGCGCCGGATCTGGACGGCCGAGACCGACCTGACCAGCGCGATCGCCGAAGGCATCTCCCGCGACAAGGACCTGACCAAGCAACTGCTCGAGTCGGTCGGCGTGCCGGTGCCCGATGGGCGTCTCGTCGATGGCGCCGCCGATGCCTGGGCCGCGGCCGAGGACGTCGGCGTCCCCGTCGTCGTCAAGCCCTTCGACGGCAACCACGGCCGGGGCGTCATCACGAATCTGTTCACGCGCGAGGAGGTCGAGCGGGCCTTCGTCGTCGCCGAGCGGGAAGGCAGCGGCGTGCTGGTCGAGCGCCACGTCAGCGGCGACGAGCACCGGCTGCTCGTCGTCGGCAACCGGATGGTCGCCGCGGCTCGCGGTGAGAGCGCCTGGGTCACCGGCGACGGCCGCAGCACCGTCCTGCAGTTGATCGCGACCCAGCTCAACACCGATCCGCGCCGCGGCAACACCGAAGACCATCCGCTGAACCCGGTCCGGATCGACTCCGGCGTCCAGCTCGGTCTCGAGCGCCAGGGGTTGACGCCCGACGGCATCCCGGCCGAGGGCCGGCGCGTGCTGATCCAGCGCAACGGCAACGTCGCCAACGACTGCACCGACGACGTCCACCCCAGCGTCGCCGACCTGTGCGTGCTCGCGGCGCGCACGATCGGCCTGGACATCGCCGGCATCGACCTGGTCACCGACGACGTCTCGCGGCCGCTGTCGCAGACGCGCGGCGCCATCGTCGAGGTCAACGCCGGCCCCGGGCTGCTGATGCACCTGAAGCCGGCCAGCGGCAAGCCGCGGGCGGTCGGCGAAGCGATCGCCGAGCACCTGTTCCCGGCCGGCTCGAATGGCAGGATTCCGCTGGTCGGGATCTGCGGCGTCCATAAGAGCGGCCCGGTCGCCCAGCTCGTCGCGCACCTGCTCGGCGTGGCCGGCTACAAGGTCGGGATCGCGACGACCGGCGGGCTGACGATAGGCCGGCGCGTCGTCGAGCAGGGCGACGGCACCCGGCGCGACATCGCGAGCCGGCTGCTGCGCAACCGTGCGGTCGAGGCGGCGGTGATCGAGAGCCCGCCGGCGATGATCGCCGGCGAGGGGATGGCCTACGACTGGTGCCAGGTCGGCATCGTGACCGATTTCGATCCCGGGCTCGCGCTGCCGGACAAGTATCTCGATTCACCGGAGCAGATCTGGAAGGTGATGCGCACCCAAATCGACGTGGTGCTCGAGGAAGGCGCCGCCGTCCTCAATGCCCACGAACCGATGATCGTCTCGATGGCGGAGCTGTGCATCGGCTCCGTGATCTTCTATGCCACGGACCCGTCGCTGGAGGCGGTGCGCGAGCACTGCGCCAATGGTGGACGCGCCGTCGTCCTCGACGGGCGGCAGGTCGCCCTCATCGACGGAACCAGCCGCGAGGTCCTCGGCGATCTGGGATCGACGCTGGTCGGCGGCCAGTGGCGCGGATCGGTCGATCCGGCTAGCCTGCTCGCCGCGGTCGCGGCGGCCGTCGGCCTGGGCATGCCCCGTGAGCGACTGATGGCCGGCATCCTCAGCTTCGTCCCGATCCTCTCGTCGATGGCGCCGCCGGGCCAGGCGCCGCGCCAGGCCACGGCCGATCGCAGGAGCGCCGCGGCCTGAGGCCGAGGGAGTGATCGATGGACATTGAACGCATCCGCGCCTTGCGCGGCCCCAATCTGTGGACGCGGCGCACGGCTCTCGAAGCCCTCGTGCGCTGCCGCCCCGAAGAGACCGAAGTCGACCGGATTCCCGGTTTCGAGGCCGCGCTGCGCGAACGCTTCCCGCAGATGGACGAGTGGCAGATCGACGGCTCGGCCGAGCCGGTCCCGCTGGCCCGTATCCTGCAACTGGCGACGCTGGACCTGCAGGCCCGCGCCGGCTGCCCGGTGACCTTCAGCCTGACGACGGCCACCATCGATGCCGGCGTCTACCAGGTCGTCGTCGAGTACACCGAGGAGGACGTCGGCCGCAAGGCGCTGGCCTTCGCCCGCGAGCTCTGCGAGGCCACGCTGGCCGGCGCGGCCTTCGACGCGGCCGCGGCGATCGCGGTCCTGCACGAACTGGACGAAGACATCCGGCTCGGCCCGAGCACGGGGGCCATCGTCGATGCCGCCGTGGCCCGCCGGATACCGTATCGCCGGCTGACCCAGGGCAGCCTGGTCCAGTTCGGCTGGGGCAGCCGGGCGCGACGGATCCAGGCCGCCGAAGTCGACGCCACCAGCGCCATCGCCGAATCGATCGCCCAGGACAAGGAGCTGTCCAAGACCATCCTCGAGGCCGCCGGCGTGCCGGTGCCGAAGGGCTATTCGATCGGCACCATCGAAGAGGCCTGGGAGGCGATGCAGGCGCTGGGCGGGCGCGTCGTCGTCAAGCCCCGGGACGGCAACCAAGGCCGGGGCGTCACCGTCAACATCGCTACGCGCGAGCAGCTCGAACAGGCCTATGAGGCGGCGCGCGAGCATGGCAGCCGGATGATCGTGGAGCGCTACATCGTCGGTTACG
>JASGFT010000076.1:0-22355 GCA_047605425.1 Burkholderiaceae bacterium | reverse complement strand
TTCCGTGGGCGGCAAGGATCGACTCCGAAAAAGTCCATCGTTCGTCGAAGCTTCTGATTGCAAGCACAGGTAAGTTATTAGGGACCATACACAATGGCTCGTATCGCAGGTATCAACATTCCGGACCGTCAGCACACCGAGATCGGCCTGACGGCGATCTATGGCATCGGTCGCGCCCGCGCGCAGGCGATCTGCGACGCAGCCGGCGTGCCGCGCAGCAAGAAGGTCAAGGACCTGAACGACGCCGAGCTCGAGCGCGTGCGCGAGGCGATCGGCCGCTTCACGATCGAGGGTGACCTGCGCCGTGAAGTGTCGATGTCGATCAAGCGGCTGATGGACCTGGGCTGCTATCGCGGCCTGCGTCACCGCCGCGGCCTGCCGGTTCGCGGCCAGCGTACGCGGACCAACGCGCGCACCCGCAAGGGGCCGCGCAAGGCCGGCGTCCAGCTCAAGAAATAAGCGAGAGTAGAAGAACATGGCAACCAGCAAGCAAGCCGCGGCCCAGGCCGCCGCCGCGTCGCGGATCCGCAAGAAAGCCAAGAAGAACGTGTCGGACGGCATCGCCCACGTGCATGCGTCGTTCAACAATACGATCATCACGATCACCGATCGCCAGGGCAACGCGCTGTCCTGGGCCTCTTCGGGTGGCGCCGGCTTCAAGGGCTCGCGCAAATCGACGCCGTTCGCCGCCCAGGTCGCGGCCGAGTCCGCCGGCCGCGCCGCGCAGGAATGCGGGATCAAGAACCTCGAGGTGCAGATCAAGGGCCCCGGCCCGGGTCGCGAGTCGTCGGTCCGCGCGCTGAACGCGCTGGGCATCAAGATCCTGTCGATCCAGGACGTCACGCCGATTCCGCACAACGGTTGCCGTCCGCCGAAGAAGCGGCGGATCTGATCGACGACGCTTCGATGCGCCGGCCCCGGTGGCGGGCGCGGCGCCGGACACCCGATGGGCCGGCGCGCCGGTGTCGACCGGCGAAGTCTCGAGCGCGTGGTGGCGACCGCGCGCCGATTAGCGAGTGTTATCGCCAATGCCGCCCGCGGGCCCGGCCATCGAAAGCGGGCCCGATCGGCATTCAAGACCACTGTTCGACGGCACCCCGCCCAAGCGGGGCCAGCGCGACGGACTGACCGCACGAAGCACCCGGGTTTTCGGCGGAAGACATTCAACTGAGGAAATCTACGTGGCACGTTATACCGGACCCAAGGCCAAGCTGTCCCGTCGTGAAGGGACCGACCTTTTCCTGAAGAGCGCTCGCCGCTCGCTCGACAGCAAGAGCAAGCTCGACAGCAAGCCCGGCCAGCATGGCCGCACGTCGGGCGCGCGCCTGTCGGACTTCGGCCTGCAGCTTCGCGAGAAGCAGAAGGTCAAGCGGATGTACGGCGTCCTCGAGCGCCAGTTCCGCCGCTATTTCGCCGAGGCCGAGCGCCGTCGCGGCAACACCGGCGAGAACCTGCTGAAGCTGCTCGAGTGCCGGCTGGACAACGTCGTCTACCGGATGGGATTCGGCTCGACGCGCGCCGAGGCCCGCCAGCTCGTCTCGCACAAGGCGATCACGATCAACGGCCAGACCGTCAACATTCCGTCGGCGATGGTGCGTCCGAACGACATCGTCGCGATCCGCGAGAAATCCAAGAAGCAGGCCCGCATCCAGGATTCGCTGAACCTGGCCGACCAGAACGGTTTCCCGGGCTGGGTGTCCGTCGACAAGACCAAGCAGGAAGGGGTGTTCAAGACGATCCCGGATCGTGCCGACCTGACGGCCGACATCAACGAAAGCCTGATCGTCGAGTTGTACTCGCGTTAATTCCCAAAGGATCATCCATGCAGACTGCGATGCTGAAGCCGCGTATTGTCGAGGTCGAGCAACTCGGCCCGTCACATGCGCGCGTGGTGATGGAGCCGTTCGAGCGGGGCTACGGCCATACGCTGGGCAACGCGCTGCGCCGCGTGCTGCTGTCGTCGATGGTCGGCTACGCGCCGACCGAGGTCCAGATCTCCGGTGTCGTCCACGAATACTCCACGATCGATGGTGTTCGCGAGGACGTCGTCGATCTGCTGCTGAACCTCAAAGGTGTGGTCTTCAAGCTGCATAACCGCGACGACGTGTTCCTGACGCTGCGCAAGGACGGCGCGGGGCCGGTGACGGCCGCCGACATCGACCTGCCGCACGACGTCGAGGTCGTCAATCCCGAGCACACGATCGCCACGCTGACGCAGGGCGGGCGGCTGGACATGCAGATCAAGATCGAGCGCGGACGCGGCTACGTGCCCGGCACGCTGCGCGGTATCAACGAGACGAAGTCGATCGGCCGCATCGTGCTCGACGCGTCGTTCTCGCCGGTGCGCCGCGTCAGCTACCAGGTCGAGAGCGCGCGCGTCGAGCAGCGTACCGACCTGGACCGGCTGATCGTCGACGTCGAGACCAACGGGGTCGTCGCGCCCGAGGAAGCGGTTCGCCAGTCGGCGCGCATCCTCGTCGAGCAGTTGTCGGTCTTCGCGGCGCTCGAGGGCGGCAGCGAGCCTCTGGCGATCGAGCAGGTTGCCGGACGCGGGCCGCAGATCGATCCGATCCTGCTGCGCCCGGTCGACGACCTGGAGCTGACCGTGCGTTCGGCCAACTGCCTGAAGGCCGAGAACATCTACTACATCGGTGACCTGATCCAACGCACCGAGAACGAACTGCTCAAGACCCCGAACCTGGGTCGCAAGTCGCTGAACGAGATCAAGGAAGTGCTGGCCTCGCGCGGTCTGACCCTGGGCATGAAACTTGAGAATTGGCCGCCTGCGGGTCTGGACCGGCCGTAAGGAAGTAGTGAGGACTGAATCATGCGTCACGGTCACGGACTGAGAAAACTGAATCGCACGAGCTCGCACCGCCTGGCGATGCTGCGCAACATGTCGAACTCGCTGCTCAAGCACGAGGTCATCAAGACCACGCTGCCGAAGGCCAAGGAGCTGCGCCGCGTCGTCGAGCCGCTGATCACGCTCGGCAAGAAGCCTTCGCTGGCCAACCGCCGCCTGGCTTTCGACCGGCTGCGCGACCGCGAGATGGTCGTCAAGCTGTTCGATGAGCTCGGGCCGCGCTATGCGTCGCGCAACGGCGGCTACCTGCGCATCCTGAAGTTCGGCTTTCGCGTCGGCGACAATGCGCCGATGGCCCTGGTCGAGTTGATGGATCGGCCGGAGCCGCTCGAAGGCGAAGCCGGCGCGTAGAGCTGAGCATCGTTTCGACGGCGGAGCGTCGCCTCGGGCGGCCGCCGCCGGCGTGGCGATCGACGGGTGCCCGTCGCCAGGCGATCTGGTGGGGCGCCCGTTTTCGCTTGGAGCCTGTGATCGGACCCTCGGGCGTGCGCTCGCCGCCTCGCTCGGATCGACGGACGAGGAAGGACGGACGAGGAAGGCATGTCGACGGTCAATGACGACGCCGCGCTCGCGTTGCGCGCCGCTGCGATCAGCAAGCGCTTCGGCGATTTCCAGGCCGTCGACGGCCTGGACCTGACGATCCGCCAGGGAGAGTGCTTCGGCCTGCTCGGGCCGAACGGCGCGGGCAAGAGCACGACGCTGAAGCTGCTGCTGGGGCTGCTCACGCCCGATGCGGGGCGGATCGAGCTGCTGGGCCTGCCGGTGCCCGCGCAGGCGCGCCGCGCCCGCGCGCTGGTCGGCGTGGTGCCGCAGAACGACGCGCTGGACCCCGATTTCACCGTGGCCGAGAACCTGATCGTGTTCGGCCGGTATTTCGGCATGAGTCGCCGCGAAGGCGAAGCGAAAGTGCTCGAGCTGCTCGAATTCGCCGGCCTGGCGGGCAAGGGGGGCGCGTCGATCCAGTCGCTGTCCGGCGGCATGCGTCGCCGGCTGACGATCGCGCGCGCGTTGATCAACGATCCGCGCCTGCTGTTCCTCGACGAGCCGACGACCGGACTCGATCCGCAGGCCCGGCACATGATCTGGGAGCGGCTCAAGCAATTGACGGCGCGCGGCAAGACGATCGTGCTGACGACGCACTTCATGGACGAGGCCGAGCGGCTGTGCGACCGGCTGACGGTCATCGATCACGGCCGCAAGATCGCCGAGGATTCGCCGCAGGGGCTGGTGCGCAGCCGGATCGAACCGTCGGTCGTCGAGGTCTACGGCGACGGGCTCGATGCGTTCTGCGCGCGCATGCAGGACATGCCCGCCGTGCAGCGCGTCGAAAGAGTCGGCGAGACGGCGTTCGTGTACAACGAGGACCCGGCGCCGATCGTGGCCGCAGCCCAGGCGCCTGGGCTGCGCACGCTGCAGCGGGCGGCCAACCTCGAGGACGTGTTCCTGAAACTGACCGGCCGCGACCTGCGCGACTGAGAGGCTGAGAGAACCCGGGAGCGCCCTGCCGATGACGCTGCGATTCGTTCCGATCTATCTGCGCAACCTGCTGGTCTGGCGCAAGCTGGCGCTGGCCAGCGTGCTGGGCAACATCGCCGATCCGCTGATCATGCTGGTGGCCTTCGGCTACGGGCTCGGCCAGTTGATCCGCCAGGTCGAAGGCGTCGACTACATCGTGTTCCTGGCGGCCGGCTCGCTGTGCATGAGCACGATGATGGCCGCCAGCTTCGAGGCGCTGTATTCGGCGTTCTCGCGGATGCACGTGCAGCGCACCTGGGAGTCGCTGCTGAACGCGCCGCTGGAGCTACGCGACGTCGTGCTGGCCGAGTGGTTGTGGGCCGGCAGCAAGAGCCTGTTCTCGGCGGTGGCGATCCTGCTGGTCGTGCTGATCCTGGGGATCTCGCGTTCGCCGTGGCTGCTGTGGGCGCTACCGGTCAGCGCGCTGCTCGGACTGTGTTTTTCGGCGATCGGCCTGTGCTTCAACGCGATCGCGCGCGGCTACGACTTCTTCACCTACTACTTCACGCTGGTGCTCACGCCGATGACTTTCCTGTCCGGCGTCTACTATCCGTTGTCGGGCCTGCCCGACTGGTTGGCGTCGATCGCGCGGTTTTTGCCGCTGGCGGCGGCCGTCGACCTGGTCCGGCCGCTGGTGCTGGGGCGCATGCCCGAGCGCATCGCGTCGAACCTGGGCATCCTGGTCGCGACGACGGTCGTCGCCTACGCGCTGGCCGACTGGTTGACGCACCGGCGCTTCCGGCAGTAGCGTCGCCGCATCGCCCGGCGAACCGCCATCCGGAGGGAGCCTTGACCGATCGCCCGCTCGACACCGACGACGCACCGTGCCTGCTGATCACGCAGGTGCCCGACGAGGCGACGGCCGAGCGCATCGCCCAGGCGCTGGTCGGCGAGCGCCTGGCCGCTTGCGTGACGCGGCTGGCGCCGGCCCGGTCCACCTATCGCTGGCAGGGCGCGATCGAGCAGGCCGACGAGATCCCGCTGCTGATCAAGACGCGCTCGGGCCGCCACGCGCGGATCGCGCGGCGGCTGCGCGCGCTGCATCCTTATCAGGTGCCCGAGCTGATCGCGCTGGCGATCGATGCGGGCCTGCCGGCGTACCTGCGCTGGCTGGTCGACGAGACGAGTGACGACGAGACGAGTGACGACGAGGCGGGCGACGACGAGGCGGGCGACGGCGGCTCGGCAGGCGGCGGCTCGGCAGGCGGTGGTACTGCAGGTAACGGCTCTGCAGGTGACGGCACCGCGGGCGGCGATACCAGCGCGCCGGGCTGACGCGCGGCCGCCGACCCGGTCAGCGCTGCTGCGCGAGCCAGTCGGCCGCCTGCAGCGCGTAATAGGTGAGGATGCCGTCGGCGCCGGCGCGGCGCATCGCCAGTAGCGCTTCGAGCGCGACCGTGCGGTCGTCCAGCCAGCCGTTGCCCGCGGCGGCCTTCAGCATCGCGTACTCACCGCTGACCTGGTAGACGAAGGTCGGCACGCGGAACGTGTCCTTGACGCGGCGCACGATGTCCAGGTAAGGCATGCCCGGCTTGACCATCACCATGTCGGCGCCTTCCTGCAGGTCCAGCGCGACCTCGCGCAGCGCCTCGTCGGCATTGCCCGGGTCCATCTGGTAGTTCTTCTTCGTGCCCTTGCCGAGGTTCGATGCCGAGCCGACGGCGTCGCGGAACGGTCCGTAGAAGCCCGAAGCGTATTTGGCCGCGTACGACATGATTTTCGTGTGGATCAGTCCGGCGTGTTCGAGCGCGGAGCGGATCGCGGCGATCCGGCCGTCCATCATGTCCGACGGCGCGACGATGTCGACACCGGCCTGCGCCTGCAGCAGCGCCTGCGTGGTCAGCAGCGCGACCGATTCGTCGTTCAGCACGTAGCCGTTCTCGTCGATGACGCCGTCCTGGCCATGGTCGGTATACGGATCGAGCGCGACGTCGGTCAGCAGGCCCAGCTCGGGAAACCGCCGCTTGAGGTCGGCGACGATGCGCGGAATCAGTCCGTCGGGGTTGGCCGCTTCCTTGCCGTCGATCGTCTTGAGCGACGGGTCGATGACCGGAAACAGCGCCAACACGGGGATGCGCGCCCGCAGGCAGCGTTCGGCGACCGCGTACAGACGATCGCTGGTGTAGCGCTCGACACCCGGCATCGACGGCACCGGCTGCGTCTGATCGCGCCCTTCCATCACGAAGACCGGATAGATCAGGTTGTCGGGCGTCAGCGTGTGCTCGCGGATCATCCGCCGCGAGAAATCGTCGCGCCGCATCCGGCGCATGCGCAGCGCCGGATAGGCGGCCGGCGGAAACGAAAACGTGCTCATCGAGGCTCCTGGCCGGTGGGGGCGCCGTCGGCGCGCCGAGGCGGGGCCAACTCGTCGACGGTCAGAGGGGTTGGGGCGGGCGCCGCCGTCGCGGCCGGCGCGTCCGCTGGGCCGGCGGCCGCCTGCGGCCCGGTCGCCAGCCATTGCTGGATGTGCTCGCGCACCGCGTCGACACCGATCTGGTCGGTCGCCGAAAAACCGATGACGGTGAAACCGCCGGCGTCGCGCGACTGGCCGATCTGCGCGGCGATCGCGCGGCAGGCCCGCACGCGCTCGGCGCGATTGAGCTTGTCGCACTTGGACGCGACCGCCAGCAGCGGGACCTGCGGCGCGATCCAGTCGATCAGTGCGCGGTCGCGGTCGGTGATCTCGCGGCGGATGTCGACGATCAGCACGACCCCGCGCAAGGCCTTGCAGCTCTGCAGATAACGCCCGCCGAGCTGGTCCCAGGTCTTCTTGACGTCCTGCGGCGCCGACGCGTAGCCATAGCCGGGCGTGTCGACCAGGTAACCGACTTCGCGGTCGACGGGGCCGACGGCGAAGTAGTTCAGCGCCTGCGTGCGGCCCGGCGTGCGGCTGGCGAACGCCAGCCGGCGGCGCTGGCACAGCGCGTTGATCGCCGACGATTTGCCGGCGTTCGAGCGGCCGACGAAGGCGACTTCGGGCACGCCGTCGCGCGGCAATTGGCGCAGTTGGGCGACTGTCGTATGGAAACGGGCGCTCGCGAGCAGATTCATGATGAACCCATATTGTACAATTCCGCGTTTGCTTGATTGGCGAGCGCCGTGTCGCGCGGAGCCGGCGGGCGGTTCCGGCTCGCTTCCGAGACACGCGAGCCCGGGGGTATTGACGAAGAAGTGCCAACGAAAATGACACCGGCAATGGCTGCTACTGACAACGCGAAAACGAATCCCGTTCCGACCCGGCGCCCCGGTCCGTCGATCGCTCCGCCGACCGTCGTCGGGCGCGCGCTGCGCGTGACGGCGCTGGCCGCGGGCCTGCTGGCCGCGGCGGGCGCACAGGCGCAGGCGACGGCGGGCAAGCCCGATCCGGCCAAGGCGCAAAAGATCGTGGACGAGGTCTGCACCGCGTGCCACGGCGCGGACGGCAACAGCTCGGCTCCGGCCAACCCCAAGCTGGCTGCCCAGCACGCCGATTACCTGCGCAAGCAATTGCACGACTTCAAAGCCCCGGAAGGCAAGCCCGCCACCCGGCCCAGCCCGGTGATGGCCGGCATCGTCACCGTGCTGACCGACGCCGACATCGCCAACGTGTCCGCCTACTATTCGGCGCAGAAGCTCAAGCCGTCGACGGCCCGCAACAAGGACACCGTCGAGCTGGGCCAGCGGATCTACCGCGGCGGCATCGCCGCCAAGGGCGTTCCCGCCTGCTCGGGCTGCCACAGCCCGAACGGCGCCGGCATGCCGGCCCAGTATCCGCACCTGGCCGGCCAGTTCGCCGACTACACGCAGGACCAGCTCATCCAGTTCCGCGCCGGCAAGCGCCAGAACAGCCCGCAGATGGTCGAGATCGCGGCCCGGCTGTCCGACCTCGAGATCCAGGCGCTGTCCGACTACATCGCCGGCCTGCGCTGACGGTTCCCGGTCCCGCCTCCGTCGCCGTCGCCGCGCCGGACTGATCGACCGCGGCGGTTCTCGGCGGTCCGACTCCGGCGGGTCGCAGCCTCTCAACAGTCAGTCCGAATCCGCCGTCCGTCCGCGGGGCGGCTCGGGTCGCGAGGGGCCTGCCCATAATCGGCGCATTCCGGTTGATGGGTTCGGCCAATGGGCTCGCGCACCACTCGCACGGCGTCGCCCGACGCCGGTTTCACGCTGATCGAAGTGATGATCACGGTGGCGATCATCGCCATCCTGGCGGCGATCGCCATGCCGTCCTATCGCGACTACGTGATCCGCGGCGCGATCTCCGAGGCGGCGTCGATGCTGTCCGGCCTGCGCACGCGGATGGAGCAGTTCTACCTGGACAACCGCGTCTACGGCACCGGCAGCGCCTGCGGGCTGACGATGCCGACGCTCGACGCGAACCGCGACCAGTTCTCGTACGAATGCGCGGTCGGCGATGCCGGCACGTCTTACGTGATCACGGCGACCGGCGTCAGCGGCAAGCCGTCCGAAGGCTTCGTCTACACGATCAACCAGGACGGCGAGCAGCGTACGACCGCCGTGACGGCGAGCTGGGCCGCGACCACGACGGTGCCGGCCAACCGCTGGATCACGCGCAAGGGCGGGTGATGCGCGCCGCCCTTTCGTTCCGATCGACGACGGCCGCCGGGCCCGCGCCCGGGTGCGCGGCGCCGCGCGGAGCCGCCCGCGCGGCCGGCTGGACGCTGATCGAGATGGTCGTCGTCACGACCGTCATCGGCCTGATGATGGCGATGGGCCTGCCGATGATGGGAACGATGCTGGCCAACGGCCGCGTGCGCTCGGCGGTCGAATCGCTGCAGGACGGCCTGGGTATCGCCCAGGCCGAAGCGTTGCGCCGCTCGGCGCCGACCGAGCTGATCGTGCTCGACGGCGAGCCGGTTCGCGCCAACGTGGCGGCCGGCGCGCAGGCGAGCGGCGGCAACTGGATGGTCCGCGTCCCGGCCGATGCGACGCGAGGGTTGGCGTCGGCCGACTTCGTCCGCGGCAGCGCCGCCGCCGATCCGAGCGGCGCGCCGACGATCGAGAACCGGGCCGGCGCGGTCGGCGTCGCCTTCGCGTCCAACGGGCGCGTGCTGAGCAGCGCCGGCGGCGTCTACGCGCCGATCGCGGCGCCGGTCGTGTTCCGCGTGACGGCGGCGAACGCGGATCGGCCGATGTGCGTCTACGTCACCGTCGGCGGATCGTTCAAGACCTGCGATCCGAAGCTGTCCGGCGGCGATTTCCGGGCCTGCCAGCCGGCGCTGTCGGCGACGGACTGCCCGGCGGCGGGCTGAGGAGCGGGCATGACGCGCATCCGTCCATCGACACCGGCCCGCGCGCAGCATGGCGTCATGCTGCTCGAGGTGTTGATCGGGTTGTTGATCTTCATGATCGGCGCGCTGGGCCTGATCGGCTATGTCGGCCGCGCGACCGCCGATTCGGTCGAGGCACGCCTGCGCGCCGAGGCGGCGCTGCTGTCGCAGCAGTATTTCGCCCGGCTCGATTCGTTGATCTCGACCTCGGACCGCGGCGCCAACCTGGCGGTTTATACGACCGCGATCGGCAGCGTGGCGCCGGGCCTGTGCCAGGCCTGGATCGACGACACGCTGCATGCGCCGCGCACGGGCCTGCCCAACGCCACCGCGAGTTGCGAGATCGTGCCCACCGCCGAATCGGTCCACGTCCGACTGACGATCACGTGGAAGGCGCGCGCCGGCGACTCGAGCGATCCGCTGGCCACGCGCACGCACCAGTTCGTCACGCAGAGGCCGATCGTATGAACGGCGCGCGCGGACGAGCCTCGCGGCGGCAATCGGGCTTCTCGCTGATCGAGCTGATGGTCGCGCTCGTCATCACGATGATGGCGTCGCTGCTGATGTTCCAGACGATGACGCTCGGCGAGGGCAGCAAGCGCACGGCCAGCGGCGGCAACGAATCGATGCGCGCGGGCACGATGGTGCTCGACGAGCTGTCGTTCCTCGTGCGCACGGCCGGCGTCGGCCTCGCGCAGATTCCCGGCGCTTATGGCTGCGCGCTGACCGCCTATCGCGACGGCAGCCAGGTGCTGCCGTCGGGCGGCGCGCTGCCGGCCCCGTTCGACGCCGTGCCGACCTCCCCGTTCCGCGTCGCGCCGGTGATGGTCTTCGACGGCGGCGACGATCCGGACGTGCTGTTGGTCATGAGCGGTAGCTCGGCGTCGGCCAACATCGCGATCCCGCGCGCGGAGGCGATGGTCGGCGGCGAATCGATCACCGTCACCAACACGGTCGGCCTGCGCCAGAACGACGTCGTGCTGATGACGCAGCTCAGGCGCAGCGGCACCGACCTGACACCGGCCGACTGCTTCCTGACGCAGATCAACGTCGCCGACGCCGACCTGAACGCGGCGACCGGCTACGTCGAGGCCAATCCGTTCCGCGTCGCCGGCAACACGTATTCGGCGCCGGTCGGCGTGCTGCCGGTCGGCACGCGGCAGACGCTGACGACGCTGGGGACCGTGCCCGTGGCGACGCTGATCGGCGTTCGGCGCGACGCCGGCCGCTCCGACCTCGTCGCTTATGACCTGCTCGCGCAGACCGGGCCGACGGTGCTGGCCGAGAACATCGTCGACTTCCAGGCGCTGTACGGCGTCGACACGAGCGTGCGGGCCGGCCGCTCGATCAACACCGACATCGACTACTTCGGCGACGGCATCGTCGACGACTGGGTCGCGCCCACCGGCGACTGGTCGGCCGCCAACCTGTCGGACCCGCTCGCCAACGGCTCGAGCGCGTGGAACGGGCCCGAGCGTCAGCGCCGGATCAAGTCGCTGCGCCTGGCGATCGTCACCGTCGACAGCGAGGTATCGCGCAAGGCGGTCGATCGCGTCGATCCGACGGTGCGCGTGTTCGATGGCGCGGTCGACCGCTCCAACGCCTCGCTGCGCATCGAGCACGCGTTGTCCGCCGGCGGCGCGTGGGATTCGCGATCGCGCCATCAGGTCTTCGAGTCGATCGTGCCGGTGCGCAACCTGACCGGGGGACTGAGTCCCCTCGACCCCAACCTGATCTTCGCCGTCTCGCCATGAGCCACCCCCGACGCAATGGACCGCGACGACAGCAGGGCATCACGCTGGTCGTCGCCCTGATCACCGTCGTCGCGATGTCGCTGGCGGCGCTCGCGATGTACCGCTCGGTCGACGTCGCGACGCTGCAGAGCGGCAACGTCGCCCGCCTGACCGACCAGGCCAACAAAGCCGACCTGTGCGTGCGCCGCGCGATCACCTGGATGACCGACGGCTCGATCGACCTGCAGTCCGGCGCGAGCAACGCGGCGCGCAATTACTACGGCGTGCAGTTCGCGCCGAACGAGATGGACGGACGCTACAACCTGAACAGCCGCCTCGTTTCGAGCACCGACAACGGCTGGATGGGCGCGGCGCCGGACATCGACGCGGGCGAGGGCGTGCGCGTCAACTGCGTGATCGAACGGGCCTGCTCGCGCGCGGAGGTCGCCGAGGCCTCGCACTGCCAGATGGCCGGCGGCGCGCTCGGCGGACAGGGCAAGGACGGCACCAAGGAGATCGGCGTCGGCGCGTTGCCGGTGTTCCGGGTCTCGACGCGGGTCGACAGCGACAAGGGCGTGTCGTTCTCGCAGGTGACGCTCGGACCGCGGATCAACTGAGGAGATCGCGATGGGCAACGGGACGCGGCGCCTGCGCGGCGCATTGAGCTGGCTGCTGTCGGTCGCGCTGGTCTGGTCGTCGGTCGTGTCGCCGCTGCAGGCGGCGATCACGCCGCTGGCCGATCAGCCGATCGGCGCGAGCGGGGTCACCAACGTGCCGGCCAACGTGTTGCTGACGCCGTCGGTCGAATACCCGACCGCGATCAGCCAGGCGCACATCGGCAGCTTCAGCGTCGGCACCGTTTACCTCGGCTACTTCGATTCGTACAAGTGCTACGACTACGACGCCGCCAGCGGCTACTTCGTGCCCAAGGGCTGGACGGCCGGCGTCACCGTCGTCGGCGGCGCCGTGCTGCGGGCCGGCGCGATGACCTGCGCCGGGCGCTGGAGCGGCAACTACCTGAACTGGGCGACGATGCAGACGATCGACACGTTCAGGCTGATCATGACCGGCGGCGATCGCGTCGTCGACACGACGACGAAGACGGTCGTGCAGAAGGCCTATGCGAGCAACCAGGGCAGCGTCAGCAGCAACTTCGAGATCAAGTCGCTGACCGACGGCGTCGCGCAGGTCACGCCTTATGGCACAGGTAGCGTCCACGTGCGCATCTGGAGTCTGGGCAGGCTGATGCGGATCGGCTTCACGACGGCCGCCAAGGTGCAGGACAACACGCTGGATTCCGGCGAGATCGAGATGAACGTCGCCGTGCAGGTCTGCGTGAATGACCTCGATAACGACGCCGGCATCGGCAAGCCGATGCTCGAGAGCAACTGCGTCGCTTATGGCAGCGGTACCGACGTCAACTACAAGCCCGAAGGGCTGATCCAGAAGAACGCGAAGACGATGCGCTTCGGCGTGTTCGCCTACCTGAACGATTCGAGCACCATGCGCGACGGCGGCGTGCTGCGGGCGCGGATGAAGTCGGTCGGCCCGCAGAAGTACGTGCCCGGCAGCGTCGCGACCGTCAATCCGAACGCCGAATGGGACGCCGCGACCGGCGTGCTGATCACGAACCCCGATGCCGACGACGCGGCCAGCACGTCGCCGGCCGTCGTCAACAGCGGCGTCATCAACTACCTAAACAAGTTCGGCGCGTCGGGCTCGTACAAGGCCCTCGACAACGTCAGCGAGATGTACTACGGCGCGATCCGCTACCTGCGCAACCTCGGGTCCGTGCCCGAATGGCACGACGGACTGAACGCGACGATGGTCGACGGGTTTCCGGTCATCACGAACTGGGACGACCCGATCCAGTACAAGTGCCAGAAGAACTTCACCGTCGGCATCGGCGACGTCAACACGCACCGCGACCGCGACGTGCCCGGCGGCACCAACCGCACCGGCGAGCCGGCGACGATGCCGCCGCTGGTCGCAGCCGATCCGATCGACATCAATGCGGTGACCAATGCGCTGGGCGCGTACGAAGGTTTGGGCGCGACGCTGGGCGACATCCAGACCGGCGCCTCGGCTGCGTCGTACTACATCGCCGGCGTCGCGTTCTGGGCGCACACCAACGACATCCGCTCGGACCTGTCGGGCACGCAGACCGTCGACTTCTTCTGGGTCGACGTGATGGAAGGCCGGGTCTACCGGCACAGGAACCAGTACTGGCTGGCCGCCAAGTACGGCGGGTTCAACGATAGCGACGGGTCCGGCACGCCGAACCTGTCTGCCGAATGGGCGGAAAACGGCGGCATGTTCGGCACCTCGCCGCTGCCGGACAACTATTTCGCTGCGGCCAATCCGTCGGCGATGGCCAGCGGCCTGTCCCGGACCTTCGCGCAGATCCAGGCCAAGGTGTCGCGCGCGTCGGGCCTGAAGTTGCCGTCGCCGATCCTGCCGGCGCAGGGCGAGAGCACGTACAGCTTCAGCCCCCGGTACGACCCCAACACCTGGACCGGCGACGTCGTCGGCTACCAGACCTCGGTCAGCGACGACGGCGAGCTGACCAACAACGAGCGGTTCTCGGCGAAGGCGAAGATCCAGGCGGCATTCAGTGGCAGCAACCACGCGACGCGCAAGGTCGTGACCGGCTGGGGCGAGGGCGCCGGCTTCGCGACCTATCCATTCACGGCCGACGGCGTGCCCGCCGAACTGCTGGCCGCGCTCGACAGCGACATGCTGCGCGCGCAGAGCCTGGTCAACTACCTGCGCGGCGACCTCTCGCTCGAGGGCACGCTGTGGCGCACGCGCCAGGCGCTGCTGGGCTCGGTCGTCAACAGCGACGTCGGCATCGTCGCCGCGTCCAACGAGCCTTATGACGACGGCGCCAACCCCGGCTACTCGACGTTCAAGAGCTCGACCGCGTCGCGCGCGCCGACCGTGCTCGTCGGCGCCAACGACGGCATGCTGCACATGCTCGACGGCGACATCGACAGCGGCGAAGGCGGCAATGAGCTGTGGGCGTACGTGCCGCGCGCGATGTACGCGAGCGATCCGGCGTTCGCCACGAACGGACTGGTCGGCTTCGCCAGCACGTCGTATACGCACCGCTACCTGGTCGACGGCAAGATCCGCGTCCAGGACGTGTATCTGCAGGACGTGTCGGGCCAGACCCGCACCAGCGTGGCCGCCGGCTGGCACACGCTGGCCATCGTCGGCCTGGGCAAGGGCGGCCGCGCGTACATCGCGCTGGACGTGACCGACGCGCCGTCGCACGGGGCGCTGTCGGTCGCCGCGCTGGGCGCCAAGGTGCTGTGGGAGTTCACCGATCCGGGCATGGGATACACGTACGGCCAGCCGCGCGTGTTCAAGACCAGGGCGTACGGCTGGGTCGTCGCGCTGCCGTCCGGCTACAACAATACCGACGGCAAGGGGTACGTGTTCCTCGTCAACCCGCTGACCGGACAGAAGATGGCGACGCTGACGACCGCCAGCGGCACGGCCAGCGATCCGAGCGGACTCGCGCATGTCGGCGCGTACATCCCCGACCAGGGCGACTACACGGCCGACATGCTGTACGGCGGTGACCTGCAGGGCAACGTCTGGCGCTGGGACCTGCGCGGCGACGCGAGCCTGGACGGCCAGGTCGCGCTGAAGATCGCCCAGCTGACGAACGCCGCCGGCGCCGCCATACCGATCACCACCGAGCCCGAGATCCAGTCGTATCCGGGGACGCAGGAGCGCTACGTGTTCTTCGGCACCGGCCGCTACCTGGACGACAGCGACATCATCGTCAACCAGTCGCAGGCGCTGTTCGGGCTGCGCGACGGCGACCGGTATACGCCGTGGGAGGCTTCGACGTTGCCCGCGAGCCTGTCGTACCCGATCGGCCGCGACGAGCTGCAGTCGGTGGGCGATCTTACCGACGGCATCACCTACGATCCGGACAAGGGCGGGTGGTTCCACGACCTGACCGACGGCACCGGCGGGGCCAACGAGCGCGTGATCGTCAACCCGGTCGCTTATGGCGGGCAGGTGGTCTTCGCGTCGCTGGTGCCGGGCAGCGATCCGTGCGCGCCGCAGGGCACGAGCAACCTGTACGCGCTGGACTTCAAGAGCGCGGCTTCGCAACTGAAGGTGCCGAAGATCTCGCTCGAATCGGCGGTCGTCGACGTCTCGATCATCAACAGCGGGGGCACCGTCACCGCCGCGGTGTCCACCGCCGGCTCGGTCGGATCGTCGGGCAACTCGACCGACGACATCAAGTGCAGCGGCGATAGCTGCCTGGTCAGCATGCGCGCCTTCACGCCGTCGATGATGACGCGCCTGAGCGTCCGGGAGGTGCGCCCGGGGCTCTGACGACCCGGCGCGGCCGAGCGCCGGCCTTCGCGTGGTGCGCCCGCGTCAGGGTTTTTTCGTCGCGCCGCTCTTGCTGCCGTCGGTGGGCGTCGCATCGGCGGGAGCGGTGACCGCCGCGTCCGGCGGCTTGGGCGGGCGCTTGGGCAGGACCAGCGGGCCGTTCTGCCCGCATGCCGACAGGGTCAGCAGGCCGCCGAGCGAAGCCGCCATTATCATGGAGCGCCGTGGTATCGGAATACGCATCGGAACACACTACCATGACTGAAACGGAATTCGTCGCCGCCTGCGAGCGGGTGCTCGACGACCTCGAGGACGCGCTCGACGCGCTGCCGATCGACGCCGACACCGAGCGGACCGAGCAGATCCTGACGATCGAGCTGGACGACGGCAGCAAGATCATCGTCAACGGCAACACGCCGCTGCGCGAGATCTGGGTGGCGGCCCGCTCCGGCGGCTTCCATTTCCGCCATGACGGCGAGCGCTGGCTCGATACGCGCAGCGGCCGCTCGCTGCATGCGTGCCTGTCGGATTGCCTGAGCCGGCAGGCGGGCCAGGCGGTCGAGCTCGACGAGCGTCGCTGAACCCGGCCGGCTGGAATACCTGGCCGGCTAGAACACCTGGTCGCGGACCTGGTCGGCGTTCTCGCCGTTGCCGACGCCGCCTTCGGAGATGCCGATCGCCGACACGCCCTGGCCCGGCTGTGCCTCGGCGTAGTACCACTCGCCGTTGATCTGGACGACGCCCGGAGGCACCGTGGGCGCGGCGTCCGGCACGCCCTTGAGCGCCTGCCGCATGAACGAGATCCAGATCGGCAGCGCCAGTCCGCCGCCGGTCTCGCGATCGCCGAGCTTGGCGGGCTTGTCGAAGCCCATCCAGACGGCCGCGGCCACGCTGGGTTGATAACCGACGAACCAGGCGTCGTACGCGTCGTTGGTCGTGCCGGTCTTGCCGGCCAGGTCGTCGCGCTTCAGGCTCATCGCCTTGGTCGCCGTGCCGCGCCGCACGACGTCGCGCATCATGCTGTCCATGATGAACGCGTTGCGGGCGTCGATCGCGCGGCGCGATTCGTCGCCGGCCTCGGCCGGATGGGCCTCGGCGATCACGCGGCCCTCGGCATCGGTGATCCGGCGGATCAGGTACGGATCGACGCGGTAGCCGCCGTTGGCGAACACCGAGATCGCGCCGGCCATCTGCCACGGCGTCACCGATCCGGCGCCCAGCGCCATCGTCAGGTAGGCCGGATGCCGCTCGGCGTCGAAGCCGAAGCGCGTCACGTAGTCCTGCGCGTACTGCGTGCCGATCGTCTGCAGGATGCGGATCGACACGAGGTTCTTGGACTTCTGCAGCGCCTGGCGCATCGTCATCGGCCCTTCGAACCGGGCGTCGTAGTTCTTCGGATCCCAGATCTGGCCGCCGGTCATCGCCGCCGGCAGGTTCAGCGGCGCGTCGTTGATCAGCGTGCTGGTCATCAAGCCCTTGTCGAGCGATGCCGAATAGATGAACGGCTTGAAGCTCGAACCCGGCTGGCGCCAGGCCTGCGTCGCGCGGTTGAACTTGTTGCGGTCGAAGTGGAAGCCGCCGACCAGCGCGCGCACCGAGCCGTCGCGGGTGTTGGTCGCGACCAGCGCCGACTCGACCGCCGGCAACTGCGTCAGCTCCCACTGGTCGGGCTTGGTCTCGACGACCCGCACGACGGCGCCCGGGCGGATCCGGCGGGCGGCCGGCACCTTGTCGGTCAGCGAGATCGCGGCGAACTTCAGGCCCTCGGGCTCGATCTCGATCTCGCTGTCGTGCGAGCGGCTGACGCGCACCTTGCGCGGCTCGGCCGCCAGCACGACGGCGGTCTTGAACTCGTCGACGTCGGGCGCGTCGGCCAGCGCGTTCTCGATCGCGGCATCCCGCCGGGCCTTGTCGGCGGGCAGGTCGACGTAGGCTTCGGGGCCGCGATAGCCGTGCTTGCGGTCATAGTCGATGACCCCTTGCTTGATCGCCAGGCTGGCGGCCCGCTGGTCGTCGGACATCACCGTCGTGTAGACGTTGAGCCCCGCCGTGTAGGTCTCGTCGCGGTAGGCGTCGAACGCGAGTTGGCGGGCCAGCTCGGCCACGTACGGCGCCTTCAGCGCGAACTCGGTATTGGTCGTGTCGCCGAACGTCAGCTTCTGCTCGAGCGCCTGCTGGTACTGGGCGTCGGACAGGAAGTTGAACTCGCGCATCCGCCGCAGGATGTAGCGCTGCCGTTCGGTCGCGCGCTTCGGATTCTCGATCGGGTTGAAGCGCGACGGCGCCTTCGGCAGTCCCGCCAGCATCGCCGCCTCGGCCGGCGTCACCTGCGCCAGCGGCTTGCCGAAGTACACCTGCGAGGCCGACGCGAAGCCCCAGGCCCGCTTGCCCAGGAAGATCTGGTTGATGTAGATCTCGAGGATCTGGTCCTTCGAGAAGTTCTGCTCGATCTTGAACGCGACCAGGATCTCGTAGATCTTGCGGATGTAGGTGCGCTCGCTGGACAGGAAGAAATTGCGGGCGAGCTGCATCGTGATCGTGCTGGCGCCCTGCTGGATGCCGCCGGCGCTGAAGTTCGACAGCGCGGCGCGGGCGATGCCCTTCATGTCGACGCCCGAATGCTCGAAGAAGCCGGCGTCCTCGGCGGCCAGGATCGCGTTCTTCATCACCGCCGGCACGTCCTCGATCCGCACGACGCTGCGGCGCTCCTCGCCGAATTCGCCGATCAGCACGCCATCGGCCGTGAACACGCGCAGCGGGATCTTCGGCCGGTACTCGGCCAGCGCGTCGAGCGGCGGCAGGCGGTCGTTGGCCAGCAGCACCGCCAGCGCCACGGCCAGCGCGCCGGTCAGCGCCAGCGCGGCCGGAATCGCCAGCAGCGTCAATGTCAGCCGCAGCCAGTGGCGGTCTTTCCGGGACTTGCGCGGCGGACGCTTGGACGGGGTGGAAGGCGGCATCGGGAGGGCCTCGGCTGACCGCGCTCGCGCGGCGGACGGCGCGGTCTGGAGCCGGAATCGCCGCGCGGACGGGCGACGCCGGCGCAAGCCGGGGTGGATTGCGACGGCCCGATTATAAGGCGCGGTGTTGCGGCGAGACCCCGCCCGCAGCCGTCGGCCAAGCGAATTCGACCGCTTGACACCGATTCGCCACATGCCGGCCCGAGTGACGGCATAAATGCTCGGGACGTAGTCGGTGATCGCGCGGGCGGTGTTCTCCGCGGGGTGTCGCGCACCGCCACCGACGGACCATCCGTCGCGGGCCTCAGCCGGAAGGCGGGACGCCGACGATGGATGGCACCTGGGTCATGAGTCGTGGTTGTCAAAAAACCTTACAGTTTATCGTGATTGCTCCGGCATCGGAAGGGTCGTCGGAAGCGTTTAGCAAGCTGCTGATTCAAAAGAAATTTCTTAGATGACGGGGTCAATGTGGCGCTGAGTCTTGGTCTACCGGGTTTTCTGACGCGCTCCCAGAAGACGATGCTGGGCGTCGACCTGAGCGCGTCGAGCGTCAAGGTGGTCGAGCTGTCGGGCGGCGGCAAGGCCCCACTGCGTCTGGAGCGCTACGCGATCGAGCCGATCGAGCGCGGCGCCATCGCCGACGGCAACATCGAGAAGTCCGAGATCGTGGCCGGCGCGCTGAACCGGGCGATGCGCAAGCTGGGCACGCGCACGCGCGACGTCGCGCTGGCGCTGCCGGCGGCGGCCGTCATCACCAAGCGGATCACGCTGCCCGCCGGCCTGACCGAGGACGACTACGAGCTGCAGGTCGAGAGCGAGGCCAGCCAGTACATCCCGTTCGCGATCGACGAGGTCAACCTGGACTTCCAGGTGCTGGGCCCGGCGCAGGGCGCGCCCGACGAGGAGGTCGAGGTACTGCTGGCCGCCTCGCGCAAGGAAAAGGTCGAGGACCGGGTAGCGATCGCCGAGATGGCCGGCCTGAAGCCGCAGATCGTCGATGCCGAGCCGTACGCGGTGCGCTGCTCGCTCGATCACGTGACGACGTTCCTGCCCAACGAGGGCCAGGGCCAGGTGATCGCGATCTTCGACATCGGCCAGAACCTGACGCGCCTGACGATCGTGATGAACGGCCAGACGATCTTCGAGCGCGACCAGACGCTGTGCGGCTCGCAACTCACCCAGGACATCGTGCGGCTGTACGGGCTGATGCCCGACGAGGCCGAGGCCAAGAAGCTGTCCGGCGACCTGCCGGACAACTACCGGACCGACGTGCTCGAGCCGTTCGTCGAACAGGGCGCCGTCGACATCAGCCGCGGCCTGCAGTTCTTTTTCACGTCCACGCCCTACACGCGCGTCGACCGCATCTACCTGGCCGGCGGCTGCAGCGTCGTCCCCGGCCTGGCCGAGGCCGTCGCCGAGCGCACGCAGGTGCCCACCGAGATCTTCTCGCCGTTCGTCGGCATGGAGTGCTCGGACGCGGTGCGCGAGCACCGCCTGCGCAGCGACGCGCCGGCGCTGCTGGTGGCCTGCGGACTGGCGATGAGGAGTTTCGAGGAATGAAGGTCCGCATCAATCTTCTGCCGCATCGCGAGATGCGGCGCGAGCGGCGCAAGAAGGACTTCGTCGGCCTGATCACGCTGACCGTCATCGCCACGGCGGGCGTCGCCTTCCTCGTCGCGATGACGATCGACCAGCAGATCGGCACGCAGCAGGCGCGCAACCAGTTCATCCAGGGCGAGAACGCCAAGCTCGACGTGCAGATCAAGGAGATCGCCACGCTGCGCGCCGAGATCGATTCGCTCAAGGCGCGCCAGGGGGCGGTCGAGAGCCTGCAGAGCGACCGCACGACGCCGGTCCACCTGCTCGACGAACTGGTCAAGCAGGTGCCGGACGGCATCTTCCTGACGCAGATCAAGCAGGTCGAGCGCCGCGTCACGCTGGTGGGCATGGCGCAGTCGAACGAGCGCGTGTCCGAGCTGTTGCGCAACCTGGCCAACGAGACCGTGTGGGTCGAGCGCCCCGAGCTGATCGAGATCAAGTCCCGTCCGCTCAATCCCCAGCAGGCCTCGCGGGACAAGGAAGGCCGGATCGTCTACGAGTTCTCGATGATCGCGTCGATCAAGGCGCCCGAAGCGCCGAAGAACGGCGCCAGGACCACGACCGCGACGGCGGGCGGCACGGCGACGCTCGCGCGCGCCGCGACCGCCGCGCGCTGATCATCGCTTAGCGACACGGAACGCGCCATGGGTATCAAGAAGCCTTCGCTCGACATCGATCTGGCCGCGATCAGGAGCCAGTTCCAGGGGCTCAACGGCCGCCACCCCGGGCTGTGGCCGACGCTGCCCCGGATGACGCTGCTGGTCGGCCTGGTCGTCGGCCTGCTGGTGCTCGCTTATTTCGCGTACTGGCAGGGACAGATCGAGGATCTCGAGCGCAAGCAGGCCGAGGAGGTGGCGCTGAAGGCCGCCTTCGTCGACAAGATGAAGCAGGCCGTCAACCTGGAGATCCTGCGCAAGCAGAAGGAGGTCGTCTCCACCTACGTCAGCATGCTCGAGAAGCAGTTGCCGAGCAAGGCCGAGATGGACGCGCTGCTGTCGGACATCAACCAGGCGGGCGTCGGCAGGGGGCTGCAGTTCGATCTGTTCAAGCCCGGCGCCGTCGTCGCGCGCGACTACTACGCCGAGCTGCCGATCAGCGTGCAGTTGAACGGCACTTATCACGACCTGGGCGCGTTCACCAGCGACGTGTCCAACCTGCCGCGGATCGTCACGCTGAACAACCTGAACATCCAGCTCCAGGAGAAGACCGGCAGGCTGAAGATGGAGGCGATCGCCAAGACGTTCCGCTACCTGGATCCCGAAGAGATCGCCGCCCAGCGGGCCGCCAAGGCCGCCAAGCCGGGCGCCAAGCCCGCCGCCAAGCCGGGAGCCTGATCGATGTCCTTAGCCTTCGCCACCATGAAGACCCCGATTCGCGCCGCGGCCGCACTGGCCGTCGCCTGCACCGTGCTGCTCGGCGGCTGCGGCTCCGACCAGGAAGAGCTGCGCGGCTGGATGGAGAACGTGCGCGCCACCACGCAGCCGATCCGCGAGACGATCGCCGAGCCGACGCGCTTCGAGCCGTTCCGCTACGACAACCTGGCCCTGGTCGATCCGTTCTCGTCGATCAAGATGCAGGCCGCTTATGACCGGCTGACCCAACGCGCCAAGGGCGGCCTGTCGCCGGACCTGAACCGGCGCCGCGAGCCGCTCGAATCCTATCCGCTCGAACAGATCCACATGGTCGGGCACCTGTCCAGCGGCAAGCAGAACTACGCATTGCTGCAGGCCGACAGCCTCATCTACCAAGCCAGGATCGGCAGCTATGCCGGACAGAACTTCGGCCTGATCACCCGCGTTTCCGAGAACGAGGTCAAGTTGAAGGAACTCGTGCAGGACGCCGCCGGTGAATGGGTCGAGCGCGAGACTGCCTTGCAGCTTCAGGAAGGGCCGAAAAAATGACCACGCATCTCCGTGCGAATGAGCGAACTGTGAGGACACTCGTGATCGATGCGCAAGACCGTGCGGCCGCGCGCCGCTTTGCGATGATGGGGGCGACGCTGGCCGTCGCCGCCGCGTTGTCCGCCTGGCATGCGGCCGGCCGCGCCGAGGCGGCCGAC
>JASGFT010000075.1:0-22658 GCA_047605425.1 Burkholderiaceae bacterium | reverse complement strand
CGTGATCGATCGATCGATCGTCGTGAACGTGCCAACGTTGCGTGCGTTGGCGTCGTCGGCCGAGCCGACACCGCTTTCAGTGGGCGATCAGGCGAACAGACTCCTCGCGATCGGGAACCCCATCTACGGCCAAGACTCGCTGATTTCGCCGCGACAAGCGGCGGACCGGGTCGCACGACTGGCGCGTGGAACTGAATCGGATCAGAGCGAATGGCCCCGACTGCCAGCGTCGGAAGAAGAAATGCGCCAGTTGAATAACCTCTTTGGTCTACAGCACAGCGTAACCCTGTTCGAACAAGCGCAGGCAAGCGTGGCGACGGTTCGCGAGCTGGACGGTCGAGGGGCTCTCAAACAAGCACGCTGGCTCATCTTTTCGGCCCACGGTTACGCCGATCGGATCTCTCCCGACCTGAGCAGCCTTGTCCTTAGCGCGCCACCCGGTGAGCCGGAATCTCAACGACTGCTGACCGCTGCCGAGATCGCCGCTCTACGCCTGGGCACCGATGTCACCTTTTTCTCCGCCTGCGAAGCGGGCGTCGGTGACGCTATAGCGGGCGAAGGCGTCTTGAGCCTCGGCACGGCCGCGCTGATCGCCGGGAGTCACACTGCCGTGCAGACACTCTGGCGGATCGACGACCAGGCCGCGGCTGATTTCGCGGTCAAGTTCTTTGCCCGGCTGAAAGCTGGCAGCACCGCGTCTGAAGCCTTGGTGGAAACGAAGCGTGAGTTCGCCAACTCACGCGGAACGAAAGAACCTCGCTACTGGGCGGGCTATATGCTTCTGGAACGCCTTGGCGTGACAGCAAGCTCGGTTGAGACGGAGGTTCGTTAGGCAGGATTAGGCTGGTTGAGCCGCATCCATGGTCAGGAGCAGATAGCCGGCGGTTGCAAGGTCAGTTCGGCGTGGTGGGCCTGAGCGATGCTGGGCGGCGAGTGCGGGCCACGAGAACGAGCCCTTGGGAGGAGGTGTAGATGCGCGCGCGGAGCGGGCTGGGAACGGCTGGGGCAGGGCAGAGTGGCAACATGGCGTGCCTGCATCGGCATATTTCGCGGCACGAACACGCCAGCTTCCTGAGGCTTCTTGAGTCTGCAGGGGGTTGAAATTCCTACGTACAAGGTGTTTGCTCCACCGGAGTCCGGCCAGAGAGTTGTAGCTCGGGCTGCAACTGGAGGGAGACGCGTTTGAACATCCTACGCCTGACCAGTGCTCGGTCACTTCACGGGGAACTCGCATGCAGGTAGCGACCAACGCAACGTTCGAGCCGCCGCATACCGGATGGCGCGCGGTGCTGCACGCCTATTTCAGCCGCGCGACCGTACCGGTGCTGGCGGTAGTCGCGCTGGTCCTGCTGATGTTCAACGTCGAACAGGTCCGCGAGATCCTGGCTGACGTCGTCGGGCGCATCGTGATTGGCGCGCCGGAGTACTTCGGCCGCAGCTACCGGGATGCGGGCCTGAAGACCTATGCTGGCCTTTGGGTGAGTGCCTTGCTGCTGGGCCTTAGCGCAGGCCTCTGTCTGCTAGCGCTGGAGCCAGCTGAACACCGACCATCCACTGAGACCGTCGGCCTCGGATCGCTGGCCCGAGCCGCGGGCTTGCTGGTAGCCGTGCTCGCCACGGTCCACCTCGGCCTACTGCTGTCTGCCGGTAATAAGACCAGCGAATGGGCGATCCTCACTGCGCTCTACTTGGTGCTATGGGCCATCGCCGCCGTTCTGGCCCTGCGTTCGACACACTGGCTGGCGAAGCTTTTGTCGGTTGCGCTACAACTCGGCGTGGCGGCCCTCCTCGTTTGGATGGCTCTCACGTTCGCACCGGGCGCGTTCTCGAGTCTGCCGTACTTCTGGGGCCTGCGTCCGGAGCCCGGCAAGCATGTCGTCGACAATGCCCTAACGCCGCTGATGCTGTGGAGCGCCGTAACGCCGCAACTCGCCACCGCACTGCTCTGGTGGCAGCGCGAGCGCTTGGCAAAGCTGCGTGTCGGCGCGGTGCGCCGTGCTCTGGTGGTGTTGGCCGTGTTGTTTACCGCTCTGGTCTTCATGCCCTGGCCTGCCGCGTACGTGCTGATGGTGGGTAGCCTCTCGGTGGCGATGGCTTGGCTGGCTTGGGTCGTATGCACGTTGTCGTGCATCGCCCTGCTGCTGCGCTGGATGAGGATTCCGCCGCTGCTGATAGCGATGGTCGCGGTGGTCGTCCTTGTCAAAATCCATCGCGAGAAGATCGGATTCGACGAACTACCCGCAGTTCAGGCTCCTACCGAGGCGAACGGCGTGCGGCACACTCAGCCGGCGCCCATCGACACGGCGCGGTACAGGACCTTGCTTGCCGTGTTCCCGGGGCTTACGCGCAGCTATGCGGTATCCGTCGACGGCGGCGGCCTGCGGGCCGCCATGTTTACCGCCTTGGTGCTGGCGACTGCCGACGATCTGAGTTGCGGCGAGTTCGGTCGGCGAGTACGCGTCGTGAGCGGCGTCTCCGGCGGCAGCTTGGGAGTTGCCACCTGGATCGCCATGCGGCAGGAGTACGTGCGGCGCGCGGCCAAGCCCTGGAAAAAATGCTGGGACTTGGTGGACCCTACGTCGAACAGACTGACGTACGGCCCGCCCGACCTCGCCAACCTCGTGCAGCTCACCCTACAGCAAGACCATCTCTCGGTGCCGCTGTTCGGCACCCTTACGAGAGACCTTCTGCCGAGGAAACGCTGGGCCGAACGCGGGCAATACCTGCTCAACGGGTGGCAGGACGCCGCCCTCAGCGCACTGGCGTGGCAAGACCCCGCCGCTCCTCCCAGCCCACAGGCCTTCGCGGTCCCGCTGTCGCAGGCCACGGGTGGCCTCGATCCAGCACCGCTGCTCGCCTTCAACACCACTGACGTCGACTCCGGGCGGGTCGTTTCGCTCACCAACTACCCGCCGCCCTGCTGCACGGACAACATCACCGACGTCGACTACAGGAGGGGCGTCTCGCTCGCCAACTACCCGCCGCTGCTCTGCTGCACTGACATGCCGTCCATGTCGATCGGTGCAGCGGCTCTGAACAGCGCACGCTTTCCGCTGATCTCCCCGGCAGGTCTCGTCCACCTGGACGGCCACTGGCGGCGTGTGGTTGACGGCGGCTATTTCGATAATACCGGTGCCATCGCACTGCAGGGCCTGAAAGAGCGCTTTCGCGACCTGATTCCCCACGACGCGACCTACCTGCGCGTGAACGGCAACCCCGACGACGCCGAAGACGCCCACTGCACCCGGTTGCTTGACGGGCCAACCCCGTCCGCGCAGCCGGCGTCGGCCGCATCGGCCGCGTCTAACCTACTGGCGGGCCACCCTGATGATGTCCCAGTATTCGAAGGATCATCCGCTGTCCGCGCGCTCGATGCGACGCGCAAAGCGCACGGCCAGGAGATAGTGCCCCGACTCGAAGCCGTGACGCGGGAGTCGCCCGGGAAGGCCCGCGCCAGCCCTCTGCAGTTCGACAGCGCGCCGTACTACAACCAAACCTGCCCGGCGCCCTGGGAGCCCGGGTGGGCCGACACTGAAGCACAACGGCATTGCTACTCCCGGAACTTCATGATCTGCTTCCAGCAGTCCAATGCCCAGCGGTTGCCGTTGGCCTGGCATCTGTCGCAGAACTCGGGGTTCCTGATCAACCGCTACGCGAGCAACGCGGCGCTGCGCCTGCTGCGAGACACTGCGTCCCAGCGCGTCGAGCCCCCACCGGTCCTGCAGGCACCGCAACCCTCCACGCGCTGACCCCGCGGCGGCGAACTCATCACCTCGTCGAAAGCCAGCAGCGCGCCGCGCACATAGGTCGTTAAGCGCATTTCCCCTCGACCCTGACCGCGTCGCAACGTTCTAGCTGTCATGCCGCTTCGGCTCCCTCGATCCGGCGGTGATCGAGCGGTTGCAGAAGGCCAGTGCGTCCGAACTGGAGCGCTGGGCCGACAACTTCGTGGACGCTCGTACGCTGGACGACGTGTTCGGCACGCACTGACTCAGGCCGTCCTCGGTTCTGCTGCCTCGGTATGCCGCATAGCCAATAGCAAGGAGATCACGTTGCTGCGCGACTGCCCTTGCTGGCTGCATCGTGAGCTGGGCCCCATTCTCAAATGGGGCGGAGCCGAAGGCGACGAGGGGATCGACCCCTCAAACCCCGAGGTAGCGTTGCAGGATCTCCGGCCGCGTCTTCAGCTCGGCCGCCGGCCCCTCGTGCACGATGTGGCCGTTGTTGATGATGTAGACCCGCGTGGCCAGCGCCAGCGTCGCGGCCAGGTTCTGCTCGACCAGCACGATGGTCTGGCCGGCTTGCGCGAGCGCGCGGCAGGCGTGCACGAGGTCGCGGACGATGACCGGCGCCAGGCCTTCGAAGGGTTCATCGAGCAGGATGATCTTCGGATCGCGCACCAGCGCGCGGGCGATCGCCAGCATCTGCTGCTCGCCGCCCGAGAGGTCGGTGCCGCGGCTGTCGCGGCGCTGCTTGAGCCGCGGGAACATCTCGTAGATGCGGTCGAGCGGCCAGCGCGCCTGCGCCGTCAGCCCGGCGAGGATGATGTTCTCTTCGACGTCGAGGCTGCCGAAGATGCGCCGGTCCTCGTGGACGAGCTGCATGCCCTCGCGGGCGATGACGTGCGGCTTGCGGCCGGCGAGCTCGGTGCCGTCGAGCCTGACGCTGCCGGTGCGCGGCCTGACCACGCCCATCAGGCTCTTCAGCGTCGTCGACTTGCCCGCGCCGTTGCGTCCGAGCAGCGCGACCACCTCGTGCTTGTCGACGCGCAGCGAGACGTCGAACAGGATGTGGCTGTCGCCGTAGTAGCTGTTCAGGTCGGTGACTTCGAGAAGGCTCATGCGACCCCTTCCACATCCTCGAGACCGCCGAGATAGGCCTCCTGGACCTCGGCGTTGCCGCGGATCTCGTCGGGCGTGCCTTCGACGAGCAGCCGGCCTTCCTGCAGCACGGTGATCCTGCCGACCAGCTCGAACAGCGCGTCCATGTCGTGGTCGATCACGATCATCGTGCGGCCGGCGGCGATCGACTTCAGCAATGCCACGGTCTCGACCCGCTCCTGCGGGCTCATGCCGGCCAGCGGCTCGTCGAGCAGCAGCAGGCTCGGCGAGGTGGCCAGCGCCAGCCCGATCTCGAGCCGCCGCTTCTCGCCGTAGGCGAGCTCGGCGACCGGCGTGTCCAGCCGGCTGCCCAGATGGACCAGCGCCGCGGTCCGCTCGACCTGCGCGTCCAGCCCGCGGACCTTGGGCAGCGACCTGAGCAGGTCGAGCCGGAACTTGCCGCGCAACTCGCCCAGGGCCGCGATGGCCAGGTTCTGCCGCACGCTGAGCCGGTCGAAGAGCTGGTTGATCTGGTAGCTCTTGGTCAGCCCGAGCTGGCAGGCATCGGCCACGCCCAGGCCGGTGATGTCCCGGCCGTCGAAGACGATCGTTCCCGAGGTCGGTTTCACCTCGCAGGTCAGCATCTTGAAGAAGGTGCTCTTGCCGGCGCCGTTGGGCCCGATGATGCCGCGGATCTCGCCGCGGTCGACGCTGAAGTCGATGTCGCGGTTGGCCTGCAGGCCGCCGTAGCGCTTGCTCAGGCCTTGGACGCGCAGGATGGGACCGGATTGGCTCCGCGTGGCCTTGCGCCCGGCCTCGGACGCGGCCGGCAGAGGCGCGCTCGGCATTGCTGTGGCCGGCATCGCCACGGTCGGCGTCGGCACAGTCGGCGTGGTTCGCTCAGCCGTGGACGCTGCCCGCCCGGTTCCGGCTATCGCGGTCGCAGCCGCCACCGGCTCCGCGGCCCCGCGCAGCCGGGCGAACCGATACAGGTCGACGATCGCGCCGACCAGCCCGCGCCGCCGATCGCGGTCTGCATGACGATCTCGCCCGAGGTGTGGAACATGAACGCGTCGGGCGGCATGAAGCCCTGCAGCATGCCCAGCAGGCTGCCGCCGAAGCCGGCATACATCGCCGCGACGACGAAGACGGTGAGCTTGTAGCGGCGGATGTCGTGGCCGAGCGCCTGCGCCCGCAGCGGGTTGTCGCGGATCGCGCGCAGCAGCAGCCCGACCGGCGAGCGGACGATGCGCAGCGCGATCACCAGGCCGACGAAGTACCAGAACGCGAAGAAGCCGTACATCGACAGGTTGCTGTCGAAGGTCAGCGTCGTGAAGCCGAGCTTCAGGTTCGGCGGCGGCACGCCGGGCAACCCGTTCTCGCCGCCGGTGTAGGCCGACAGCGGGTTGAACTCGAGGAAGAAGAAGACCTCGGCGATCGCCACCGTGATCATCGCGAAGTAGATGCCGGTGCGCCGCAGCGCCAGCAGGCCGATCAGGTAGCCGACGACGCCGGCCACGGCCGTGCCGGCCAGCGTGGCCAGGATGGTGTTGTCGAACGAGGTCTCGGTAAGCAGGTAGGCCGCGAACATCCCGCCGGTGCCGAAGAACGCCGCCTGGCCGAACGACAGCAGGCCGGTGAAGCCGAACAACAGGTCGAAGCCGATGCCGACCAGGCCCCAGATCAGGATCCGGTTGATGGTCGTCGGCGAGAAGCCCAGAACCGGCAGCACGAAGGGCGCCGCGACCAGGGCGACGAGCGTCAGGATCTCGACGATGTAGGCGCGTTGGCGGGTCGGCATCGGGGGGCTCGGTTTCCGTTCGCGTCCGGTTGTTCGGGTTCGGCGGTCCGGGTTCGTCTACTCGCGGCCGGCATCCTGGCGTGCGGCTTTCTGAGGCTTCGCTGCGGCGACTGCGGTCACGACAAGCTGGTGGCGTTCAGTTGTAAGCGCCGCGGGTTCTGCCCATCGTGCGGTGCACGGCGGATGTCGCAGACGGCCGCACACCTGGTGGATCACGTGATCCCGGCCGTGCCGGTGCGACAGTGGGTACTGTCGCTGCCGATTGGGCTGCGCCTGCTGCTGTCGGCGCGGCCCGAGCTGATGACGCCGGTACTGTAGGAGGTGCAGCGGGCGCTGCTGGGCTACTTGCGCGAGCAGGCCGGGGTCGGCAGGGGAGAAGGCCAGGGTGGCGCGGTCACGGTGATCCAGCGCTTCGGGTCGGCGGCCAATCTGAACAACAAGGTAGTGACGCTGCGCGGTGCCCAGCCGCGCGAGGCCGCGACGCGCCAGCGCCTGTGCGCCGACATCGACGGTTTCAGCCTGCACGGGGCGGTGCGTTGCGAAGCCCACGAGCGCCAGCGGCTGGAGCATCTGTGCCGCCACCTCACCCGCCCGGCGCTGTCGGATGAGCGGCTGAAGCTCGCTGCGGGCGCGGCCGCCGAGGGCGGCGACGAGTAGGCCCCGGCCCGGCCGGGCCGCATCGGTTGGGCACGGCTGCTCGAGCGAGTGTTCGACATCGACCTGCGGCACTGCCCGAAGTGCGGGGGAGGCGAGCTGAAGATCATCGCGGCCATCCTGGATCGGGCGGTGATCGAGAAGATCCCGCGCCATCTGGGCCTGGACCCTCGGCCACCGCCTCGGGCGCCGGCCCGGCCGGTGCGACCTCACGCAGGCTGAGTCGCATCGGTGGTGGGTGAGGGGCAGGCCGCCAGTGCCGAAACGTCGAATCCGGGGAGATGGACCCGGGCGACGCGGGGGCGGCACGTGGCCAGGTCGAGCGCGCCAGGGTTAACCCTGGCGCCAGGCGGCGATGGGCGTGCGGATCGGGCACCTTGACTGCCGGGGCAGGGCGGTAGCGGGGGTGGTGCGGCAAACGGCCCGCCCGTCGGGGCGCTACTCATTGCAGCTACTACCGGCCTCAGGCGCCTGGTGACGGTGTTTGAATTTCCTATCTGTGCGCCCACGCTCAACGGCAGGCTCCGTCAAACGCTAGACTGGAGGACGCTCGGCGAAGTGATGCCCGAGTGACGGCATACTTGGCGAAGGTAGGATTGAACGGACGAGCGGGAGCAGAGAGGCCCGGCGTGAGTGACAGGAAGATCATCATCATCGCGGGGCCCAACGGAGCAGGGAAAACGACGTTTGCACGTTCTTTCCTGCCGGCCGAAGCGCAACTGCCCCGGTTTATCAACGCCGATCTGATTGCGGCGGGGCTGTCACCATTCGCTCCGGAAGCAGCCGCCATTAAGGCCGGGAGATTGATGCTGGACGAGATCTCTGAATGTGTTCGGCGTGACGAGAGCTTCGCATTCGAAACCACGCTTTCTGGACGTGGCTATCTGAGGAGCATCCAGCAATGGCGGGCACAAGGCTATGCCGTGAGTCTGTTCTTTCTGGCTCTGCCCAGCGTCGTCATGGCCATCGAGCGCGTGGCTGAACGGGTTCGGCAGGGCGGGCATGACATTCCAGAGGACGTTATTCGGCGACGCTTTGCGGCAGGCCGGAAGAATTTCGATCAGTATTACCGCGAAGCGGTGGATGACTGGAGCTTGTACGACAATTCAGGCGACACTCCTGTGCTTATGGAATGGGGAGGACGATCATGAGCAAGGTCGCAGCACCCAAGGACATTTCCCAGGCCAAGAACCCCGACTTGCGAACAGCGCTGGCCGCGATGCAACGTGCGGCGCAACTGGCCCGGCAGGTTGCCATCCAGACCAACACGGCCATCGTTGTGATGCGGGAAGGCAGGCTGGTGCGCATCACTGCCGAACAGTTGCGCGAGGAGCGGGACAGTCGGCAAGAGCGGTCGTAGGCCCCCGGCGCGGTATCCACGGATTTCCGAACGCAGGACCCCATGGCGGCACAGGTCACCAGGACCCGAGCGGCACGCATCAGGACTTGCGCGCCGTCACGACCGTGAGAAGCGCGCAAGCCGCCAGCAGCACGGCGCTCACGGCGAAGGTGCTGCGGTAGCCGCTGTGGTCGAACAGCAGGCCGCCCACGGTGGAGCCCAGTGCGATGGACATCTGGACCACGGCGACGAACAGGCCGCCACCGGCTTCGGCATCCTCGGGAATCACCTTGGCGATCCAGGCCCACCAGCCCACGGGCGCCGACGTGCCGGTCAGTCCCCACAGTCCCAGCAGGGCGACGACGATACCGATCGAACCGCCGAAGGCGATCAGCGCCAGCGCCGTGGCGGCCATCAGCAGCGGAATGACGACCAGCGTCTGGTAGAAGCCCTGTTGCAGGACGCGGCCGATGAGTGTCGCAGCGCACCGCTGCGTGCAGGCTGAAACCGTCTATGTCGGCGCACAGGCGCTGGCGCGTCGCGGCCTCGCGCGGCTGGGCTCCGCGCTGCGTCACTACCTTGTGACCGGCGCGGGGGCCGAAGGCGATCCGGTAGGTCAGCGCCGCTGCTTGCAGCGGCCGCAGCGTGCGCGCCTGCTCGCCATCGCCATCGCCGTCTGCGTCGATCTCGGCCAGCCAGGTTTCGCCCAGATCCTGCACCAGCCCGCCTTGCCTCGTGAGCCGCTTCATCAGACGCGCGATGACGGTCTGCAGCACGGCGTGGATCTGCTCGTCGCTGGGCGCGCCCGCCTCGATGAACACCGGCTTTCCGTCGGCACCGCACCGATACACTCCGTCCAGCACCCGGCAGTGCAGGTGAATGTTCAGGTTGGCCGCCGACCCGAAGCGCTGGATCACCGTGACGGCGCCCCCCTGGCCTTGCCCCTTACCCACCCCGGCCTGCTCGCGCAAGTAGCCCAGCAGCGCCCGCTGCACTTCCTGCAGCACCGGCGTCATCAGCTCGGGCCGCGCCGCCAGCAGAGGACGCAGCCCCATCGGCAGCGACAGTACCCACTGTCGCACCGGCACGGCCGGGATCACGTGATCCACCAGGTGTGCGGCCGTCTGCGACATCCGCCGTGCACCGCACGACGGGCAGAACCCGCGGCGCCTGCCCCTTGCGGGGTTGGTGCCCCTGCCGATAACGCTGTGCCACCTTCAGCGCCGCCAGCGTCTCGGGCACTTCGATCTCGAAGCCTAGCCAGGTGTCGTAGCCCGGGAACGTCGGGGCGCGCCGCGCGCGCACCTGCGCTGCCGACAACTATGCGTGCCGCGTCCTCATGCCGCAAGTGCGCTTTGATGGGCCCTCTGATGTCTCGGCGAAGGCACGAAGTACCTCGAAAAATCGGTTCTGAATACTGATTTTTCAAGATACGATCTGGCAATGATCGAACGCCAGACTCACCTTCGAGGCGTCTCCGGCCTGCTGTCGCGCTTCCCGGTCGTGGGCCAGGCCGCGGTGGCGATCGCGCCGCCGAGGCCTGGGGCAACCGCCTGAGCGGGCTGCTGCTGATCGTGGTGGCGGGTGTGGTGATCGGCGGTGGCGTTGTGGATCGTGTGATCGCCTGGTGTCGCTGAGGGGCCTCCTTGAGCTTCCGCTGGCCTCCTTAGGCCTCTGTGGGCCTTTGCACGGGTCTGTCACGATCGGCGCCGACAGGTGTGGACGGGGCGGCGCCCACCGAGTCCGCTCGTAATCGGTCGCCGCCCCGTCCACACCCGTCGTCACCTCGAAGCCATTACGGTGCAAGGGTGAGGTGCACGCCAATTTTCCGCGCGATTTCCGCGGAAACGGATGGTGATCAGATCCTAATGTCGTGCTGCCGCCTCGCCGGTCCGGCGTAGCCTTCCGAGGCCGAAAACGTTGACCGCCAGTCCTGACAGGACCAGCACGGCACCGATGACCTGGGGCGTCGACAGGCGTTCGTCCAGCGCGACCGCCGCCGCGGCCAGGCCCACGACCGGTACCATCAGCGAGAACGGCGCGACCTGGCCGGCCGGATAGCGCGACAGCAGCCAGCTCCAGATCGTGTAGCCGATGATCGTCGATACCAGCGCCAGGTAGATCACCGCGAGGATCGTCGGCCACGTGATGTGGGCGAGCGCTTCGTGTATCCGCGTTGATCCCTCGAAGATCCATGACATCGCGAGGAACGGTAGCGGCGGGATCAGTCCGGCCCAGATCACCAGCGCCAGTTGGTCTACCGGGCCGATCTTCTTGGTGACGATGTTGCCGAGCGCCCAGGCCGTTGCCGCGCATAGCGTTAGCACGAAGCCGGCGGTCGTCATCGTGGTGCCGCTTTGCAGGCCGATCAGCACCAGTCCCGACGCCGCCAGCAGCAGGCCGCCGACGTTGCGGGCGCGGACGCGCTCGCCGAGGAACGCCGCTGCGAATCCGAGCGTGACGAACGCCTGCGCCTGCAAGACCAGCGACGCGAGGCCTGCCGGCATGCCGACGTGCATGGCCAGGAACAGCAGCGAGAACTGGGCCAGCGAGATCGTCGCGCCGTAGGCCACCAGCCATCGCCACGGCACCGCCGGTCGCCGCACCAGGAAGATCGCCGGAAACAGTACGACCACGAAGCGCATCGCGCCGAGCAGCATCGGCGGCATGCCGTCCAGGCCGATCCGGATGACGACGAAATTGACGCCCCAGGCCAGCACGACGACCAGGGCCAGCAGCAGATCCTTTGGTGACATGGGGTTCCAGACGGCGGGGGGCGACGCAGAGAAATGGTCTTCCGATCGACGGGCAGGGTTCATCGCGCGAGCGATGATGCGATGAGCCAGGAGGTCGGACCGCGTGCCGTGCGATCGCTCAGACGACGTAATGAGCGGACGACCGAACCACTTTTCCTGCGTGATCGAATTCGAAGTGTTCGGCTCCGATCCTGTCGTCGTCCCGGCCATAGTGGATCACGATGCTGGTCACGCCGACCAGCAGCGAGATCAGCTCGAAATGAAGTTCCGGGCGGCGATCCAGTGCTCGACGCCAGTACGCGCGCACGGCTTCGCTGCCTCGCAGGATTCCGCTCGGCTCGCTCGCGACGATCGGGATGAACGGCGAGGAGAACTGAAAGTCGTCCGTGTAGTGAGAGAGGATGCGATCCAGGTCATGGCTGTTCCATGCCGCGATCCACTCGGCCGCGAAGGCTTCCGCGAAGTTTCGATCGATCATGGTTTTCTTCCGGGAACGCAGCGCTCGGGCAGGGGGCTTAGCGTAGCATTGCGCGCCGATCATACCGATCGGCGGTCTCGCGAGGGCAGTCGACTCAGGGTATTCTCCCGGGCGGCTTTACGCGCACGATGCGAGATCTGACAATGCGCGAGGCGTCGGCGGACATCGCATCGGATCCGCTCGCCGAGGACCGAGAAACAACCGGAGACCGCCGCAATGGCCCTGCATGACAAGTTCTGGCCCAAATACCTGCCTCGATCGATCGCCACACCGGCCACCTCGCTGTGGCACAACCTGAAGATCAGCGCGGAACGCTATCCGGACAAGCCAGCCCTGGTCTTCCTGGGGCGCGAGACCACGTATCGCGAACTGGCCGAGCAGGTCGACGCGCTGGCCGGTGCGCTGCATGCGATGGGCGTGCGGCGCGGCGACCGGGTGATCCTGGACATGCAGAACTGTCCGCAGCTCGTGGTCGCGCATTTCGCGATCCTGCGCGCCAACGCGGTGATCGTGCCGGTCAATCCGATGAACCGGGCCGACGAGCTGAAGCACTACATCAGCGATTCGGACGCGAAGGTCGCGATCACGACCGCCGACCTGGCCGGCGAGCTGGTGACCGCCAGCGACGCGCTGCCGGCCGAGCAGCGGCTGTCGCACCTGCTCGTCACGCAGTACACCGACGGCTTCGACGCCGAGGTGACCGGCCCCGAGGCGCCGATCCCCGCCTGGCGCGACTGGCTGCTGACGCAGCACCCGCTGCCGACGTTGTCCAGCGGCAAGGTCGTCGCCTGGACCGATGCGCTGGCGGCCGGCCACCCGCCGCCCGAGCACGTGGTGGGGGCCAAGGACATCGCGATGCTGCCGTACACGAGCGGCACGACGGGCCTGCCCAAGGGCTGCATCCATCCGCACTCGACGGTGATGCACAACGCGATCGCCGGCGTGTACTGGGCGCAGGGGACGTCGGAGGCCGTGGCGCTGCTGGTGGTGCCGCTGTTCCACATGACCGGGATCGTCGCCGTGCTGCATTGCCTGATCGCGATGTCCGGCACGATGGTGATGATGCCGCGCTGGGACCGCGAGATGGCGGGGCACCTGATCTCGCACCGCAAGGTCACGACCTGGACCAACATCCCGACGATGGTCATCGATCTGCTGGCCAGCCCGAACTTCGCCAGCTTCGACATGAGCAGCCTGGTCTACATCGGCGGCGGCGGCGCGGCGATGCCGCAGGCGATCGCGCAGCGGCTGCTCGACGAGTACGGCCTGCGCTATATCGAGGGCTACGGCATGACCGAGACCGCGGCGCCGACGCACGCCAATCCGCTCGATCATCCGAAGCAGCAGTGCCTGGGCATTCCGTACCTGACGACCGATTCGCGCGTGATCGATCCCGACACGATGCAGGAGCTGCCGCAGGGCGAATCGGGCGAGATCATCGTGCACGGCCCGCAGATCTTCGAAGGCTACTGGAAGCGGCCCGACGCGACCGAGTCGTCGTTCATCGAGTTCGACGGCAAGAAGTTCCTGCGCACCGGCGACATGGGCCGCGTCGACGAGGACGGTTACTACTTCATGACCGACCGCCTGAAGCGGATGATCAACGCCAGCGGCTTCAAGGTGTGGCCAGCCGAGGTCGAGCTGCTGATGTACAAGCATCCGGCCATCCAGGAAGCCTGCATCATCGCGACCAAGGATCCTTATCGCGGCGAATCGGTCAAGGCCGTGGTCGTGCTGCGTTCCACGCACCAGCACACGACCGCCGAGGAGATCGTCGCCTGGTGCCGCGAGCACATGGCGGTCTACAAGGTGCCGCGGATCGTGCAGTTCGTCGCCGCCCTGCCCAAGAGCGGAACCGGCAAGGTGATGTGGCGCGCGCTGCAGGAGGCCGAGTCCGACGGCGCGCAGTAAGGCTGGACCGGCCCGGCGTGCGGCCCGTCAGGGGCGGGCGCGGCGGGCCGACGAATCCAGGGTCGTGAACCAGCGAATGTCTGGCTCACGACACCAGGCCATCGGCGGGCTCGCACGTCCGCCGCGCGCACGGCTTTTCCAGCAGGCGTCCGGCGGCGGGGGTTGGCCGATGACCCGCCCGGCTCGCGGCGATCGATGATCGCGCTCGCCGGACCGGGTGGGGTGTCGAACCCATCACGGAGGGTCTGCGAACCATGGACAAGCCTCTATCCAAGATCGCCTGCTGGACGCCGCTGTGGAATCCACGATATCCGGGCGTCGGCATGGAGCACCTGGTGCTGTCCGCGCACGCGGCGGAGAGCGACATACTCGGCATCGACGAGGACGGCGCGCCGTTCAGGATGCGCTACCAGTTGGCGTGGAACGAACGTTGGGAGCTGGTGACGGCCCAGTTGTTCTCGTTCCAGAACGGCGCGTCGCGGTCGCTGTCGCTGCGCGCCGACGGCCATGGGCACTGGACCGATCGCGAAGGCCAGCCGATGCTGGCGCTCGAGGGCTGCATCGACCTCGGCATCTGGCCGACGCCGTTCACGCTGCCGATGCCGGTGCGGCGTTCGCCGCTATCGATCGGCGAGCGGCGGCGGTTCTCGGTGGCCTGGGTGCAGGGTCCGGCGCTGACGTGCCGCAAGCGGCGGATGGACTATGGGCGGTCGGATGACGACCGCTTCCGTTTCGAGTCGCTGGACGGCACCCATCACGATGCCGATTTCCAGGTCGACGAGGCGGGCCTCGTCGTCGATTGCACGCGGCTGTTCAAGCGGGTTCGTTCACCGCATTGACCGCCACGATGCGGCGCGCCATCGGACTGGCGCGCCGCCCGGACGTCACGCGGGAGCGAGCGCCGGCTGAGCCGTCGACTGCGGCTTGACGATCGCCATCAGGATCAGCCCGGACACGAACCACAGCGCGGCCACCAGGTAGAGCGAGGCGTTCGAGCTGCCGGTGGCGGTGTTGATCTGCGCCACCAGCGAAGGCAGGACGGAAGGCCCCAGGTTGCCCAGGCTGCTGACCAGGGCGATGCCGCCGGCGGCCAGAGCCTTGGGAATGATCTCGCTGGTTGCCGTGAAGAACAGCGGCGTCGACGAGGACTGGCCGATCGCGCCGATGACCAGGCCCACGACCGACAGCGCGATGTTGCCCTGCGCGAAGACGAGGATCAGCGGACCGATGCCGGCCAGGACGCAGCAGAACAGGAAGTGCTTGCGCCGTTCGTTGTGCTTGTCGGAGCTGCGCCCGATCAGCACCATGGCGAACATCGCCACCGCGGGGGCGATCGACGACAGCATGCCGACGGTGAACACGTCCCTCACGCCCCAGCTCTTGATGAGCGTCGGCGTCCAGAACACCATCACGTAGGTGGCGCCCAGGTACAGGAAATACACGAGCGACATCGTCCACACTTGCGGCAGGGCAAGCAGCTTGCGGAACGAGCCGTGTCCACCGTGGCCCGCGGCGGCGGCAGGCGCATCCTCATCGAGCATCTTGCGCAGGCGGGTCTTTTCAGTGGTGGTGAGCCAGCTCGCGTCCTCGGGTTTGTCCTTCAGGTAGAAGAACGCGAAGATGCCCAGGAACGAGGCGGGCAGGCCCTGGGTGACGAACAGCCACTGCCAGCCGCGGTGATCCAGCAGGCCGTCCATGTACTTCATGATGGCGCCCGACAACGGCCCGGCGATCAGGTACGCGATGGTGGCGCCGGTCATGAACATGGCGATCACCTTCGCGCGCCGGGGACCGGGGTACCAGTACGTGAGGTACAGGATGATGCCGGGGAAGAAGCCCGCTTCGAACGCCCCCAGCAGGAAGCGCAGGATGTAGAACATGATCGGGCTCGACACGTACATCATGGCCGAGGCGACGACACCCCAGCAGAGCATGATGCGCAGCATCGTCTTGCGCGCGCCGATCTTCTCCAGCAGCAGGTTGCTGGGCACCTCGCACAGGAAGTAGCCGAGGAAGAACACGCCCGCGCCGAACGCGTAGGCCGCGTCGCTGAAGTTCAGCGACTCGCGCATCTGCAACTGCGCGAAACCGATGTTGACGCGATCGAGGAACGCGATCATGTAGCAGATGATCAGCAGCGGCAGCAGCCGCCAACTGATCTTCGAGAAAATTTTCTCGTCCTCTTCGCTGTACTGGACAGCGGGACCGCTCTGCGGCAAGGGGTGAGCCATGGAAGGTCTCCGGGTATTGGTGTAGTAAGTGTTGTCTGGTGAGGGACTGCTGGAAATCAGGCCGCGGCCGCGCGCTTGCGCGCTTCCTCATCGACGAGATCCTTCTTGGACAGCTTGCCGACGGCAGTCTTCGGCAATTCTGCGCGAATGTCGAGCGCGTGCACCATCTCGTGCTTGCCCAGCTTGTCCTTCAGGAAAGCCTGCAACTGTGCCAGCGTGAAGGGTTCGGCGCCCGGCTTGAGCGTGACGAAGGCCTTGGGCGACTGGCCCCGGTAGGTGTCGGGGATGCCGATCACGGCCACTTCGTGCACCGCCGGATGCTGGTAGATGGCTTCTTCGAGCACCCGAGGATACACGTTGTAGCCGCTGCACAGCAGCATGTCCTTCGTGCGATCGACGATGAAGACGTAACCGTCCTGATCCATGTAGCCGACGTCGCCGGTGCGGAAGAAGCCGTCGAAGGTGGTGTCCTTGGCGGTGGCCTCGGGGTTCTTCCAGTAGCCTTTCATGACGTTGGGGCCCTGGATGCACATCTCGCCCTTCTCGCCCAGCGGCACGTAGCGCGTCGGGTCTTCCAGCGACAGCATCTTGATGACGATGTTGGCCAGCGGGATGCCGCAGGAACCAGGCTTGCTCTTTCCCATCGGCGAGAAGGTGCCGGTCGGCGAGGTCTCGGTCATGCCCCAGCCCTCGGAGACCTCGGCGCCGGTGATGGCCGTGTAGCGCTGGGCCACCTCGACCGGCAGCGGGGCGCCGCCCGAGCCGCAGAACTTCAGCGAGCGCAGGTCGTACTTGGGCGTGTCGGGATGCGAGATCAGCGCCGTGAACATCGTCGGCACGCCGCAGAACACGGTGATCTTCTTGCTGGCGATGTCGTCGAGCGCCGCCTTGGGGTCGAAGCGCATGTGCTGCACGATCTCGGCGCCCAGCGCGATGCCGAACAGCATGTTGACGACGAGCGCGTAGATGTGGAAAGGCGGCAGCACGCCCAGCAGCCGCTCGTTGCCGAGCTCCAGCAGCGGGGTCTCGTAGCGGGTGGACTCGAGGTATTGCGCGCAGGCCGACGTGAGGTTGGCGTGCGTCAGCATCGCCCCCTTCGGCAGGCCGGTCGTGCCGCCGGTGTACTGGAGCACCGCGATGGCGTCGGCGGGATTGGCGATCGGGTGGCGGGTGTAGGCGCCGTCGTTGTCGAGCAGGGTCGCGAACCTGACGTGCCGGTCGTCCGAGGGGACGTCGATGGTCTCCTTGGCCTCCTTCATCTTGGCGGCAACGGCGTCCGGGGCGGGCGTCATCTCGGCGACGTTGCCGACGATGAGCTTCTTCAGGCGCGTGTGGCCGAGCATCCCGGCCATCTGCGGATACAGCCCGGCCAGGTCGAGCGTGAACAGGAAGTCGGTCTGGCTGTCCTCGATCTTGTGCTCGAGCACCTTGGCGGCGTCCAGCGGCGAGTAGTTGACCACCGTGCCGCCGGCCTTGAGGATGCTGAAGAAGGCGATGATGGTGTGCGGCGAGTTGGGCAGGAAGATGCCCACGTGCACGCCGGGGCCGACGCCCAGCGCCTGCAGGCCCTTGGCGCCGCGGTCGGTGAGCGCGCCGAGTTCCTTGTACGTCAGGCGCTTGCCCATGAACTCGATGGCCGGCCGATCGCCGAAGCGCGCCACCGTGTCATCGAGTATCTGCTGCACCGCGGTGGGCGCGATGTCGAGATCCCATCGCATCCCCTTTGGGTACGATGCGATCCAGGGTTTGTCGCTCATCAAAATGTCTCCATCCAATGACTTGATATTGTCACGTCGGAGGAGCATAGGGTGTTTGGCCACCTGCGGCAAATCCCGACGAGGGTTGACGCGAGATTCGCTGGCGCCGGATTGGCGGTCCATTCGGTGAAACCCGCATCGTGACAAGCGACGGCGTGGCCGCCAATACTGGTGGCATGCAGACCGACGACACGCCGCCTCCCTGTCCGCCCCAATCCCCGTCCCCAACCGTGCGGCACCTGCGTCAGGCGCTGCTGGGGGCGGTCTTCCGGCATCGTCGGGCCTGTTCAAGCGCGGCTCGGCCGCGACGCGAGCCAGAACGATCCCTGCGCGATCAGGCTGGCGCAGGCCATGACTGCGGCGGCGACCAGCGCGGTGCCGTGGCCCAGGCCGGCCAGCGCCGTGCACAGCGCGCCGACACCCATCTGCAGCGAGCCATACAGCCCCGAGGTCGAGCCGATCGCCAAGGGGTTGACGCTGAGCGCCTGCATCAGCGCGACCGGCGAAGCGATGCCGGCGCCGAAGCTGAACAGGATCAGACAGGCGACGGCCACGCCAATGCTCAGGTGGCCGGCGGCCGAAGCGACCAGCAGCACGAACGCCGCGGCCAGACCGAGGCCGTTGGCGCCGAACATCAGCCTGCGCGCGCTGACGCGGTGGACGAGCCGGCTGGTCGTCATGCTGCCGAGCCACACGCCGGACGTGAGCAGCGCCAGGTACAGGCCGACTTCGTGCGCGGGGCGGTCCAGCTCCTGCGTGAAGATGAACGGCGCCGACGACAGGAACGCGTACATCGACGTGGTCGCGCACGCGCCGCCGAGCGCGAAGCCGAGAAAGACCGGCGAGGTCAACAGCGCCAGGTAGTGGCGCGACAGCTCGGCGGCGCTGGCCGGCGCTTCGGCGCTTCGAGTCTCGGGCAGCCGCCGCCAAGCGCACAGCATCGTCAAGCAGCCGGCCAGCGTCAGCGCGACGAAGATCGCCCGCCAGCCCCAGGCGATCGAGATCAGGCTGCCGAGCACCGGCGACAGGATCGGGCCGAGCGTGACCATCAGGTTCATCAGCGCCAGCCGGCGCGTGGCTTCCAGGGCCCGCGCCGTGTCGCGCACCATCGTGCGGCCCAGCACCAGGCCGGCGCAGCCGCCCAGCGCCTGCAACAGGCGCGCGACCAGCATCGTGTCGATGTCCCGGGCCAGCCCCGAGACGACGCCGGCCACCGTGTACAGCAGCAGGCCCGCCATCAGCACCGGGCGCCGGCCCCAGCGGTCGGCCAGCGGCCCGTAGATCGGCTGCCCGATCGCCAGCCCGAAGATGTAGACGCTGATCGTCATCTGCATCGCGCCGGTGCTGGCATCCAGGTCCTGCGCCGCCAGTGGCAGCGCGGGGACGAACATGTGCATCGCCAACGTGCCGCTGAGCGTCGCCAGCGCCAGCAACCATAGCGGCGCGTGCGGCGGGTGGGTCGCCGCGGCCGGAGAATCGCCGACGGGGGAGTCCGCGGAGTCGACGGTGTCGGTGATGCCAGGGGGGTCGGCGGCGGCGGACGGTTCGGCCGAGGTGGTAGCAGTGTCGGCGGCGGCGGGACGGGCCATGTCATCGATCGGTTACGGTTGCAGCGGGCGGGCGGCGACGCCCAGGTCGCGCCAGGCTGCCGGGTGGCAGGTGAAGATCAGGATCTGGTGCCGGGACGCCGCGTCGTACAGCACGCGCTTCATCTGAGCGAGGCGGTCTTCGTCGCTGTGGACCAGCGCGTCGTCCAGGATCAGCAGCGTCGGCCTGCCGGCTTCGCGCAACAGGTCGGCATACGCCAGCCGCGCGATCACGCCCATCTGCTCGCGCGTGCCCAGGCTCAGCGTCTCGAACGTGCCGGTCTCCGGGCCGGCCGGTCCGTCGCGGGTGATCGGCCCCGGCGCCAGGTCCTCGCCGATCCGCAGGCGCGCGCCCGGAAACAGGATCTGCAGGTAGTGGTCGACGTGCCGGCTCAGCGGCGCGCGCAGGCGCTGGGCGAGCGCGTCGCGGCGCTCGTTCAGCAGCCGGTACAGCAGGTCGAGCGCTTCGGCGCGGCGTCGCAACTGTTCATGGCGCCGTTCGGCCTGCGCCAGGTCGAGCCTTTTTTCGGCGGCGGCTTCCTCGAGGCCGCGCGCGCCCTTGGTCTCCAGCTCGATCTCGAGCCGGGCGAGCTGCTCGCCGCGCCGCCGGTGGACCGCTTCGGCCTGCGTGACGCTGGCCGACAGGCGTTGCACGTCCTGTTCGAGCAGCGCCGGGTTCGCGTCGCGCAGCCGCTGATCCAGCGCCTCGAGTTCACGCCGCGCGACAGACTGGACGCTGAGCGCGTCGACGAGCTGGCGTTGCGCTTCGTCGCCGCGCGCGCGGCGCTGCGGGTCGTCGAGAAGCGCCTGCGCGGCAGCCTGCTCGCGCCGCGCGGCCCCCAGTTCGGCGTCGGCGCCGGCCGCCGCCTGGCGGGCCCGGTCGAGCGCGGCCTGCGCCGCGTCCAGCGCCCGCCGCGCGTCGCGCTCGCTGGCCTCGGCCGTGCGGACGTCGGGCGGGACTTGGTCGGCGGGCGCGGTCAGCGCGGAGGCCAGCGCCCGCGCCAGCCGGTCGATCTGCCCGCGCAACGCATGGCAGCGCTGCGACAGCTCGTCCAGCCCCTGCGGCGCGAGCGTCGCCAGCAGCTTGCGGCTGGCTTCGGCGTCGGCTTGGCGGGCGCGGTATTGTTGCGCGCGCGCGTCGAGCGCGGCGAGGTCGGCGACGCCCGCCTGCCGCAGGCCCTGCACGAGGCCGGCGTCCAGCTCGTCGCGTTCGCGCGCCAGCGTGTCGAGGTCCTTGCCGCCGGGTTCGATCGTCAGCGCGCCCAGGCCGGGCAGCGTCAGCTCGGCGCGCCGGGTGATCGTCCGCGACAACGGCGGCGAGGAGGGTGACGAAGGCGGCGGCGGCGAGGGCGACAAAGAGGGCGACGGGGAGGACGGCGGCGACGTCGGCGCGGGCGCTCGCGACGCCCGTTCGACGTCCGCCGGCGGTCCGGCGATCGCTTCGCCGTCGATCGTCAGCGACGCGCCGGGCAGCAGCGCGAAGCACAGGCGCGTGGCGACGGTGTCGAGCTCGACCTGGACCGCGTGGCGCCGCCTGTCCAGCGCGCGCAGGCGCTGCAACGTCGCGTCGTCGACGCGAAGCTGCTCGGCGTCGCGTTGCCGTTCGTCGAGCTGGCGGTGCGCGTCGGTCGCCATCCGCAGCGTGGCGGACAACGCCTCGTGCTGTTCGCGCAGCGCATCGAGCTGCTCGCGCTGCTCGGCGACGGCCAGGGCCTGCCGCGCGGCCTGCAGCGTCTCGCGCGCGCGGCGTTCGTCGTCCTGCGCCCGGCGGTGGGTCGGTTCGCAGGCGGCGACGGCCTGGTGGGCCGACTCCCGGGCCTGCAGCGCATCGTCGAACGCGCGGCGACGTTCGGCGGCCGCCTGCTCGTCCCGCGCGAAGCCCTGCACCTGCTCGCGCAGCAGCGCGACGCGCGCGTCGACCTGGCTCAGCGTTTGGTGCTGCCGCTCGCGTTCCGCGACGAGCGTTTGCACGGCTTCGAGCCGCTGGCGAGCGGCATCGAGCGCGGCGCGCAGCGCTCGCCACGGCGGCTCGGCCTCGTCGCGCTGGTGCGCGCGGCGCAGCGCGTCGAGCCGGTCGACGTCCTGACGATAATGCGCGATCGCGGCGTCGAGCTCGGCCAGTTCGCCGCTCAACGCCTGCCGTCTTTCGATCGCCGCCTTGTAGTCGCCGCGCGGCCGGCCGTCACCGGGCGTCAGCAGCTCGTGGCGCTGCGCGCGAACGGCGTCGAGCACCGCATCGCCATCGCCGCTGGCCAGCTCGCCGAGCGACTCGCCCAGCGCCTGGCGCAGGTGATTCTCGGCGTGACGCACCGCGCCGGCCAGCTCGTGCGAATCGCCTTGCCGGATCCACAACAGGCCGGGCAGGCCCATGTGCTCGGGCGTGCTGGCGCCCTTGCCGGCGAAGCGAAAACCCAGCAGTGACGCCAGATGGTCTTCGGCGGCGGCGCCGTCCATCACCTCGTCGTCGATGACCAGCTCGCAGCGCTTCTTGCCCAGGAAGGCCTTGGTCAGCCGCGCCGGACGGCCCTGCAACGCGAATTCGATCAGCACGGTCGGCGTGGCCGAGCCCTGGTCCCAGGGGCGCAGGTGCTCGACGGCGCCCGAGCGGTGCCGTTCGAAGAAGGCCGCGCGGATCGCTTCGGCCACCGTCGACTTGCCCGCTTCGTTCGGGGCGGCGAACAGGTTCAGGCCGTCGGCGAAGCCGTCGAGGTCCAGCGGCTCGCGAAACCGCTTGAAGCTTTCGATGCGCAGGCGGCGGATCTTCATCGGCCGGCCTCGCGCCGGGCATCGAGCAGGCCGGCCAGCAGCAGCAGCGCGTCGCGGGCGGTGCGCGCGTCCTCGTCGAGGCGGTCCTCGCCCGCGGCGGCACCTTCGTCGCCGTTGCCGTTGCCGTGCCCGCCGCCATCGTCACGGTCACTGCCACTGCCACTGCCACTGCCACTGCCACTGCCACCGGCACCGGCACCGGCATCGGCATCGGCATCGGCATCGGCATCGGCATCGGCATCGGCATCGGCATCGGCATTGGCATCGGCATTGGCATTGGCATTGGCATTGGCATTGGCATTGGCATCGGCATCGGCATCGGCATCGGCACCACCGGCACCGCTGCTGCCACCGGCACCACCGTGCCCGCCGTCACCCGTCGGGGCGCGCGCTCCGGGCCGTTGTCGCGCGCGCAGCGCCTGCAGCACCTCGCCGACGTAGCCGTCGGCGCGCAGCGCGTCGAAGTCGCGCTCGGTCGGCTCGACGCGCAGCGAACCGAGGTCGCTGGCCAGCGAGCGGGTGGGCGGGCGCCGGGCGGCGAACGCCGCCCCGCGGCGGC
>JASGFT010000074.1:0-22896 GCA_047605425.1 Burkholderiaceae bacterium | reverse complement strand
GTCCTGCGGCGTGGCGACGGCGACTGCGCCGCCGGCCGGCTCGCCGAGCCAGGCGCGCAGCCGCGTCAGCAGCGGCTCGGCGCGCGCGCTCAGTTCGGGATCTTCGTCGAGCCGGCCCGCGTCGATCGCGTCGATCAACAGGTGGATGTGGTCGCCGGCGGCCAGCAGCGAACTCGTCAGCTCGGGCGTGATCGCCACCGCGCCGGCGCGCACCTCGTCGAGCACGCTCTCGGCCACGTGCGTGAAGCGCACGACGTGGTCCAGTCCGAACAGACCGGCCGAGCCCTTGATCGTGTGCGCGGCGCGAAACACCGCGTTGACCGCCTCGCCGTCGGCGCTGCCCTGCGCCATCGACAGCAGGGCGTTCTCCATGTCCTGCAGAAGTTCTCGGCTTTCGACCACGAAGGATCGCAATGCGTCATCCAGATTCATCGATGCATCCGCGCCAATGGGTAATGAAGGGGAATTAGGGGTTAGCGGCCAACCGGTTCGACGATCGGATCGCCGAACCACGCCGCCAGGTCGAACAGCGCGAACGCGTCGACGACGGCCGGGCCATGCTCGACCAGCGCCAGCGTCCTGCCCTCGTCCAGCGCCTGCCGCCGCGCGGCCATCAGCAACTGCACGCCGGCCGAATCGATGTCGGTGACCGCCGACAGGTCGATCGTCAGCGATGGGCCGGCCGCGGCCAGCGCGTCGCGCAGCGCCTGCCGGATCTCTTGCGCGCGGTAGATCGTCAGCTCGCCGTCGAGCCGGATCGAGGAAGTATCGTTATCGGTCATCTCGCGCTCCGGTCCGCTCACGGCAGGATCAGCTTGGAGACCGCCGCCAGCAGTTGCGGCGGCTGGAACGGCTTGACGACCCAGGCCTTGGCGCCCGCGTCCCGGCCGGCCTGCTTCTTGTCGTCGGCGCTCTCGGTCGTCAGCATGATCACCGGCGTGAACTTGTACGCCGGCATCGCCTTGAGCTCCTTCAGGAACGTGATGCCGTCCATCCGCGGCATGTTCACGTCGCTGATGATCAGGTGCACCTTCTGCCCTTGCAGCTTGGACAGCGCGTCGACGCCGTCGCAGCCTTCGATGACGTCGTAGCCGGCCCCGCGCAACGCGATGCCGACCACCTGCCGGACGGACGTCGAGTCGTCGACGATCAGAATCTGTTTGGCCATTCCCTACCTCAGAAAAACTCGGAAAAACTCAGAAAAACGTGACTTCGTTGTCGGCGGAGGCGGCGGCCGGCGTCCTCCCTTCATGGATCCGATGCTCGTCGACCATCGCGTAGGTCGACGCCAGCTCGGTCAGCAGCGGCTGCGGATCGAGCGGCACCGGACGGCCCGCGCGTTCGCAAGCGACGGCGTTGCGCCGCTGCAGGTCGGGCAGCAGCTCGATGTTCTGGCGCACGTGCGCCATCACCTGACCGATGCGGTCCTGGAACTGCAACTGGAAGATCGCCTCGTCGACCTCGGCCTTGATGCCGCGGCTTTCGCTGCGCATCGCCTCGACGACGTCGCGCATCGATCCGGTCAGGTCGCCGAACTGGCCGATCACCTCGCGGATCCGCTGCTCGGACTCGAGCATCGTCTGCGCGTCCCGGCGCGCCGATTCCTCGGCGGCGGTCTGCGTCGAGCGGATCGCGTTCTGGATCGTCTGCACGGTGCGGGCGATGTCGGTACCGGTGTCGGCCGACATCTTCGACAACGACCGCACCTCCTGCGCGACGACCGCGAAGCCCGAGCCGGACGCGCCCGCATGGGCCGCTTCGATCGCCGCGTTGATCGACAGCAGATGCGTCTGCTGCGCGATCCGCGAGATCGCGGCGGCCATCCTGCCCAGGTCGGCCAGGAAGCCCTGCAGGCCCTGCACCTGGGCGAACATCTCGGCCTTGCTGTCCATCGCCTGGCGCAGCGAATCGACGACGTGCGTCAGCCGCCGCTCGCTGGCCTGGCAGATGTCCGCCGCCTGCGCGTCGATGCCGGCCCGCGCCGAGCGACGATCGCCCGAGTAGTCGGCCAGCATCGTGTCGAGCCGCGCGACGATGCCGCTGAAGCGCACGGTCAGGTCGGCGACCGCTGTATCCATCTGCGCGCGCGACGATTCGATCTGACCGGCCCAGACCCGGGACACCTCGTCGGCGAAGCGCTGCTGGCCGGTCAGGAACTCGTGCAGATCCGGCGCGACCCGCTCCGGGTCACGCGCAGGGGCGAGAGCGTCATCGATCATGTATGTTTGGCGAGCCAGGGTGAGAAACGTTGAGCGGGAACGAGAGCGAGCGGCGCGGCGCGCATCGGCACCGATCCCGCTTCTATAAGGTAGGGGCAATCGCGTGACCTCCCGTGACAGTTCCGGACGGACGGCGATCACCGGGTCTTCTGCGGCCCGACGACCCGACGGAGGGCCCGTTCGCCGCCGTCGGCAAGGCGAGCGATCGCGATCTCGATCGGGTTGCGGACAATGAAACCCCGGCAAGCATCGCGAGACCGATGGCAAAGTGACGGCACGTATCGACGGAGGGATCGTTGATTCGGTGACGATTGTCGACGATCACCGTGGTCGCCGAATTCGTTTGAAACGCCGGCGAACCTGCGTTGTTCAGGCCGGAATCGCCCTCCGGTTCCGGCTCCATCTGCCGAGGAGGCAGCGATCGACATCCAGCGCTACACCTTCGACGAGCGGACGCGGGACCGCATCGCATCGAACCTGACGAGCTTCTCGCGGCTGGACCTCGGCGGCTCGGCCGCCACGCTCAAGCGCGCCGCCGTCGCGATCACGCTGGTCGAGTCGCGCGGCGAGGTGGCGTTCGTGCTGACGCGGCGGGCCAGCCGGCTGCGCGCGCACGGCGGCCAGTGGGCGCTGCCCGGCGGCCGCTGCGACGACGGCGAGGACTGCGTGCGCGCGGCGCTGCGCGAGCTCGACGAGGAAGTGGGGCTGCGGCTCGCGCCGCACGACGTGCTGGGCGTGCTCGACGACTACCCGACCCGGTCCGGCTACCTGATCACGCCGGTCGTCGTCTGGGCCGGCGCCGACGCGCGCCTGGCGCCCAACCCCGAAGAAGTGGCGTCCGTCCATCGGATCGCGCTGGGCGAGATCGTCGACGCCGACGCCGTCAGCTTCGTGACGATCGCGCAGAGCCCGCGCCAGGTCGTCAGGATCCGGATCGAGGGCAACCAGATCCACGCGCCGACGGCCGCGCTGCTGTACCAGTTTCGCGAAGTGATCGAAGGACGGCAGACCCGGGTCGCCGAGCTAGAGCAGCCGGTGTTCGCCTGGCGCTGAGCGTCCGCATCGGCCGCGGGCCGGGGTGGCGGCGACAGGGCCCGCGCCCGTCGACGCCGGCGACGGCTGTCCCGCCCGGCCTTGCCGGCGGCTAGCGCCGCGCGACCGGCAGCGCCTGGATCCCGGCCAGCACCGGCCCGAGCTCGCGCAGCACGCCGGCCAGCCGATCGTCGACCGTGCCGGCGTCGTCGCCTTCGGCGCAGGCGCGCTCGAGTTCCTGCGCGACCCGCTGCAGCGCGAACGCCCCGAGCGTGGCGGCCGAGCTCTTCAGGTCGTGCGCGAGCCGGCGGCGATCGAGCCGCGCGTTCGGCCCCGAAGCCTGCGCGAAAGCCGAACCGAAGTTGCCGTGCATCCGCACGAACAGCCGCAACAGGCGCTCGAACATCACCGGGTTGTTCATCGCGCGCGCCATCCCGACCGCCGAATCGATGCCCGGCAACTCGTCCAGCGACGTCGTCCGGCCGCTGTCGGCATCGGCGGGGCCGCCGACGCGATGATCGGTCCAGCGCAGCAGCGTCTGGTACAGCCGCGTCGTGTCGATCGGCTTGATCAGCTCGTCGTCCATGCCCGCGGCGCGCGCGGCCTGGTGCTCTTCGGGCAGGATGCTGGCCGTCATCGCGATGACGGGCAGGCCCCGCCAGGCGGGCTCGGCCCGGATCGCCCGCGTCGCCTCGTAGCCGTCCATCACCGGCATCCGGCAATCCATCAGCACCAGGTCGAAGGCCCGCGCCTGCAGCGCGTCGAGCGCCTGCCGGCCGTTCTCGACGGCGGTCACGCGCACGCCGACGTCCTCGAGCAACTCGATCGCCAGCCGGCGGTTGAAGACGTTGTCGTCGACCAGCAGGACCCGGCGCCCCCGCAACGCGTCGTAGCCCGACCGACCGCCAGGGAAGGATTGGCCGTCATCGCGGCCCGGGCTCGTGTCGCTGCTCGGCATCACGGCGAAGATCAGAGATGAAGGGCGGCCGGATGCCGAAGATCGGGCATCCGTAGGCTGTGGTCGACTATAGCAAGAATGGGCCGGTGAGCGGACCGGCGTCGCTCACGTCCGCGCTCCCGAATGGACGGCGTTGCGCTGGGCACCTCCGGATGCGCCCAATCGGCGCACCGGCTACGATTCCCCTGATGAAAGTCCTCGAATACATCGGCCTCGACCCTTCCCGGGTCCGAACCCAGTACCGCAAGGTCTGCGCGGCGATCGAACGCGACGACTTCCGCCAAGCCGAAGTCAGGAAGCTCGCGGCCAGCGGCAAGCGCCCGCTGTACCGCGCCAGGCTCGACGATGCCAACCGCGTGCTCTTCACCCTGCTGCGCCACGGCAGCGAGCGCTACGCGCTGATGCTCGAGGTGATCGAGAACCATGCCTACGAAAAGTCCCGCTTCCTGCGCGGCGCGCCGGTCGACGAAGCGAAGATCCCGATCGTCGACGACCCCGGCGGCGCCGAGGCCGAGACGGTCCGCTACATCCATCCCCAGCGCCGCGAGATCCATCTGCTGGACAAGGTGATCTCGTTCGACGACGCCCAGCACGAGATCCTTGGCCTGCCGGCGCCGCTGGTCATCGTCGGCAGCGCCGGCAGCGGCAAGACGGCGCTGACGCTGGAGAAGCTGCGCGGCATCGAGGGCGAGGCGCTGTACGTGACGCGTTCGGCCTATCTGGCGCGGAATGCCCGCGACCTGTACTACCACGACGGCTATGACGACGAGCGCCAGGAGGCCAGCTTCCTGTCGTATCGCGAGTTCGTCGAGAGCCTGCGCGTGCCGCCCGGGCGGGAGGCCCAGTGGCGCGATTTCGCTCGCTGGTTCGCGCGTCAGCAGCAGGCCTTCCGCGGCATCGACCCGCACCACGCCTTCGAGGAGATCCAGGGGGTGCTCGCCGCCGACCCCGACGGCCCGCTCGACCGTGCCGGCTATCTTGCGCTGGGTGTTCGCCAGTCGATCTTCGTCGACGACCGCGACCGGCTCTTCGACCTGTTCGAGCGCTATCGCGCCTGGCTCGACGAAGCGAAGCTCTACGACCCGGGCCTGATCGCCCCGCGCTGGCGCGAGCATGCCGTGCCCCGCTACGACTTCATCGTCATCGACGAGGTCCAGGACCTCACGACGAGCCAGCTCGCGCTGATACTCGCGACACTGAGGAAGCCCGGCCAGTTCCTGCTGTGCGGCGACTCGAACCAGATCGTCCACCCGAACTTCTTTTCCTGGAGCCGGGTCAAGACGCTGTTCTGGCGCGACGCGGCGCTGGCCGAGCGCCAGGAACTGCGCGTGCTGCGGGCGAATTTCCGCAATTCGCGCGAGGCCACCCGCGTGGCCAACACCCTGCTCAAGATCAAGCAGCGACGCTTCGGTTCGATCGATCGCGAAAGCAACTTCCTCGTCGACTCCGTCGGCGGCGACGAAGGCGCCGTCACGCTGGTCGCCGACAAGGATGCCGCCAAGCGGGATCTGGACCAGCGCACCCGCCAGTCGACCAACTTTGCCGTGCTGGTGATGCGCGACGAGGACAAGGACGAGGCCCGCAAGCACTTCCGGACGCCGCTGCTGTTCTCGGTCCACGAGGCCAAGGGCCTGGAGTACGAGAACATCGTGCTCTACCGCTTCGTCAGCGGCAACCGCGCCGTCTTCGCCGACATCACCGAAGGTGTCGAGCCCGCCGATCTCGAGGCGGCCGAGCTCGACTATCGTCGTGCGCGCGACAAGACCGACAAGTCGCTGGAACTGCACAAGTTCTTCGTCAATGCGCTCTACGTCGCCTTGACCCGGGCGGTGCGCAACCTCTACCTGATCGAGTCGGACACCGGCCACCCGTTGTTCGGCCTGCTGGGGTTGCGTACCGGCGAGGCGGCCCTGGAGGTCGACGCGAAGGCGTCGAGCCTGGACGAATGGCAGAAGGAGGCTCGCAAGCTCGAACTGCAGGGCAAGCAGGAGCAGGCCGACGCGATCCGTACCCAGATCCTTCGCCAGTCGCCGGTGCCCTGGCCGGTGTTCGACGAGGTGCGGCTGCGCGAAACCCTGATCAAGGTGTTCCGCGAGAAAGCGCCGGGCAGCAAGGCGAAGAAGCAGTTGCTCGAATACGCCGCCAGCTACGACGAACCGAAGATAGCCGAGTGGCTGGCCACCGAAGCCCAGCATTGCGCCGGCAGCGACTTCGGGCGGCTGCGCGACACGCTGGGTCGCAAGTATTCCGTGACCTACGCCTCACCACGCTTCAAGGACATCCTGCAGGCCTGCGACCGCCACGGCGTCGATCATCGGACGCCGATGAACCTGACGCCACTGATGGCGGCGGCCAGCACCGGCAACGTCGCGCTGGTCGATGCACTGCTCGAACGCGGCGCGGACCTCGAAGCGACCGACCATCTGGGCCGCAACGCGCTGCACTGGGCGCTGCTCGAGGCGTTCCGGGATCCGAAGTACGCCCAGGGCCCGTTCGCGGCCATCTACCAGCGGCTGGCACCCTCGGTCATCGACCTGAAGAGCCGTGACGAGCGGCTGGTCCGGATCGGCAGCCATCTGTCGGAGTACCTGCTGGTCCAGACGATGTGGGCGCTGTTCAAGTCGCGCTTCACGATGAAAGGCGGCGACGGCGCCTTCGATACCGCAGCCATCCTCGAGGCGTGGGCGCGGTTGCCGCCGCAGGTGCTGCGGCCCGAGCGCAAGCGCCGGCAATTCCTGTCGGGTCTGCTGTCGCGCAACGAGGTCGAGCGCGACTATGCGTACAACCGGCTGCTGTTCCGGCGGCTGAAGCAGGGCTGGTACCAGTTCGATCCGGCGCTCGCGGTGCGCCGCCGCGGGGCCGTTGGCGGCGTTGGCGGCGTTGGCGCGGCTGACCGGGCTGGGGTCGGGGCCGCGACCAGCGTCGAATCCGCTATCCCGCCCGACGGCGAGCGCTGGGTGCCGGTGATGGCGGCGCTGAACCTGCCGTTGATCGCCGAAAGCGCGTCGATCTGGTGTCGCGGCCGGATCGAATCGCTGCTGGCCTCGGCCGGCATGCCCGCGGCCGGCGAGCCGATCGGTGGACAAACCGAAAGGCGCGAACTGGGCAGCCTGGCGGCCAGCGTGCAGGCCGTGCAGCGAGAGGATGAAGCCCGGTACGCCCGGCGCGCATCGGCCAAGCGGCGCGCGCAGGACCCGCCCGTTCAACCGGCACGCGTGATCCCCGCTGAGACAGCGCCCGCGCCTGCCGGCGCCGGTCGCGATCCATCGCCTGGGTCGGCGCGCGGGCCCGCGCACCGGCCGAAGCCCGGGCCGGAGGTCGCGCCGCTTGCGGCGCAACCGCCTCCCTGGGGAACGCCGGAGGCCAAGCGCCACGAGATCGAGCGGATCCGCCGCGAGATCGAAGCGCGGCGGATTCCAGACCGAGGCGTCGACGAGGATCATTGACGGCCGCAATGATCTTCAGCTCTGGCATCTCGAAAATTGTCGCGACGACGTGCCAGAATTTGTGGCATGCGTCAAAGAGGTCGCCCGCACCGCCGGGCTTGGCCGGGACGCGGCGCGACGAGCGCGTGCGATCGGACCGGACCCAGCGGCGGTTGCGCGAGATGGTCGAGATCCCCGACAAGGTCGAACCGCGTTTCGGTTCCGCGCTGACGGCCCGTGCCTGGCATCGGTCCGGCCGCCGGTCGGAATCGCGCAGCGCGCCGGACTTCTATGGCAGACTCTGGCCGCCCGCGCGCCATCGCGCGCCTCACACCGCATCGATCGGAGACTCCAGATGACACAGCGTCGAACCCTGCTGCGGGGCGCCTCGACCCTCGCCTGCCAACCGCTGCTTCGCGCTGCCGCGCCGGTCCTGGCGCTGGGCGCGCTGTCGCGATCCGGCGCCGCCCGCGCGCAAGCGGCCGACTACCCGAGCAAGGGCGTGCGCGTCGTCGTGCCCTATCCGGCCGGCGGCGGCACCGACATCATCGCGCGCATGCTGGCGACGCGGATGGCCGAAACCTGGAAGCAATCGTTCATCGTCGACAACAAGGCCGGCGCCAGCGGCATCATCGGCAACGACATCGTCGCGAAAGCGCCGGCCGACGGCTACACGCTGCTGGTCGGGATCACCACGCTGATCCAGATGCCGCACCTGCAGAGCAACCTGCCGTACGACACGTTCAAGAACTTCACGCCGATCTCGCAGATCGCCTACTCGGCCGACCTGCTGCTGGTGCCGTCGTCGAACCCGGCCACCACGCTGAAGGAATTCCTCGAGCAGGTCCGCAAGCAGCCGGGCAAGAGCAGCGTCGGCTCGTACGGCACCGGCACCTCGTCGCACATCCACGCGGCGATGCTGAACGCGCAGGCCGGCTCCGACATGGCGCACATCCCGTTCAAGGGCGGCGCGCAGGTGCTGACCGACCTGATGGGCGGGCAGCTCACCTGCGCGTTCGTCGACCTGACGTCGGCCAGCCCGCAGATCGCGTCGGGCAAGTTCAAGGCGCTGGCGATCACCGGCGAACGGCGCTTCAAGAAGCTGCCCGAGGTGCCCACGTTCACCGAGTTGGGCTACAAGGACTTCGAGCCGGCCGGTTGGTTCGCGCTGCTCGGCCCGGCGAACCTGCCGGCCCCGGTGCTCGACAAGCTGTCGGCCGAGGTCCAGCGGATCCTCAAGCTGCCCGAGGTGATCCAGAAGATCGACGACATCGGCCTGATCATCGGCGGCAACACGCCGGCCGAGTTCACCAAGGCGATGAAGCGCGACTACGACATCTGGGGCAAGGTCATCAAGGAAGGCAACATCCGGCTCGATTCCTGAGCGCGGCCCGGCCTTTTTCCGAGACCGACGATCGGGATGGCTGCGGTCTGGACACGATCATGATCGCGTCCGATGGGCCCTTCCCGGCCAACCAAGGGCGCTTCCGATCTCCGGCGATACGGCGGCGTGCTGCGTCGAGCAGAGCCGGCGTCGAGCCCGGTGGGTTTTCCAGTTTGTGCTTTAGTACTAAAATCAGTACCATTCGAGCGCAATGGGTACCGAATGGCATTGGTGATGAACAATGTGCTGACCGCCGCCGAGTTGAAACGCCGCGGCTTGGCCGCGATCGAAGAAAGCCTTCAGCGCGGCCCGGTTCATTTGATCAAGCGTAACAAGCCGGCCGCGGTGGTGCTGTCGGAAGACGAGTACCACCGCCTCATCGCCGGCCAGCCGCGGACCCAGCCCGGCATGACGGCGGTGCAGTGGCTGCTGTCGCAACCCGTGGTCGGCACGCGCAGCAAGGCCGACATCGACAAGGCCCTGGCCGACGAGCGCGCCTGGTGATCGCTTTTTTCGACGCCAGCGCGTTGCTCTACCTGATCGAGGGCAAGGAGCCTTTCGGCGGCCGCGTGCGCGCCGAACTGGCGGCGATCGAGCAGGCGCATGCCGGCGTCGGCGCGGCGATGAGCCGCCTGTCGTGGCTGGAATGCCGCGTGGGACCGATGAAGGCGAACGACACCGCCACGCTGGCGCTGTTCGATGCCTTCTTCACCCGGCCGGATCTGGTGTGGGTCGAGCTGAGCCGCGAGGTCGTGGAGCTTGCCGCGGCCATCCGCGTTCGGCACGGCCTGCGCACATCCGATGCGCTGCAGGCGGCAAGCTGCCTGCAGCTCGGGCCTCGGCACGTGTTGCTGACCGGCGATGCGGCGTTCCAGCGGGTGCAGGGGCTGAACGTGGCCATGCTGGCCTGAAACGACGGCCGCTGCCGTAGGACTGGCCATACGGCGGGAGTTGCCTCGCCCCGAGCGCGCCAGTGGCCGCACTACCTACCGGGTAATTGTTCGTCCCGACCGTGCTTTCTAGACTTCATGGCACACCGTTTCACTCGGAGAGAACCATGAACCAGGCAATGCAAATCGCGACGACCTATCTGGCGACCTGGAATGCCGATGCCGCAGGCAGGACCGAACACCTGAACCGATGGGCCGATGGCGCCACTTACGTCGACCCTCTGATGGCCGGCACGGGCAAGGCGCAGATCGCCGCCATGATGAGCGCCGCGGTGCAACAGTTTCCAGGGCACCGCTTCGATCTGGCCGGAACGCCCGATGGCCATGGGCGATACGTCCGATTCGGCTGGAAACTCGTTGCGCCGGACGGGCAGGCGGCCGCGCACGGGATGGACGTCGTCCGGCTCGACCCCGAGGGCCGAATCGAGGAAGTCGTCGGGTTTCTCGACGGAGCAAGCGCATGACCGGGCCATTCGTCGATATCGCCGATGGCCATCGGTTGTACGTCCGCGACTGGGGCGCCGGACGTCCCGTTCTATTGCTGGCCGGCTGGGGGCTCGATTCGCGGGTCTGGGGCGCGACGATGGCCGCGCTCGTCGACGCAGGCCTGCGTGCGCTTGCCTGCGATCGTCGAGGGCACGGCCGCTCCACCGATCCTGGGAGAGTCGAGTACGACCTGCTCGCCGACGATCTCGCAGCGGTGCTCGACACGACTGACCTGCGCGAGCTCACCGTGGTGGCACACTCCGGCGCCGCCGGCGAGATTCTCCGCTACATGAGCCGCCACGGCGCGGCTCGCATCGAACGACTGATCCTGGTCGGGGCCGCGGGCCCGAAGATGATCTCCACCGGAAAGGATATGCCCGGCATTCCGGCTTCGGCCGTCGAGGCCGTCATCGCTCGGTTGCGCGACGATCTGCCCGCGTGGATCGAAGAGAATGCCCGCGCATTCGCGCCGCAGTCCGATACGCGCACGATCGACTGGCTCGCCGGCATGGTGTTCGATGCCTCGCGCCGCGTCCTCGTCGAGTTCCAGAAGGTCATCGCCGAAGCCGATCTCATCGACGAGGCACACGCGGTCACGGTCCCGATCACCTTGATTCATGGCGATCGCGACGCGTCGTGCCCGATCGACCTGACCGCACGCCGCTATGCCGACATCATCCCGGGAGCGGAGTTGCTCATCTACGAAGAGGCCGCGCATGGATTGATGATCAGCCATGGTGCGCGCCTGGCAGCCGATATCGTCGAGCGGGTATCGATCGGGGGATGACGTCAGGCTCGATTCCTGAGCGCTGCCGCTCAGGAGCGCAGCCGGCACCGACTCATTCGTTCGCCGCCCTGTACGCTGCCTGCACGGCGCGCATGAGCGAGGGGTGCAGCATGCCGAGCTTGGGCGTCTGGCCGTGCGGTGCCGCCGGCGGCACCGAGAACCATTCGGTGCTGTAGGGCAGGTCCAGAGCCTGCCTGAGATCGAACTTCGTGTCGTAGCTCAGGCCTGCCGCCGCGTAGGCAGCCGGGTTGCGGTCTCGCAGGATGGAGAACTCGCCGCGGTGCAGCGTTGTGGCGCGCTTGCTGGTCCCGTACGCCACCCGCACCATGAATTGCGGCCCGTGGTCATCGAAGACAGCCAGGATCAGCGCGGGACGCGGCTTCGGGCGGGGATGGATATCGTCGGGGAAGTGGCACCAGACGATCTCGCCAGCAGTGGGCTCATCCCACCACTGATGGATCATGCGGTCTCCTCGTCGAAGAGACTCGAACGCACCGAGCGCTTATCACCCTGCGGAACACGCTTCTTGATCTGCCGGACCTGCGCCGCCGTCAGCGGCCCATCATCGGACTCGTACTGCGGCAACACCCGCACCGCCAACTCGCGCAGCGCCCGGTGAATAGCCTGGGTTTCGTCAACGCCCAAATACTCGGCCAAGCGCTTGGCCGTCTCGCGCGTGACACCAGACGCGCTGTCGACCGAGCGATAGCGGAAGGCGATCTGGTTCGCGGTGGAACGGGCAGGCATGGGCGGCTCCTTTTGGATATGTTAAAGATATCCATTTTGCCGTCCTGCGTCAAGACCGGATTGAGCCCGAGCGAACCGACATGCCAGTGAACGGTGGCAGCTTCATCCGAGGGCAAACAGCCGTCAACGGCGCTTCAGCGCCTCGACCTCCTGCTCGAGCCGCTCGACCCGTTCGAGCAGCTCGACGAGCAGCGCCGCGTCGGCGTCGGACAGCGATCCGGCGGCTTGCGCGTGACCGCCGTCTCGCGCGCCGCTGTCCCGCATGCCACCATCCGCCTGCCCGCCCGCGCCAGCCGCCGCCTCGGCCGGCTCGCCGCACAGCCGGTGCATCCAGCGGTTCTCGCGCGCACCGGGCTGGCGCGCCAGCTCGACGACCAGCGGCCCTTCCTCGCGGCCGGCCAGCTCGGCCAGGAAGGCCTCGACGCTCGAGATGTCGACGAAGCGGTGCAGCCGGTCGCAGTGCAGCCGCAACTCGCCGGCCGTCTGCGGGCCGCGCAGGCACAGCATCGCCAGCAGCGCGACCGACTGCGACGGCAGCCCGAGCACGCGGCCGACGTTCTGCGCGTAGCGCATCGTGCGGCCGCCGCTCGATTCGATGACCAGCGACGCGCGGCGCAGCTCGTCGACCGCGTCGCGCACCTCGCTGTCGGTCGCGTTCATCACCGGATCGCGGCTGCTCTTCTGGTTGCAGCCGGCCGTCAGCGCGTTCAGCGTCAGCGGATACGTGTCGGGAACGGTCTTTTCCTTCTCGACGAGAACACCCAGCACGCGCGCCTGCAGCGGCGTCAGCTCGGGAATCGGATGCGCAGTCATCATCGGCTCGGTTCGTGGACGTCGAAATCGACGAGCGCGACAGCATACCCGCGGCGCGCCGCGCCGACGACCGGAAACCGCGGCGCGGCACCAGCCGGCCGATGCCTGATTGTTGACAGCCGCGAGGCGCTTTGGCACTGTAGCCGCTTGCCTATCGACTGCGGTGGGAGAGACCGCCGTCGCGCCAGCGAGAGCGGCGCCGAAGGTGTATCGCCCCGAAAACTCTCAGGCAAAAGAACTTCCGCAGATCAGGCACTCTGGAGAGTAGGTCGAGCACGCCGCGCGCGTGTGATCGCCTCGCCGAAGGAACAAGCCCGGCGCCTCGCGGCCCGTCCGGGTGAATCTCTCAGGCAAAAGGACAGAGGGGGCTCCAACCAACGTCGTCGATCCGACAGGAGCCCGCTTTGTCCACCCCGAATCCCTCCGATCTGAAGTACACGTCGTCGCACGAATGGCTGCGCGTCGAAGCCGATGGCACGGCCACGATCGGCATCACCGCGCACGCGCAGGAAGCGCTGGGCGAGCTCGTCTACGTCGAGCTGCCGGACGTCGGCCGCGAACTGGCCGCCAACGAGGCCTGCGTCGTCGTCGAATCGACGAAGGCCGCCTCGGACGTCTACGCGCCGGTCGCCGGCACCGTCACCGCCGTCAACACCGCGCTGGCCGATGCGCCGCAGACGGTCAACGATTCGCCGTACGACGCGGGCTGGCTGTTCAAGCTCACGCTGGCCGATCCGTCGCAGTTGGCCGGCCTGCTGTCGGCCGCCGACTACGCCGCGCACGAACAGTCCTGAGGCCGCGATGTCCGCAAGCCAACCGATCGGCCGAGGGCTCGACAGCCTGTTCGGCCACGACGAATTCCACGCGCGCCACCTGGGCCCCGACGACGCGCAGCAGGCGGCGATGCTGGCGCGGCTCGGCTATGCCGACCGCGCATCGCTGATCCGCGACACCGTGCCTGCATCGATCCTGCTGGACCGGCCGCTGGCGCTGCCCGCGCCCGCCACCGAGGCCGATGCGCTGGCCGAGCTGCGCGCGATCTCGCAGCGCAACGAGGTCTGGCGCAGCTACATCGGCGCCGGCTATCACGGCACGCTGACCCCGGAGCCGATCCGCCGCAACGTGCTCGAGAACCCGGGCTGGTACACGGCGTACACACCGTACCAGGCCGAGGTCGCGCAGGGCCGGCTCGAGGCGCTGCTGAACTTCCAGCAGATGATCATCGACCTGAGCGGCCTGCCGGTGGCCAACGCGTCGCTGCTCGACGAGGCGACCGCCGCCGCCGAGGCGATGAGCGTGTGCCGGCGCACGTCGCGCCACCCGTCGGCGCGCTTCTTCGTCGACGCGGCCGTGCATCCGCAGGTGCTGGCCGTGATCCGCACCCGCGCGCGCTGGATGGGCATCGAGGTCGTCGTCGGCGACGCCGACACCGCGCTGCGCGCGTCGGCGCTCGGCGACGGCAAGCAGGCGGGCACCGGCTTCTTCGGCGCCTATCTGCAGACGCCCGACACCGAGGGCCGCGTGCGCGACGTCGGCCCGGCGATCGACGCGCTGCACGGCATCGGCGCCAAGGCCTGCGTCGGCGCCGACCCGCTGGCGCTGCTGCTGATGAAGGCTCCGGGCGCGATGGGCGAGCGCGGCGCCGACATCGTCGTCGGCTCGGCGCAGCGCTTCGGCGTGCCGATGGGCTACGGCGGCCCGCACGCCGCGTTCATGGCCGCTCGCGCCGACCTGCTGCGCAGTGTGCCGGGCCGGATCATCGGCGTCTCGAAGGACACGGCCGGCAACGTGGCGTTGCGCATGGCGCTGCAGACGCGCGAGCAGCACATCCGCCGCGACAAGGCGACCAGCAACATCTGCACGGCGCAGGCGCTGCTGGCCAACATGGCGGGCTTCTACGCGGTCTGGCACGGGCCGGACGGGCTGCGCCGGATCGCGCTGCGCGTCAACGCGCTGACGCGGCTGCTGGCCGCGCGCATCGCCGAGGCCGGCGGCCCGGCGCCGCGCCACGCCCATTACTTCGACACGCTGACGTTCGATACCGGCGAGCGGACCGACGCGATCCTCGCGCGCGCCGACGCGGCGCGGATCAACCTGCGCCGCCTCGGCGCGCAGGCGCTGTCCGTGAGCCTCGACGAGACGGTGTCGCTGCGCGACGTCGCCGACCTGGTTGGCGTGTTCACCGGCACGCCGGTCGACGCCGACGCGCTGCGCGCGGCCGCGGCGGCGCTGTCGATCGAGCCGGCGTCGCTGCCCGACGCGCTGCGCCGCACCGACGCCGTGCTGACGCACCCGGTGTTCAACCGCCACCGCAGCGAGACCGAGTTCGTCCGCTACCTGAAGAAGCTCGAGAACCGCGACCTGTCGCTCGTGCATTCGATGATCGCGCTGGGCTCGTGCACGATGAAGCTGAACGCGGCGTCCGAGATGGCGCCGGTCACCTGGCCGGCGTTCGCCGACCTGCATCCGTTCGTGCCGGCCGAGCAGGCCGCCGGCTACGCGGCGATGATCGAGCAGCTCGGCCGCTGGCTGGCCGAGATCACCGGCTTGCACAGCGTGTCGTTCCAGCCGAACTCGGGCGCGCAGGGCGAATACGCGGGCCTGCTGGCGATCCGCCACTACCTGGCGTCGATCGGCCAGGGCGCGCGCGACGTCTGCCTGATCCCGGCGTCGGCGCACGGCACGAACCCGGCCACGGCCAGCATGATGGGGATGAAGATCGTCGTCGTCGCCTGCGACGCGCAGGGCAACATCGAGGTCGGCGACCTGAAGGCCAAGCTGGCCGCGCACGACGGCAAGGTCGCGGCGCTGATGGTCACCTACCCGTCGACGCACGGCGTGTTCGAGACGGCGATCCGCGAGATCTGCGAGCTGGTGCACGCGGCCGGCGCGCAGGTGTACATGGACGGCGCGAACCTGAACGCGCAGGCCGGCCTGACGCAGCCGGGCCTGATCGGCGCCGACGTGTGCCACATGAACCTGCACAAGACCTTCTGCATCCCGCACGGCGGCGGCGGGCCCGGCATGGGGCCGATCGCGGTGGCCGAGCACCTGGCGCCGTTCCTGGCCAGCGATCCTTACCCCGGCGCGACCCGCGGCGGCCCGGCCGGCGGCGACGGCGGCAACGGTTCGGTGTCGGCCGCGCCGTACGGCAGCGCGCTGATCCTGACGATCTCGTGGATGTACCTGCGGATGATGGGCGGCGACGGCCTGCGCAAGGCCACCGAGCTGGCGATCCTGAACGCCAACTACGTGGCCGCGCGGCTGGCCGGCGCGTTCCCGGTGCTGTACGCGGGGGCCAACGGCCGCGTCGCGCACGAGTGCATCCTGGACCTGCGGCACATCAAGAGCGAGTACGGCGTCACCGCCGAGGACGTCGCCAAGCGGCTGATCGACTACGGCTTCCACGCCCCGACGCTATCGTTCCCGGTGGCCGACACCTTGATGATCGAGCCGACCGAATCGGAATCCAAGGCCGAGCTGGATCGCTTCTGCGACGCGATGCTGGCGATCCACGGCGAGCTGCAGGCGATCGCCCGCGGCGAGTTGGACCGCGCCGACAATCCGCTCAAGCACGCGCCGCACACGGCCGCCGAGCTAGCCGGCGACTGGCCGCACGCGTACTCGCGCGAGCGGGCCGCTTACCCGCTGCCATGGCTGCGCGACGCCAAGTTCTGGCCGCACGTCAAGCGCGTGGACAACGCCGCCGGCGATCGCACGCTGGTCTGCACCTGCCCGCCGCTGTCGGACTACGAAACGGACTACGAAACGGACGACTCAATGGACGACAAATCGGACCAAGAGGACGCGCGATCATGAGCGACACGCCCCCCCCCTCCGCCGCGCTGACCCTGCCGCTGGCGGCGCTGCACCGCGAGCTGGGCGCCAAGATGGGCCCGTTCGCCGGCTACGACATGCCGATCCAGTATCCGGCCGGACTGAAGAACGAGCACCTGTTCACGCGGCACTCGGCTGGCTTGTTCGACGTCTCGCACATGGGCCAGTTGACGGTGAGTTGCGCGGCCGGACGCGCGACGCTGTGCCGCGAGCTCGAGGCGGCGCTGCCGATCGACTTCGACGGCTGGCCGGCCGGGCTGCAGAAGTACTCGTACCTGCTGAACGAGCGCGGCGGCATCGAGGACGACCTGATGCTGATCGACCTCGGCGACACCGTACGCATCATCGTCAACGCCGGCAATCGCGAGCACGACCTGGCGCTGCTGCGGGCCGCGTGCCCGTCGCTGCGCTTCGACTGGGTCGACGCCGCGCTGCTGGCGCTGCAAGGACCACAGTCCGAAGCGGTGCTCGCCGCGCTGGATCCGGCGGCCGCGGCGATGCATTTCATGCGGTCGGCGACGCTGTCGCTGCTCGGCGTGCCGTGCCTGACGACGCGATCCGGCTACACCGGCGAGGACGGCTACGAGATCTCGGTACCGACGGCCGAGGCCGAGCGCGTCGCCCGCGCGCTGCTGGCCGCCGGCGACGGCAGGACCGTCGCGCCGGTCGGGCTCGGCGCGCGCGACACGCTGCGGCTCGAAGCGGGCCTGCCGCTGCACGGCAACGACATCGACCCGGCGCATACGCCGGTCGAGGCCGCGCTCGCGTTCGCGATCCCGAAATCGCGCCGCGCCGGCGGCGCCAAGGCCGGCGGGTTTCCGGGCGCGGCGACCGTGCTCGCGCAACTGGCCGACGGCGCGCCGCGCAAGCTGGTCGGGCTGGTGTCGGATTCGCCGGTGCCGATCCGCGCGCATACGTCGCTGATCGACGCCGACGAACGCGTCGTCGGCGAGGTCACCAGCGGCACCGTGTCGCCGTCGCTGGGCAAGCCGGTGATGCTCGCTTATGTCGAGCGCGACGCGCTACCGGCGGCGGGTGCCGGTGCCGACGGCGCGCGGCCGGCGCCGCGCGCGGTGGTTCGCGACAAGCGGCTGGCGCTGCGCTGGCACACGCTGCCGTTCGTGCCGAAGCGCTATAAGCGGTAACGGGCGCATCGGGCGTCACACCCCTGTCACACGAATCGCGCAAGGTGATCGATGGGCCAGTGTCGGCCTGACCTCTTTGCCAGCGATTCTCCACCATGTACAAGGACAGCGCTTCTCCCGACGATCTGGTCCGCCGCCTGCGCCAGGACCTGATCGACAGCTACGACGAAGAACTCGAACTCGAGCTCGAAGACCTGGACAGCACGGCCGGCGTGCGCCTGCCGGACGGGTCGGTCGACGACAGCGCCGGCGCCCGGCGCGACCACCGCCGCGCGTATTTCCGCGAACTCGTTCGACTGCAGGGCGAGCTGATCAAGCTGCAGGACTGGGTCGTCACCACGCGCCAGAAGGTCGTGATCCTGTTCGAGGGTCGCGACGCCGCCGGCAAGGGCGGCGCGATCAAGCGGATCACGCAGCGGCTGAACCCGCGCGTGTGCCGCGTCGCCGCGCTGCCGGCGCCGAACGACCGCGAACGCACGCAGTGGTACTTCCAGCGCTACGTGTCGCACCTGCCGGCCGGCGGCGAGATGGTGCTGTTCGACCGGAGCTGGTACAACCGCGCCGGCGTCGAACGCGTGATGGGCTTTTGCAACGACGACGAGTACGAGGAGTTCTTCCGCAGCGTCCCCGAGTTCGAGCGGATGCTGGTGCGCTCGGGCATCCGCGTGATCAAGTACTGGTTCTCGATCACCGACGACGAGCAGCACTCGCGCTTCCTGAGCCGCATCCACGATCCGCTCAAGCAGTGGAAGCTCAGCCCGATGGACCTGGAGTCGCGGCGCCGCTGGGAGGAGTACACGAAGGCCAAGGAAGTGATGCTCGCGCGCACGCACATCGCCGAGGCGCCGTGGTGGGTCGTGCAGGCCGACGACAAGAAGCGCGCGCGGCTGAACTGCATCGCCCACCTGCTCGCGCAGATGCCCTATCGCGAGATCGAGCACGAACCGATCATGCTTCCCGAGCGCGTACGGCACCCCGAGTACTTCCGGCAGCCGGTACCGGACTCGATGTTCGTTCCCGAGGTCTACTAAGAAGAATCCGCCGACGTCCTCGGCGCAGCACCCGCTGCGGATCGGCACAGATCGCACACCGCCCGCGCCAGCACTCCATGGAACCGGATCAGGTGCAGCCTCGGCCGCGGCACCAGCGTCGCCAACCTCTGCATGAACTCCAACGGCGACATCACGCGCATCGTCCCATTGCACCAGGCGTATCCGGAAGGGCGGCAGACTTGCGCATAGCGCTCCACGATAGGTATTCTGGCCGCGCAGGCTGGCGGCGACGCCTGCTGATTGGCAGGCACTGATACTGTTCGCCCATCGCACTCGGAGAACCTCCATGGCATCCGCACAGGCCCAGTCCTATCTGTCCCCCGCTGATTACCTGACATGGGAACAGGATCAGACGGAACGCCACGAGTACATCGACGGGAAGGTATTCGCGATGGCGGGCGCGGAGAATCGGCATGCAACCGTATCGCTCAATATGGCAATCGCCCTACGCCAGCACCTGCGCGGTACGCGGTGCAGCACCTACATGAGCGACGTACGCCTTCATGTGGCCGCATCCAACGCCTATTTCTACCCCGACGTGATGGTGACCTGCGATAGCGACGACCACGCCAGCCGCATGTCCAAATCCTCCCCTGCGCTGGTGGTCGAAGTGCTTTCGCCCAGCACGGCAAGCTATGACCTGGGCGCGAAGTTCGCCCACTACCGCCAGATTGCCACCCTGCGTGAATATGTACTGGTGGACATCGACCGGCGCAGCGCCGACGTCTACCGCAAGGGTGCAGACGGCCTGTGGGTGCTACACCCGTTCAGCGACGGGCAGGTGGTGGAACTGGCGAGCGTGGAACTGGCTCTGCCTGTTGCCGAAGTTTTCGCCGATCTGGAGGGCGACACTGCGCAACAGGCATAGGCTGCGAAGAACTCACCCCGCCGACCACCCTCCCCCCAACGCCCGATACAGATCAACCGTAGCCGCCAGGCGCGACAAGCGTAGCGTGGACAGCGAATCCTGCGCCGTGAACAGCACGCGCAGGGCATCCAGCTCCGTCGCAGATCACCCGCGCCTTCCCGGTAACGCAGCTCGGCCAGCCGCAGTGATTCACGACAGTAAATATCCTCCGGCAAAGCCGGAGGCTTTATTTTGTGAGCCGCTCAACGCTCACGATGGCCTCGCAGATGCGTTCGACGCGCTCCAAAGTTTGCGCGGGCAAGATGCCGCACCGCACCTGCAGAATTTTCCAGACTCGCTTCGAATCCCGGTGAACAGTCCGGGCTAAGGCCTTCGCTATGCCGGTGCAGCCTGTTTTCGCGGCCTGCCGCCTTTCAGACCGTTGCGTCTCGCTGCCGCAGCTTTCTTCGCCGACGTCGACGACCCCAGGCCGCGAGCATGCTCACGCATCCAGGACTGCGTGCCCAGAATGCCTTTGAGCAGCGCAGGACCGTGAACCAGCGCATCGAGGCGCGGGAAGTGGATGTCATAGCCATCTCCCCATATCTCGATACTTGACAACTCGGCTGCGCTCGGTACCGTGTCCCGAAGCGCGAGTTCCTGAATCAAAGCCACTGGAACACGCAGGGTCACGTCGTTTTCGTATCCCACCTCCAGCTTGTTGCTGGCGCGCAGATAGCGTGCCGAGACGACGCGTGGCCCCAAGGCCTTGCCGACTTTCCTGGCAGCAGCGATGGCATCGTCAGCAATGTCCATGGATTCTCCTCCACAGGGTGCACAGAACGGGTATTTCCGGTGTGATCCCCTTGGCCAGGCGCCGGATGTGAACCGTCGAAATCCCCACGGCCTCGCGCAGTTGGAGCGGGCCACCCGGACAATTGAGGATGAACACACAACGCCCCTGCGGCCCTATGGCATGGACATGAGCAGGCCGATGGTCCTGCGTATAGATCACGATGCTGTATCCGAACAGGCGTAGCAAGGTTGGCATCGTCATTGTAAACCCATCGCTGGGTTTTTTACGATCAGGGCGTAGCAGTCGATGTGATAGCTACGACAGGCCATTATACTGTTAATTTAAACAGTATTTCAGATCGAACAATAAGCCTGACGGATGGCCCGGTTGGCGGCGTCACGTCGAGACATTGACGCTTGAACGGCTGCGCGCAATGCTGAAGTCGGTGAAGACAGTCATCGGCGATCATGGCCGTCGGCCGGCGCGTGTTCCGTCATGCAACCATTGCACCAGCGCAGCGCGATTGCCTGATCCCGACACCCGGAACAAGCGCTCCAGAAGCGTCTTGACAGTCGCTGGGGAGATGTCGAGGTCCTTGGCGATTTGCTTGTTGGTCCAGCCGCGCGCGACGCGCTCCACGATCTCGTGCTGGCGCGGTGCCAAGGAGATGCGCGGGCTGCGAGCCTGGAGCGCGGTGGCGATCCGCAGGGGCTGCCTGAGGTACGTCGACACTTCGGCCAGAGCCTCGCGCTCGCGCTCGTCAAACGCGTGCTTGGCGTCGACATACAGGCCGACCCACGCCAGCAGCCGCTGGTCCTGGCAAAGCATCATCCGTCCATACTCGGGTGGCTCGGTTTCACCGATCATCCGCATCACCGGGTTGTCGCAGGAGAAGAACGCGGGTCCGTGTACGCGCTGCCGGATCGGCTCGATCCACCGATCCCGCTGCCAGGCCGGCACCCGGTCGAGGTTGACGATCCACGGCATCGGTGCGGACGGCGGTGGGCGCGTCATCGACACCACCCGGCCATGGATCATCGCGGCGGCGACGCCGATGCTGCCGTCCGGCATGCGCGTGAAGCCCAGCGCCTTGCCGCGCGGGCAGACATCCTTCAGCGCCTCGACCGCGAGAGCGACGACCCGCTCGGGATCGGACAGCACGTCGGCGGCGTGCGCGAGTTCGGCGAGCCGATCGCGTGCCCCTTTTCCCGCGGCATTGGTGCGCATCATCCAGGCCCTCGTGGTTCGACTGCCTTCGGCCTTGTCGGCCGATCGGCCGACTATGCCTGGCGTCTGGCTCGGCGCCAGAATTCGAATCCAATTATCCAACTTCGTGGGCGTGGTCAATAGTGCGAGGTGCGCCGTGGCGATGAACGAAATGCTTGAACGATTGCCCATCCTGGTCTTTGCCGCGCTGTTCGCAAGCCTCTGGGCGTGGGAAACGCTGGCCGGAGCCCGCCCCCCGGAAGGCGACTGGGCCCGCCGCAGGCGCAACCTGGCAATTTCGCTGGTCAACTTCCTGATCGGCGGGTTCGCCGCGGGGACGATGCTCGCCGCTTCGAATCGAGCAGCGTCGAACGCATGGGGCCTCGCGGCATGGCCCGGCTCGGTGATCGCGATCATCGCCGGCGTGCTCTTGCTCGACATGACCGACTACTGGCGCCACCGCCTCAGCCACCGCTGGGGGCCTTTGTGGAGGTTTCATCGCCTGCATCACACCGATCCGCGGATCGACATCACGACAGCGTTGCGCAGCCACCCGATCGAGCAGTTGCTGCGAGCGCTGTTCATCGTGGGCGCAATCGTCGCGTTCGGCATTCCGCCGCTTGCAGTCCTGCTCCATCCGCTCGTCGGTCTGCCGGTGCTCCTGTTCCAGCATGCGAACGTGCGCTTGCCCGCGTCGCTCGATCGTGCGCTCGCATGGTTGGTCTCCACGCCTTCGATGCACGTGGTGCATCACTCCCGGCGTGCGGTCGAGACCGACAGCAACTACGCAACCGGCCTGACGTTGTGGGACAGGCTGTTCGGCACCTTCTCCCCGAGCCTCCCGCCTCACGGCATCGGGCTTGACGGATTCGACCTGCCAAGTCAGCAAACGCTGGGCGGCATGCTGCGCAATCCCTGGTGGGAGAGCGCGACGAGGCTGAAGTGAGCGGACGCGCTCACGCCTGCTGCCACGGTGGCCAGGGCATGTGCAGGTGGATCACGCATTCCACCTCGGGCCGCGCCGCATGCACCGCGCCGTGGATGGCGAAGCCGCTGGGGTTGACCCGCGCGCCCGAGCCGTCGACCACCTGCCCCGCGACGTTCGCCTTGACTAGGCTGGAGTACTGGCCGCCCTGGTCCGAGTGATGCATCAGCGCGGCCCCCTCTGTCAAGATAGTTGGCATGTCGAGCGATGCCAGAATTCTTGAATCG
>JASGFT010000073.1:0-23418 GCA_047605425.1 Burkholderiaceae bacterium | reverse complement strand
CTGGTCGACCGCCCGATCCGCCCGCTGTTCCCCGACGGCTTCTACAATGAAGTGCAGGTCGTGCTGCAGGTGCTGTCGAGCAACCCCGAAGTCGACAGCGACATCCCGGCGATGATCGCCGCGTCGGCGGCGCTGTCGATCTCGGGCGTGCCGTTCAACGGCCCGATCGGCGCGGCGCGCGTCGGCTACATCGACGGCCAGTACGTGTTGAATCCGTCGGCCACGCAGATGGCCGGGTCGCAGCTCGACCTGGTCGTCGCGGGCACCGAGGCGGCCGTGCTGATGGTCGAATCCGAAGCGCAGCAACTGCCCGAGTCGGTGATGCTGGGCGCGGTGATGTTCGGCCACGAGCAGATGCAGGTCGCGATCGACGCGATCCAGGAGCTGGTCGAGCAGGGCGGCAAGCCCGAATGGGACTGGCAGCCGCCGGCGCGCAACGAGACGCTGATCGCGCGCGTCGAGCAGCTTGCCGGCGACGCGCTGCGCGACGCCTATCGCAGCCGCAACAAGCAGGAGCGTACGACCCGCATCCGCGACGCCGAGAAGGCCGCGTTGCAGGCCGTCGTCGACGAGGCGGCGGCCGCCGGCCAGCCGGCGCCGGACGCCAACGAGGTCAACAACATCCTGTTCGAGATGCAGTCGAAGATCGTCCGCGGCCAGGTGCTGTCGGGCGAGCCGCGCATCGACGGCCGCGACACGCGCACGGTCCGCCCGATCGCGATCCGCACCAGCGTGCTGCCGCGCGCCCACGGTTCGGCGCTGTTCACCCGCGGCGAGACGCAGGCGCTGGTCGTCGCGACGCTGGGCACCTCGCGCGACGAGCAGATCATCGACGCGATCAACGGCGAATACCGCGATCGCTTCATGTTCAACTACAACATGCCGCCGTACGCGACCGGCGAGACCGGCCGCATGGGCGCGCCCAAGCGCCGCGAGGTCGGCCACGGCAACCTGGCCAAGCGCGCGATCCGCCCGCTGCTGCCGACGGCCGAGGAGTTCGCGTACTCGCTGCGCGTCGTCTCCGAGATCACCGAGTCCAACGGCTCGTCGTCGATGGCCTCGGTCTGCGGCGGCTGCCTGGCGCTGATGGACGCCGGCGTGCCGGTCAAGGCGCACGTCGCCGGCGTCGCGATGGGCCTGATCAAGGAAGGCAATCGTTTCGCGGTGCTGACCGACATCCTCGGCGACGAGGATCACCTGGGCGACATGGACTTCAAGGTGGCCGGCACCGAGCAGGGCGTCACCGCGCTGCAGATGGACATCAAGATCCAGGGCATCACCAAGGAGATCATGCAGGTCGCGCTCGACCAGGCGCGCCACGGCCGGCTGCACATCCTCGACAAGATGCGCGAGAGCATGGGCGGCGCACGGACCGAGCTGTCCGACTACGCGCCGCGCATGTACACGATGAAGATCAACCCCGAGCGGATCCGCGACGTGATCGGCAAGGGTGGCGCGACGATCCGCCAGATCACCGAGACCACCGGCACGCAGGTCGACATCCAGGACGACGGCTCGATCACGATCGCCGCCGTCGACGGCGCCGCTGCCAAGCGCGCGCAGAAGATGATCGAAGACCTGACGGCCGAGGTCGAGATCGGCCGCGTCTACGAAGGCACGGTGCTGAAGATCCTGGACTTCGGCGCGATCGTCCAGGTGATGCCTGGCCGCGACGGTCTGCTGCACGTCTCGCAGATCGCCAACGAGCGCGTCAACCAGGTCTCCGACTACGTCAAGGAAGGCCAGACGGTTCGCGTCAAGGTCATCGAGGCCGACGACAAGGGGCGCCTGCGCCTGTCGATGAAGGCCGCCGCGGCCGACGACGCCCAGGGCGCCGCCCAGTAAGCGGCCCCGCCGCCGCCGGTTGTCGGCGGCGGCTCTGCGCGGCGCTCAGGCCGCGCTGTCGGCCAGCCATCGATCACCGGAGCGGGTGATCACGCCGTCTTCGTCCAGCTTCTCGAGGCTGGCGAGCAAGGATCGCGAGGCGACCGGATACAGGCGCTGGTCGACGTCGCCATAGACGATCGGCAGCAGGCTGTCGATCGTCGCGGTCCGCTGCTGGCGCACGGCGTTCAGGACCTTCGCCTCGCGGGCCTGCCGGTGCGCGATCAACTGGTCGATCGCCTGCCGCGCGAAGCCGATCACGTGGCCGTGCGCCGGCATGATGTACGTCAGCGGCAGCTCGCGCAGCTCGCCCAGCGCGCGCAGGTACTCGTTCATGTTGCCGTCGGGCGGGTTGATGACGACGGTCTGGCCGTTGTTGATGTGATCGCCCGAGAACAGCAGGCCGTCCTCCTCGAGCAGAAAGCACAGGTGGTTCGACGCGTGACCGGGCGTGAAGATCGCCCGCAGCGTCGAATCGCCTAGCGCCAGCCGCTCGCCGTGCTCCATCACGCGATCGGGCATGAACGCCGGATCGCGCAGGTCCTCGGCGGCGGCGTCCGGGTCGTTGCCGTAGGTGCGGGTACGCGGCCCCCAGGGCCTGCCCAGGATCGGCGCGTCGATGAGCTTCTGCAGCAGGAACGCGCCCGGCGAATGGTCCGAGTGCGCGTGCGTGCACAGGATCGCCTTCAGGTCCTGGCCGACGATCGCCGCGATGCGCGCGACGTGCTCGGCGTCGGCCGGGCCCGGATCGATGACCGCGTAGGCGCCTGGCTCGCCGACGATGTACGTGTTGGTGCCCGGGCCGGTCATCATCCCCGGATTCGGGCAGGTCAGCCGGATCACGTTCTTCATCAGCGGCACCGGCCGATCGTAGCGCCAGTCCAGGTGATGCAGCACCTGGCCGTCCGGCGTCACCAGCTCGAGCTCGCCGAACGCCATGTCCCGTTCGTCGAAGCGCTCGATCTCGCCGCGCAGGTAGCCGCCGCGCGGCGATGACACGAACAGCGGCTTCTCGCCCGCGCACGCCGCGATCAGGCTGTCGGCGTCCGGATAGGCGGCGATCCGGCGCAGCGTGCGTTCGGTCGGGAAGATGATGCTGAAATTGCCGGCCGCGTGACGCGCCAGCGCGTCGGCCGGCGACACCCAGACCGGCTCGAACTGCTCGTTCTCGTCGGCGATCGGCGTCTGGTTCGGCGGCACCAGCGCCACCAGGAAGCGCACGTCGAAGCGCTTGGGCAGGTCGCGGTCGGTGATCCAGTGACACAGGTAGTGGACGCGGTCGACGGCCAGCGTATAGCCGGCTTCCTCGAGTTGCCCGCAGAAATCGGCGGTGCGAGCGCGATCGAACCAGCGGGCGTCCTCGTCGGTCGCCAGCGAGCCGTCCGGGCGATAGGCGAGCAGGATTCCCATCTCCTCGAACGATTCGCGGATCGCCGTGACGGCGAACGCGCGCTGGATATCGTCCTGCGTCGGCCTGGCCCGCGACATCCGGCGAGCCTGGATGCCGGCGTCCGTCTGATCGAACGCGCCGCCCGGGAACACATAGGCGCCCGGCACGAAGCTTGCGGTCAGCGAGCGGCGGGTCATCAGGACGTCGAAGCCGCCTTCGCGCGGGCGAAGCAGCAGGACGGTGGCGGCCGGCCGGGGGGCGACCGGCGCGCGATACGGGTGCAACCGCTTGGCATCGCGCACGCCTCGCGCTGATTCGGGGGCGGATGTCGGATCGATCTGCATGCTGAAGAACTCTGCGAGTAGGGCCGGAAATGAAGGGGCCAGGGCGCCTGCGGGGCGTCAGGACCGGTGAATGAATCGGGCGTGGCCGATTCGTTCCCTGGATCTCTCAGGCCTGGCCGCCGGGCGTGGGGGCGAAGCGGGAGCCGAACCGGGAGGCCAGCGCTTCGGCGCGCGACGCGAAGTCGGCGCCCAGGCCGTCGATGAACCGGCCCGGATCGCCGCCGGCCGGGAAACCCCAGCCCGCGCTCGTCGTCGCGCCGGCCTGGCGGGCGTTGCGCCAGACCAGTGCCTGGCTGTACAGCAGGCGGTCGCGGATGTCGTTCGCGTCGATGCCGGTATTGCGCCGCTTGAACGCCCGCAGGCCGTCCCACAGCAGCTTGTCGCCGTCCTCTTCGTAGTCGTAGAAGCCGGCGCCGGCGGCGCGGCCCGTGCGGTCGAATCCGTGCGTCATCTTCTCGACGACGTAGACCGCGGGCTCGGGCATCGCCGGCCGCGGGAACGCCGCGGCGGTCTCGTGATCATCGTGCTCGTGGGCGTGCTCGTGGTGCTCGTGCTCATGGTGCTCGTGGGCGTGGCGCTCGTGGGCATGGTGCTCATGGCCGTGATGCTCATGGCCGTGATGCTCGTGGCCGTGATGCTCGTGGCCGTGGTGCTCGTGGCCGTGGTGCTCGTGGCCGTGGTGCTCGTGGCCGTGGTGCTCGTGCCCGCACCCGCAGCCGTCGTGCGCATGGCCATGTCCCGCTCCGTGGATGACGGCGTCGAAACGGTCCAGCCCGATCCGGTCGATCGCGGCGAGCGGGCCCATCGGCATGTACAGCGACAATCCGCAGGCCTCGATCTGATCGGCGGGAACCCCGTCGCCGAGCAGCGCCAACGCTTCGTGGAACAGCGCGGCGAGCACCGGATCGTCGTAGAGACTCGAGTCGAACTTTGGCGTACTCATGTTGAAGGAGTCCTGTATGGCAATGTCCGGGAAAAACACGAAGTATGCCGATTCGGCCCGTCGTTGGCAGGCGGAGCGATCACCGAGGGCTTGCCCGGGGGGCCGAGGCGTCCATCTTGGCAGATGGCGAGGCCGCTTGTGTACAACGTCATCGCCGGTTCTCGCCAAACCTTCCAGAATCGGCGCAGTCGCGTCGAAAAAGACGTTCGTTCGATCATTCGCGCAAGTGTCCGGGCTTCGCGAAGGATTCGACTCGGCTTCCGCTGATGCCCCGGATCGAAGTGGGCGTCATCCGGTAATGCAGTGAAATCGATCTTGCACACATCATCTTCCATCGAGCCTTTCGAAGACGCCGGACTGGAAAGCGCGTTCCAGCGCAGTTACCGGGCCGCGGGTCTGCAGGGCGCGACGCTGACGGCCGGCCTGGGCCTGCTGGTGGTGGTGGCGTTCGAACTGGCCGACCGGATCGGGCAGAAGGTCGCGCCGGCCGACCGCCTGAGTGACTTGCCGACGCCGCGGGTCCGGCTGATCGTCCTGGCGTTGCTGGCGCTGAGCCTGTACCTCGGGCTGCGGCACCGGCAGCGCGTGCTCGATCGCTACCCGGCGTGGATGTCGGCGCTGTCCGGGGCCTTGCTGCTGGCGTTCGCGTTGCCGGTGTGGCTCGACGAGCCGCTCGCGCGGGTGCCGCTGCGACCGGTCATCGCCTTCAACCTGCTGATCTTTTTCGTCTTCGCGTTCCTGCGCCTGCCGACCGGGATCGCCTTCTCGCTCGGCGGCATCGGCATCGCCGCGCATCTGTGGACGGTGACGGCCTGGTATGGCGAGCAGCCCGGGCTGCTCGCGCTGGTCGCGTATCCGATCGCGTCGGCCGCGGCCGGCTGGTTGCTGTCGCGCGCGATCGAGCGGCGCGAGCGGCGCCTGTACCTGGCCGCGACGCTGACGCAGGGCGTCGAGGCCGGCAAGGCGCGGCGCATCGATGAATTCGTCCACGATCTGCGCGGTCCGCTGGCCGCGCTGGACGCCGAGATGCATCACGTCGTCCGGCAGGCGCCGAGCCTGTCCGCCGAGGAGATCGACCGGCGCATGCGCTCGATGGTCGACGAGCTGGATTGGGTGCGCGACTACCTCGAGGAGCTGTCGCGCTGGAACAAGGGCGACGACCCGCGGGCGCCGCTGAAGATCTCGGCGATGCCGTTGCGGCTGCTGGTCGACTGGGTCAGGGCGCAGTTCGCGCAGCGCTGCCGCGAGCAGGGCATCGACCTGCAGGTCGTCGTCAACGCCGACCTGGAAGACCGTCTGCTGTCGACCCATCGCACGGCCTTGTTCGCGGTCGCGATGAACCTCGTGGGCAACGCGATCAAGCACCGCAACCCGGACAATGCGGCGCCGCCATGGGTCAGGATCGACTTCGACGAGCAGGACCCGTTCTGCGTGATCCGCATCAGCGACAACGGCATCGGCATCTCGGCCGACGAGATGTCGCGGATCTGGGAGCCCGGATTCCGCTCGACCCGCTCGCAGGCGCTGTCCGAAGGCTCCGGCCTGGGGCTGGCGATCACGCGCGAGCGCATCCACCGGATGGCGCATCATTCGCTGACCGCGCGCTCGACGCAGGGGCGGGGCTCGCAGTTCACGCTGCGCGTGCCCTGGCACCGCTCGGCCGGCTCGACGCTGATCGAGCCGATCGTCGACGAGCGGGGGGGGCCGGCCCTTCGCCGCGGCGCGCGCGGCGAGCCCGACGGCCTGGGCGTCGACGCGCATCCGCATGCGCTGACGGCCGCCGACTCGCGAGACCCGGTCTCGCGTGTCCTGCTGCTGGCGGCCGACGCCACGGTGCTGGCGCGGATCAGCCGGTCGATGGATCCGCACAACGCGTTCGTCGACGAGGCGAGCAACACGAAGGCCCTGCGGACGCTGCTGCGGGACGGGGACAGCACGTACGACTACATGGTGATCGGCGTGACGCGGTCGATGAACGTCAGGGGCCTGATCGAGGCGGTGCGCGTCGACCATGGCTTCGACGTGCCGGCCATCGTGCTGCTGCCATGGTGGCGTTACCTGAAGATCGGCGCCCGGCTCGAACGCCAATTGCCCGAGCTGCGTTGCGGCTGGATCGGCGTGTTCGGCGGTCGCGCGCTGCGCCGGCGGATGCGGGCGGCGCTGTCCCGCAGCCTGGCATTGCAGGCGCGCATCATTCGCGGGGAGGGGTAAGCGGCGATGCCCGCCACCGTTTGCGCCATGCCCTGGTCACCCCGAGATCGGCGCGGGCTCGATCCTGGCGTGAGCGGATCCTAATCGATACGGCTTTGCCGATGCGCCTGCAGATGCCACCATTGGCACACTCTTTCGGCGCGACGGTGCGCGCGCGCCGATCCGGTCGTGCTCGCCAGGAAGCGCTGCCACGGGTCGGTCGCGGCGCCCGCCTGCCAGTCGTCCAGGTAGTGCGGCGGCCATTCGTTGCCGGGCAGGCCGGGCCCGTCGTCGGCCCACCGGCGGCGCTGGACGGGGATCAGGCTCGCCGTGCGGGTTCGTCCGTCGACCAGCAGGCTGAGCTCGCTGCGGTGCGCGGGCGCCAGGTCGACTCGCAGCGCCAGTCGCTGCACGACCAGCGGATGCCGCAGCATCCGCTGCCAGATCTCCCAGCGTGCCGAGCGACCGTGCCGGTCGGGCGAGAACCAGTGCAGGATCGTGCTGTCGGTTCGCCCGGTCCAGACGCTTACCGGCGCGTCCTCGGGCGCGCCCAGCATCTGCGGCAGGCGCCGCGGAACCGGGAACCGCGCCAGCACGGAAAATCGGTCTTGCCAGGGGGCATCCAACGGCATCCGGCAGTCACCTCGATGACTCGATGCGCGAGTCTAGCCGCCGCCGCGCAGCGCGACACCCGGCCTCGGCACGAGCGGACGGCAGCGGGGCGTCGTCGGTCCGATCGGCCGATCGGCGACGGATCGATGGTGCTCGACGGCCCGCGCCGGCGTCGCCTTTCGTCCACAGCGTCGTCAATTTCCCACACTCGACGATCGCGACGCATCCGTTCCGATCGCCGGAGCGTCAATCCCGGGCGGTCAGCCACCGTCCATCGCCGCCCGCTGTGCGGATGTTCCTCGCCGACGTACGGCAGTCCGGCAGACTGTCGAACAACGGATGTCGAACCGGTCGCCGGATTCCGCTAAGTAGTCACAGACCCGGCAGGCTGTCAATCGGCATCTCGTCCGAAATATCGGTCGTCCTTCGGGCGATCGGGCGATTTAACATGGTTCAAGATGGTCCGTACACAATGGTCCGGCCGTCCGCATTCGAGGAAACCCATGGCACAGCAGCAGTCGTTCGCGAATTGGGATCCGGTGGCTGCGGAGGCGTTCGCACCGGAGGATCTGGCCAGCATCTATGGTCTGCGCTATCGCGTGTACGTCCAGGAACAGCATAAGGTCTATCCGTGGACCGACCACCAGCGGCAAAGCCTGTCCGATAGTTCCGATCCTTATGTGCGGCGCCATTTCGTCGTCCGCGATCCGCAGGGCGAGATCATCGCGGCGGTCCGCGCGCACACCGAGCCGATGCCGACGATCCAGCGCGCGCTGCGCTGGGACCTGTTCGAGTGCTGGGCCGACGCGCCGCTGTACTACATCTCCAAGCTGGTCGTCGATCCGCGATACCGCCGCTCGAAAGCGACGTCGGTGCTGATGACCGCGCTGTACAAGGACTGGATCTCGATCGGCAGCCCGTTCGGCTTCCTGCACTGCGCCGAGCGCTTCGTGCCGCTGTACCGGCGGCTGGGCTTCCATACGTACGCGCAGCCGTTCGAGGATCTGTACGCGGGCACGCAGGTACCGATGCTGCTGCCCGCCGGCGACGAGGCGATGCGCGCGCGTCACGCGAGCATCTACCTGCAATCGGGCGTCCGGCCGCCGCTGTCGGCGCCGGAGCGCTGGTTCGCCAGCCAGCGCGAGCCCGGGGGCCTGCTGTACCTGCCGGATCCGCCCGGATCCCAGCCGATTCAGGTCGTCGAGCAACTATAGTCGGCGTGATCGAACATCGCCCGGTACATGTCGCCGGCCAGGCGCGCGGTCCGGGCCATCTGCGTCCATTCGACATCGGTCATCGCGCCGCGCTCGAGCACCTCCATCAGCTCGGCACTATGGGTGACGTCGGTTTCGGCGTGGCTGAGCAGGAACGACGCCTGCGAGCGGTCGAGCTTCAGGTTCTGCAGCACCTGCCGGCCATAGCGGCCGCCGTGCGTGGCGCCGATGCCTTCGAGCACCGCGGCGATCGCCAGCCTCGCCGGCGGACACTGCGTCGCCGCCCACAGGTTCAGGCCGATATAAGCCTGCGTCGTCGGATGCGCGGGAAGCTGCCGCGGCGACTCCCCCGCATAACCGGTGTTGCGAAGATCGTCGAGCACCCAGCGCCAGTGAGTATGCTCTTCCTCGGCGTGCCGCAGCAGGTATTCCTTGACCTGCTCGAAGCGCCAGTCGCAATTGACCGATGCCAGCGCGAACGTATAAGGGCCGGAATAGGTCTGGTGGAAAAGCGTGGTCAGCAGGACGTGGTAGTCGGGCAGCGTCAGCGTATCGGCCAGGCTCGCCTTGCACAAGCGGTTTTCGGGAAACTGGTCGATCGCTAGACGGACGGATTCCTTGAATTGATGCAGGCTCATAAGTCTTCCTGGATTATGAAGAGGAGGTCCGTCCGATTCTAATCGAGCGGAAAACGGCGTCCAGCGTTTTCGCGTGGTCAGCGCGGCAAGGTCTCGAGATCGCGGGAATGCTGTGGGGCCGGCGAGACGCTCGCGTCGCCGCGGCCGAGAAGCCAGTTGCGGATCAGCGCGTTCTGCGTGAAGCCGAATTCGCGCCATTCGCGCTCGAATTGCGCGATCGGCATCGGCGAAGCAACGCCATAACCTTGGACATAAGTGGTGCCGATCTGCGCGACCGCCAGCAGCGCCGGAAGATCCTCGACCCATTCGGCGACGGTCTCCAGCTTCAGGTCGTTGACCAGCGCGACGATCGTGCGCGTGATCGCCAGGTTCTCGGGCCGCACGCCCAGGTCGCGGATGAACTCGCCGTCGATCTTGATGATCGACGCCGGCAGTTGCGTCAGGTACTTGAACGACGTGTAGCCGGCGCCGAAATCGTCGAGCGCGATGCGCGCTCCCAGCGCGATGAAGCCTTCGAGCACCCTGCGGCTGTGCGCCAGGTCGAACAGCGCGACCGACTCGGTGATCTCGATGCACAGCCGTCGGGTCGCCTGCGGGTGCGCGGCCAGCGTGCGCATGACGTGATCGATGAAGCGCTCGTCGTTCAGCGAGGTCGCGCTGAAGTTCACCGACAGCCACTGCAGGTCGACCTGGTGCGGCACCACGCGCTCGAGCCAGGCGATCGCCTGGTCCAGCACCCAGCGGTCGACGATCGACATGACGCCGTTGCGTTCGGCCGCTTGCACGAACTGCGCCGGATGCATCAGCGTGCCGTCCACGTCCTTCATGCGGATCAATGCCTCGGCGCAAAGCTGCCGCTCGCTGCCCTGGACGCGGACGATCGGCTGCAGGTACAGCACCAGGCTTTCGGTCGGCAGGTGGTCCTTCAATTGCGTCAGCAGCCGGATCTCCTCGATCCGGTCCTTCAGCTCCAGGCTGCTCGCGCCATAAGCGACGACGCTGCCCGGTCCCTTGGCCTTCGCTTCGCCGCAGGCGGCGTCGGCGCTCACCAGCGTGTCGCGGAAGCTGATGCTGGCATCGGCCTGGATCACGCCGGCGCTGCAGCTCGCGGTGACCGACTTGGCGCCGCCGCAGATCGCATAAGGGGTCGCGCAGATCGCCGTGACGATCCGCCGGGCGCGCATGATCGCCTGCTGCAACTCGTCGACGACCTGCACGACGACGAACTCGTCGCCGCCGATGCGGCACGCGGTCATGCCCTCGACGCATTCGCCGCGGATCCGGTTCGCGACTTCCTTCAGGACGTCGTCGCCGGCGACGTGGCCGAACAGGTCGTTGATCAGCTTGAAACGGTCCAGGTCGAAGAACGAGATCGCGATCGTCGCGCCGTCGGGCAGTGCCGACTTCTGCCGCTCGACGTGGGCCTCGAGCGCGCGACGGTTCATCAGGTCCGTCAGGTGGTCGCGCTCGGCGATCCGGATCAGCTCGCGCTCGGCGATCTTGCGATCGGTGATGTCCTGGATCGCGCCTTCGACGATCCCGCTCGACAGCGTCAGGTTGATCGAGAACTGGCGCGCCTGCAGCGGACCGTGCCGCGATTCGACCTCGAAGTCGATCGCCCGCTGGCTGTCGCCGAGCAGCTCGATTCGCACGGCGACCTCGTCGCTGCCCAGCAATCCGGCCAGCGGCTCGCCGGCGACCAGGTGCGCCGTCGTGCCCTCGAACAGTCGGGCGAACGCCGGATTCCAATAGGTGAGGCTGCCGTCGACCGACGCGCGGAACAACGCCGTCGCGTTGCGCCGGTACATGTCGCGATACGATCGCAGCACCGCGACCGAGCGGGCCTCGGCCGACAGGCGGCGGTCGCGGTCGACGCGGATCTGCTCGCCCAGCGCGGCGCCCATCAGCAGCGCGGCGACCAGCGCGCCGCCGACGTTGTTGATGCCCGGCGGCAGCACCGGCAGCAGGCCGCTGGCGAAGCCGACCTCGGCCAGCACGCCCGCGAAGTTGACGACCCACGACAGCGCGAACCAGCGCGCCGACACCGAGCCGGTGCGGCGGATCACCGTCGCCAGCGACCACAGCATCACCGTGGCGCCGATCGCGCTGACGCCCCACAGCAGCGGCAGGTAGCCGGCCATCGACATCGGCACCGCCAGCAGCGTCAGCAGCACGCAGCTGATCCGCACCGCGACGATCCGCCGCGTATGGCCGATCGTCTCCAGCTCGCGCCGGAACAGCGACTCGAACAGGACGGTCGTGTACAGCGCGCAGGCGCCCAGGAAGAACCGTCGCAGGAAGACCTGGGCCTCCAGCGGCCAGACGCCGGCCATCCAGACGTGCAGGTGGCCGGTCGACAGCGCGGCGGCGCCCAGGCTGCAGACGATCCATCCGGCGAAGACCGTGAACATGCTGGACTGGACACGGATCACGATGACCAGGCAGAAGATCGACAGCAGCGCCAGGCTGCCGAGCAGGACGCCGCCGACGCGCTCGAAGTTGCGTACGTAGTTCTCGTAGTCCAGGTCGGTCCATAGCCGCGCGGTCAGCCGCGCCGGGCCCGCGGATTCCAGGCGGGCGACGATCCGCAGATCGCGGCCGAGGTAGTCGTGCAGCGGGATCAGCAGCCCGGCCGCGCTGTGGCGCACGTTCTGGTTGGCCGGGCTGCGGCGGTCGCCCGATTCGTACACCAGCGTCTGCCCGTCGGCGTCGAGCACCCAGATCGCGTAGCGGACCAGATGCCGAGACGGCAGGTCGAACAGCGGGTGCCGCGCGAAATCCTGGCGCGGCAGCGGCACGCTGAGCCAGAACGGTTTTTCCGAGCGCCTCAGATCGATCGTCTCGTGGTCGTGCGGCAACGTCCGCAGCGTGCGCAGCGCCTGCGCGAGCGTCGTTCCGGCCTCGTCCGCCTCTTCGAACGCGGCCAGATGCCCGAGCGCGACCGCTTCGTGTTCGCTGGACGAGACCAGCAACTTCGTCGTCATCAGCGTCAGCAACGCCACCAGCACCACCGCCACCCAGCCGATCGCGCGCTCGAAGGGCGGACTGGGGGGGGGATCGATCCGGGCCTGGGCCGCGATCGATTCGCCGTTCACCAGGGAATCCGGCGAAACCCTGGTGTCTTTTACGGTGGAGGACGTTGCATTTTCCACCTCACCAATATAGAGAGGGGCAAGTTCGGACTGCTGCGGCCGCCGACGGGGATCGGCTTTGGCCGGACGACTGGTCAGCGGCGGGACGCCGCCGTCCCGTCGCCGGGCCCGCCGAAGAATCCGCATATCATGTCAGCCGTTCCGACCTACCTTCGAGCAATGGGAAAAACCATGATTGAACGCACGCTATTCAGCGAAGACCACGAAAAATTCCGCGATACGGTACGCAAGTTCCTCGAAAAGGAGGTCGTTCCGTTCCATGCCGAGTGGGAGGACCAGGGCTACGTCGACCGCAAGGTCTGGGAAAAGGCCGGCGAGGCGGGGCTGCTGTGCACGTCGATGCCCGAGGAGTACGGCGGTTTCGGCGCCGACAAGCTGTACCAGGTCGTGCTGATGGAGGAGATCAGCCGCGTCGGCGCGTCGGGCCTGGGTTTCGGCCTGCATTCGGAGATCGTCGCCCCCTATATCCTGAACTACGGCTCCGAGGAGCAGAAGCAGCGCTACCTGCCGCAGATGGCCGCCGGCAAGGTGATCGGGGCGATCGCGATGACCGAGCCGGCCGCCGGCTCGGACCTGCAGGGCATCAAGTCGACCGCGATCCGCCAGGGCGACGAGTACCTGCTCAACGGCTCGAAGACCTTCATCACCAACGGTTACCACGCCGACGTCGTCATCGTCGTGGCCAAGACCCGTCCCGACGCCGGCGCCAAGGGGACGAGCCTGCTGCTCGTCGACCGCGGGATGCCGGGCTTCGAGAAGGGCAAGCGGCTCAAGAAGCTGGGCCTGAAGGCGCAGGACACGTCCGAGCTGTTCTTCGACAACGTCAAGGTGCCGGTCTCGCAACTGCTCGGCCAGGAGAACCAGGGATTCATCTACCTGATGCAGGAGCTGCCCTGGGAGCGGATGCAGATCGCGATCGGCGCGATCGCCAACGCGCAGGCGGCGATCGACTGGACGCTCGATTACGTGCGCGAGCGCAAGGTGTTCGGCACGACGGTCTCCAGCTACCAGAACACCCGCTTCACGCTGGCCGAGCTGCAGACCGAGGTACAGATCGGGCGCGTGTTCGTCGACCGCTGCATGGAGCTGCTGCTGGAGAAGCGGCTCGACACCGCGACGGCGTCGATGGCCAAGTACTGGTGCTCGGACCTGCAGTGCAAGGTGCTCGACGAGTGCGTGCAACTGCACGGCGGTTATGGCTTCATGTGGGAATATCCGGTTACCCGCTCTTATGCCGACGCCCGCGTCCAGCGCATCTACGGCGGCACCAACGAGATCATGAAGGAAGTGATCACGCGGTCGATGGGGCTGGGCGCTCCCCGCTAAGCGCCATGGGCGGCGCGCGGCGCCGCCTCCGGTCTGCCCCTATGCGGGAAAGCGAGGGGTAAGCCGAACATCAGCTTTCGTCCGGGCCGGTGCTAGACTCGACGCGCGATCGGGCGGCCGGCGGTCCCGGCTGTCGATGTCGCGGGCGCGGAACCTGCCGTGCGCGATCAGACGAAGGGAGAAGCATGTTGGAGTTCCTCCAACTGGCGATTGCGGGCGTGGCGATCGGCTGCATCTACGCGCTGATCGCGCTGGGCTTCGTGCTCATCTACAAGGCGACCGAGGTCGTCAACTTCGCGCAGGGCGACGTGATGATGCTCGGCGCCTTCGTGGCGTTCACGTTCGCCGAGCTGTGGAAGCTGCCTTTCCTGCTGTCGGTCGTGCTGGCGATCGCCGTACTCGCCGGGTTCGGCGCGCTGTTCGACCGGCTGCTGCTGCGGCCGATCATCGGCCAGCCGACCTTCGCCGCCGTGATGGTGACGATCGCCGCCGGCTTCGTCATCCGCGGCGTCGCGACGATGATCCCCGGCTGGGGCACCGACACGCACGCGCTGAAGGCGCCGTGGTCCGACGGCACCCTGCAGGCCGGCGGCCTGACGATCTCGACCGACCATTTGGCGATCATCGGCCTGACCGCCGCGCTGTGCGCGCTGCTGTACCTGTTCTTCAAGAAGACGCGCGTCGGCGTCGCGATGCAGGCGTCGTCGCAGAACCAGTTGGCCGCGTACTACATGGGCATCCCGGTGCGACGGATCAACACGCTGATCTGGGCGATCTCGGCGGGCGTCGCGGCGTTCGCCGCCGTGCTGCTGGCGCCGGTGCAGTTCGTGCACAGCAACATGGGCTTCGTCGGCCTGAAGGCGTTTCCGGCCGCGGTGGTCGGCGGCTTCGGCAGCATCCCCGGCGCGATCGTCGGCGGGCTGATCATCGGCCTGGTCGAGACTTTCGCCGGCTTCTACCTGCCCGAAGGCTTCAAGGACACGGCGCCGTACATCGTCGTGCTGCTGGTGCTGATCGTGCGCCCGTCCGGCATCTTCGCCGAGATGCGCCGCAAGAAGGTCTGACGCGATGCGCTTCCTGTTCAAGACCCGCTACGAACAAGACCTGCGGCTGTTCAAGGACCGCCACCAGGCGGTCTGGTACGCGCTGCTGATCGGCGTGCTGGCGCTGGCGCCGCTGCTGATCTCCGAGTACTACCAGACGCAGTTCACGCTGGTGTTCATCTCGAGCATCGTCGGCTTCGGGCTGATGCTGCTGACCGGCTTCACCGGCCAGATGTCGATGGGCCACGCGGCGTTCCTGGCGATCGGCGCCTATACCGAGGCCGTGCTGCAGGCGCAGGGCTGGCCGTTCGTGCTCAGCGCGCCGGCCGGCATGCTGCTGGCGGGCCTGGCGGGCTTGATCATCGGCGTCCCGGCGCTGCGGCTCACCGGCATCTACCTGGCGATCGCGACGCTGGCGTTCGGCTTTTGCGTCGAGGAGATCCTGGCCCGCTGGGAATCGGTCACCGGCGGCAATTCCGGGCTGATGGTCTCGCAGCTCAAGCTGCTGACCGAGCCGCTGCCCAGCGGCGTGCCGTTCTACTACCTGTGCCTGATCTGCGTGGTCGCCGTCGCCGTGCTCAGCGCCAACCTGCTGCGATCGCCGACCGGGCGCGCGTTCATCGCGATCCGCGACTCCGAGGTCTCGGCGCAGAGCATGGGCGTGAACCTGGCGCGCTTCAAGACGACCAGCTTCGCGATCTCGGCGGCGATGACCGGGCTGGCCGGCGCGCTGTACGCGCACCAGATCATGTTCATCAGCCCCGAGCAGTTCACGCTGATGGTGTCGATCGAGTTCCTGATGATGATCGTCATCGGCGGCCTCGGTTCGCTGCACGGCGCGGTGTTCGGCGCGATCTTCCTGATCATGCTGCCGCAGGGCATCTCGGTGGCCAAGGACTACCTGCCGGCCGCGCTGGCCGAGCAGACCGGGCTGAAGATGGTGATCTTCGGGCTGATCATGATCGTGTTCGTGCTGTTCGAGCCGCAGGGGCTGTACGGTCGGTGGATCAAAATCCGCACGTACTTCTCGATGTTCCCGCTGTACAAGAAGGGGATGTTCAGCCGCCAGAAGGCCTATCAGAAATCCGAGCGGGTGCACTGATGAGCTTCTTCAAGGTCGAGAACCTGACCAAGCGATTCGGCGGCCTGACGGCCGTCGACAACGTCAATTTCGAGGTCCGCGCCGGCGAGGTCTACACGATCATCGGCCCGAACGGCGCCGGCAAGACGACGATCTTCAACCTGGTGTCGCTGATCTATCCGGCGTCCGAAGGGCGCATCCTGTTCGACGGCGACGACCTGACGGGTCTCGCGCCCGACCGCGTCGCCGCGCGCGGCATCGGCCGCACGTTCCAGAACATCGAGCTGTTCGAGAACGCCACGGTGCTGCAGAACCTGCTGATCGGCCGCCATGCGCACACGCGCCTCAACGTGCTGGCCGACCTGCTGTTCCTGCCGTCGGTGCGCCGGCAGGAGCTCGCGCACCGCGAGGCGGTCGAGCGCGTGATCGATTTCCTGAACCTGCAGAGCGTGCGCGACACCGCCGTGGCGGGCCTGCCCTATGGGCTGCGCAAGGTCGTCGAGGTGGCGCGCGCCTTGTGCACCGAGCCCCGGCTGCTGCTGCTCGACGAACCGTCGTCGGGGCTCAACGTCGAGGAGACCGACGACATGGCGTTCTGGATCCAGGACATCAAGAACGAGCTGGGCATCACCGTGCTGATGGTCGAGCACGACATGAGCCTGGTGTCGCGCGTGTCCGACCGGGTGCTGGCCGTCAACTACGGCAAGGTGCTGGCCGAGGGCACGCCCGCCGAGGTGCAATCGCACCCGGAGGTCGTCGCCGCTTACCTCGGCCAGTAGCGGGCGTGGCCATGGCGTCCATCGAGCCCATCAAGCCCATCGAGCAGGAGCGCACGCCGTGAGCACCGACCCGGTGATCCTGAAGCTGTCGAACATCGAGTCGAGCTACGGCCCGGTGCAGGCGATCCGCGGCGTCAGCCTCGAGGTGCGGCGCGGCACGATCGTCACGGTGCTCGGCGCCAACGGCGCCGGCAAGACGACGATCCTGAAGACCATCTCGGGCATCATCGATCCGCGCAAGGGCAGCGTACAGTTCGACGGGCAGTCGATCGAGCGGCGCGATCCCGACTGGATCGTCCGGCAGGGCATCAGCCACGTGCCCGAGGGGCGCGAGGTGTTTCCGCTGCTGTCGGTGCGCGAGAACCTGCTGATGGGCGCCTACACGCGCGGCGATCGCGACCAGGTGGGCCGCGACATCGAGCGGATGTACGGCTACTTCCCGATCCTGAAGGAGCGCGCGCAGCAGGAGGCCGGACAGTTGTCGGGCGGCCAGCAGCAGATGCTGGCGATCGCCCGCGCGCTGATGTCGCGTCCGAAGCTGCTGCTGCTCGACGAGCCCAGCCTCGGCCTGTCGCCGAAGCTGGTCAAGGAGATCTTCGGGATCATCCAGCGCGTCAACGCCGAAGAGGGCATGACGATGCTGCTGGTCGAGCAGAACGCGAACATCGCGCTGGCCACCGCGCATTTCGGCTACGTGCTCGAAGTGGGGCGCATCGTGATGGAGGACACCTGCGAGCGCCTGCTGCAGAAGGACGACATTCGCGAGTTCTACCTGGGCGTGAAGGCCGATGCGGTGCGCGGCGAACGCCGTTGGAAAAAGAAGAAGCAATGGCGATGAGACGGACGCTGCCGGGCCACACGATCGGCCACAAGTTCTGGAACGCCGTGCAGGCGCGCGGTGCGCGGGTGGCGTTGCGCCAGAAGCACCTGGGCATCTGGGACGAGGTCAGTTGGACCGCGTTCGGCGGGCACGCGCGCCGCGTCGCGATGGGGCTGGCCGCGATCGGCTTCGCGCCCGGCGACACCGCGTCGATCCTGTCGAACACGCGCCGCGAGTGGTCGTACGCCGATTTCGGCGTGCTGCTGGCCGGCGGCGTGTCCTCGGGCATCTATCCGACCGACGCGCCGACGCAGGTCGAGTACCTGTGCAGCGACTCGCGCTCGCGCGTGCTGTTCGTCGAGGACGACGAGCAGCTCGACAAGGTGCTGCAGGTGCGCGAGCGGCTGCCGGAGCTCGACCGGATCGTCGTGTTCGACACCGAGGGCTTGTCGCACCTGAGCGATCCGCAGGTGATTTCGCTGGCCGACTTCCAGGCGCTCGGCGAAGAATTCGACCGCGCGAATCCCGGTGAGTTCGAGCGCCGGCTCGACAGCCGCTCGGCCGAGGACCTGGCGATCCTCGTCTATACCTCGGGCACGACCGGCAAGCCCAAGGGCGCGATGATCTCGCACCGCAACCTGACGACGGTGATGGAGCGTTTCGTGCCCGAGCTGCCGCAGGACGAGACCGACGACAAGATGGCGTTCCTGCCGCTGTGCCACATCGCCGAGCGGATGTTCGGCGAGCTGATGACGCTGGAGACCGGCGCGCGCCTGAACTTCGTCGAGAACCCGGACACGATCGCCGAGAACGTCCGCGAGATCGCGCCGACCGTGTTCTTCGCGGTGCCGCGGATCTGGGAGAAATTCTATTCGAGCGTGTCGATCCTGCTCAAGGAGGCGACCGGCCTGCAGCGCTGGGCGTACGAGCGCGCGATCGCGATCGGCTACCGCGTCGCCGACGCCAAGCTGGCCGGCCGCCCGGTCGGTCCGCTGCTCGACTGGCAGGCGCGGATCGCGCGCTGGCTGGTGCTCGACAACGTGCGGCGGATCATCGGCGTGCACCGGATGCGCTGGGCGCTGACCGGCGCCGCGCCGATCGCGCCCGACCTGATCCGCTGGTACCTGGCGCTGGGCATCACGCTGGTCGAAGGCTACGGGATGACCGAATCGACCGGCGGCGGCAGCGTCAACGTGCCGGGCGCGACGAGGGTGTCGACGGTCGGCAAGCCGCAGCCGTTCAACGAGGTGCGCCTGTCGCCCGAAGGCGAGATCCTGATCCGCGGGCCCAACGTGTTCATGGGTTACCTGAACCTGCCGGACAAGACCAGGGAAGCGATCGACGACGACGGCTGGCTGCACACCGGCGACGTCGGCGTCATCGACGACGACGGTTTCCTGAAGATCACCGACCGGATGAAGGACATCATCATCACGGCCGGCGGCAAGAACATCACGCCGACCGAGTTCGAGAACGAGCTGAAGTTCTCGCCGTACATCACCGACGCGGTCGTCATCGGCGACCGGCGTCCGTTCCTGACCTGCCTGGTGATGATCGACCACGAGAACGTCGAGAAGTTCGCGCAGGAGCATTCGGTCCCGTTCTCGAACTTCACGAGCCTGTGCCGCGCGCCCCAGGTGCAGCAGTTGATCCAGCAGGAGATCGAGCGCGTCAACGAGCGCTTCGCGCGGGTCGAGCAGATCAAGAAGTTCCGGCTGATCGAGTACAAGCTCGGCGCCGAGGACGAGGAACTGACGCCGACGATGAAGCTCAAGCGCAAGCTGGTCAACGAAAAGTACCGCGAGCTGATCGACGCCATGTACGGCGCGCCGGCCTGATCGCCAATCCGGGCCGGCGGTGGGCGCGGCGAGCGCGCCGTCCGGCAATCCGACCCCGACACTTAGCGAGTGGAGAGACGATGATGACGACGAGACGTGAATTGCTTACCGTGACCGGTTCGATCGCGGCGGCCGCGCTGCTGGCCGGCGTGGCCGCTCCCGGGCCGGCCCTGGCCCAATCGACGCAGGGCGTCAGCCAGAACGAGATCGTGATCGGTTCGATCCAGGATCTGTCGGGTCCGATCGCGATGCTCGGCAAGCCGGTGCAGAACGGCCAGATCCTGGCCGTCGAGCAGTGGAACGCCAACGGCGGCATCAACGGCCGCAAGCTGAAGCTGGTCATCGAGGACTCGGGCTACGACCCGAAGAAGGCGGTGCTGGCCGCGCAGAAGCTGCTGACGCAGGACAAGGTGTTCGCGCTGGTCGGCACGCTGGGGACGGTCGCCACGCTACCCACGCAGCAGCTCGCGCTCGATCGCGGCATCAGCAGCCTGTTCCCCATTACCGCGCACCATGCGACCTTCGAGCCGCTGCACAAGTACAAGTTCGCGTTGGCCACGCCTTACCCGACCAGTACGCGGCTGGGCCTGAAGGAGATGCTGCGCCGCAAGCCGGCCAAGCGCATCGGCATCCTGTACCAGGATGACGAGTACGGGCTGGAGGTGCTGCGCGGCACCGAGGCGGCGCTCAAGGACATGCCTGACGTGAAACTGGTCGAGAAGACCTCGTACAAGCGCGGCGCGACCGACTTCTCGTCGCAGATGCAAAAGCTCAAGGCCGCCGACGTCGACCTGGTCGTGCTCGGCACGATCGTGCGCGAGACGATAGGCGCGATGGCGGCGATCCGCCAGCTCGGCTACACCGGCGAGTTCTTCGGCAGCCAGGCGACGTACATGCCGGTCGTCGCCAAGGCCGGCGGCAAGGCCGTCGAGGGCCTGTACGCGGTCGGCGAGACGCCAAACCTGTACCGTGACGATCCGAACAACAACAAGCTGCTCAACGAGTGGTTCGACGCGTACAAGGCGCGCTTCAACGAGGACCCGGACCTGTATTCGATCGTCGGCTGGCTGACGGTCGATATCTTCGCGAAGGCGGCGCAGCAGGCGGGGTCGACGCTGACGTCGGACACGCTGAGCAAGGCGCTGGAGACGCATGGCTATCCGCGCGGTTTCCTCGGCAACCCGGACATGAAGTGGTCGGCGACGAACCACCTGGGCAACAACCAGGTCAAGGTGTCGCAGATCCAGAACGGGCGGTGGGTGGTCGTTTCCGACTTTCTGAAGGATTAGCGGGGGAGAGGTTCGACCTTTGCGTGGGTTTCGGCCTTTGCTCGGGGTCGACCTCTTTGCGTGGGTTCGACCCTTGCGTGGGGGGCGTCAGGGGGTGTCGGCCTCGTGGGTCGGTTATGACGGCTCTACCGGGTTACATTGTTCGATCCGATTCCATTCAATGGCGCGCTTGCGCCAATGCGTCTCAATGGCTTGCGTGAAGTCGGTTCGAACAAGCTTCGCTCTGGCCTGGCAGCGTTGCTCGGACTCACGGCGAATGATTACACCCTCCAGCGGTCCAAAGCGATAGCGGCTGGTGGCTGCCGCCATCAATTGCGTCAGCGAAGCGACAGTGTACTTTCCATGCGCCAGGAGAGGCACCGTGGCGAGTCCTGCCGAGGCCGCCAGCGCATTTCGACGTGGGCTGCTCCAGAAGTACCCTGCGCGACGGTCATACACATCAAACAGCAAGAACCAGTCCGGCAACGAGGGATAGTCCAGCGAATGACGTGCGGCGCACCACTCGCCAAACGCGATGATGTCCGGTGTCAGAAGGTCGTGCAGCGCATCGCCATGCTGGGCAAGCCAGGCTGGCAGGCGAGCAAACTGCCCGGTATGAGGTTCGGCCAGATACTGTCCGCGGTTCTGTGCTCGGAGGCTGCCATCGGGTGCAAGTGATAAACCGAGGTTGGCGCCGTCGAGCTTCTCCTCCACCACCACGTTGCCTGCCAGCAAAGCCCGTGCTTCGCTAGGCGAAAGCACCTTGTCGTCGCGTGGGGTACCCTGGCCGAGCCAAGCCAAGTGTGGGGTATGTGGGAAGCGGAAGAAGTCGGCACTCATGGCACTAAGTCTGGCAAGTCGGGAGCAGGTTTTCCCGGGAACTTCTTGCCGTAGAACGAGCAGGCATCAATCGGGCACAGGAATTCGACCTCAACCCCCTTGGCCCGCAGGGCGGGCCACCAGTCCAGCCATTTGCAGTCTGCTGCCTGAAGGATCGTGGGCTTTTCCGGATGCGCATAGGCCACGGCGGCAAATTTCCGATCCGACGCATCGAACAAGGGTTCCAGCTCAGAATCAGGAAATTGAGCGAAACAGTTTTCAGTGGTTTCGTTCAAGGTGACTTGCTCCACCCGCGCAGTGCCGGATTGCCGCAGCAACCACTTCAGGAAGACATCCCCGACACCCTTGGGCGGATCGAGACTGGTCTTGCGCTGGTACTCGCCCAGAATTCTGAAGTCGTCGTCGATGACGACGATTCCCCTCTGCTGCATGATTTGCAGCCGCTCGACACATTCCGTTACGCACTCCGGAGAGACATCGGGATGTTGCTCGTTGGCGACCAGGAGCACATTGGTATCGATCACTGCTCTCACAGAGCACCGCTTTGCTGGCTGATTTCCTTCTTCCGTTTCATTGCCGCCAGGGTGCGCCCCGCGATGTCGGCCATTTCATCGCCGAAGAAGTGCTCGGGCCAGTTTTCGATCTCGCCAAACATGTTCAGCCGCAGCGGTTCCAGCTCGGTCGCGGAGCCTGCACGACGGCAAAAGTAGATCGCTACGTCTTCTGGCTTGACAACCCCCTCGGCGACTCGACGCTGCAAGCGGTTCAAGAAATGTTCGGAGTGACTCTCCACGATCAACTGTACGTCACGCGGCTTGCCACCCTCGCGGGCTTGCGCCGCAGAAATGAAGACGTCCGCCAGCTCGGCCTGAACTTGCGGATGAAGATGAATCTCAGGCTGTTCCATCCAGACGGTGGAATGTGGCGGGCAGTAGAACGCTTGCACCAATGCAGGAAGTACCTGGGAAACACCGAATCCCACGTCAGTGATCTTTACCTCGGGCGCTTTTGCATGAGTCTTCACCAGCACCTCGTATTCCTTGCGGCCTTCCGCCACCGGTCGCACAGAAAAGTCGTCGATGATGCCCAAGTCCTTGAGCCATGCGGCGATGAACTCGGCAAAGCCCTTGGTGTGATGCCCGACCTGCCGATTGAGGCGGCGACCTTCGCCATGCGCCGCCAAGATTGCCGCTATGGCGTACTCACCCATCTGCCCGACGCTGGCGGGCGTGTCTCCGGACCATTGATAGATGCGCTGAGGATGACTGCGCAGAGGCCCCAGGTAGGAGATGCGCTCCAGCATGCTCTCGGTGGCTAGCGCGAAGTCCGCCAGAAACCCGGCGTTCTTGTATCGGGCCATGCTGGTGTCCGATAGCCGATAGAACTTCTCGGGTTCCTCTAGCGGCCATTTGCGCCCGTCGGCCATCTTGAAGCCGTAGTGGTCGGAAGTCAGGTTGAGCTTGCGCTTATCGTCACGTTCAAGAGCAACGTCCAGTACTTCCGTTCCATTCGAAGCCAGTGAGTAGCGCAACGCTTGAACTTCGGGTTGCTGCGCTTTGTTGGCGGCTAGCGCCACATCTAGGCGCATTTGGTCGCCTTGATAGCGAGATTCGGGTTGCAGCGGGTCGCGCACGTCCATGGGCTTGGGCAGAATCCACCCCAGCTCAAAGGAAAGCGACTGCTTTGGATCATGACCATGCAAGCAGTCGATGAACGTGCCCAAGTCGATCAGTGACGAAGCATCACCCAGATGCAGTGCACGTTTGCGATCCGTCGACCGGGCCGTTTGTTGCAGTGCCAGCAGTAAATGGCCCAGACTGCTCTTGCCCGCACTGTTGGCGCCGAATAACACGGTGAGCGGGGCCAAACGAATCGGTCCCGTATCTTTCCAGGCTTTGAAGTTCTTGATGTGCAGGTGAGTAAGCATCAGTACCGATCCCCATCGTGTGCTTGAGACGCGCTGATCAATTCCCTATCACGGAGCGTCGCGACAGATGTCCGATTCTTTGAGTGAGATCCTTCCGCAAATGTCAGCCGATCCAGCGCCCGATGATAG
>JASGFT010000072.1:0-23660 GCA_047605425.1 Burkholderiaceae bacterium | reverse complement strand
CCGCGAACGGCCGCAGCCGCTGGCGTGCCCAGCCCTGCTGGCGGAGCACGTGATCGAGCGCGGCGAGCGCCAACGTCAGCGGCTGCGGCCGTTCGCGGGCCGAACGGTCCGGTTGGCGCTCGACGGTGAGACATTGCCCGCGCGCGTGCTGCCGCCGATCGTCGCGCGCATCGACGAAGACGGTTATCTGCGCCGACCGGCGACGCCGGGTGCCGGCGGGCCGGATGGCGTCACGCTGTGGCTGCGGCCGTCGCTCGATCTGATCGAGGCGCTCGCCGCGGCCGATCGCGGCGAGCGGGTCGGCGCGCATCTGCGGATCGAAGGCGACGTGGCGCTATCGGCCGCGCTGTCCGATCTCGCGCGTCATTTGCGCTGGGACGTCGAGGACGATCTGAGCCATCTGGTCGGCGACGTCGCCGCGCGCCGCATCGGCCTCGGCGCGCAGGATCTGAGGCGCAAGGCCGAGCATCTGGCGCGCCGCGCCGGCGATTCGACGCTGCAGTTCGTCACCGTCGAGCAGCCGCTGCTGGTACCGGCAGCGCTGGCGCGCGATCGGGCCGACGAGATCCAGGCGCTCGCGCGACGGATCCAGGAATTGGAGGCGCGCGTCGATCGATTGCCTGACGCGGGCCGCTAAGTGCGCTAAGTTCGTCTCGTCGCCGGCCGAGGGCTGGCGCGGACCGTCAGGGTCGGAATCGCGCGTCGACCATTTTTGCAGGGATGCGTTCGGCGAGCCGATCGCATGGCGAGGCTGAATCGCAGGGATCGAGGATGATCGGAAGAATCAAGCGCAGCGCGCGTCTCGCCGCGTCTTACGTCAATGTCTTCGCGGATCTGCTCGCCGTCGAGGCGCGGCAGGAAGTCCGGCGCCTGAGCGATCGATGCCGCCACAAGCTCATCGCCGCGGCGCTGCTGCTGTTCGGGTTCCTGTGGCTCAACGTCGGCGCTTTCGTGCTGATCTGGGATTCGCCGTATCGCCATTGGATGCCGTTCGCGATCGGCGCCGGCGTCCTGCTCGTCGCGCTGCTGGTCTGGCAGGTCGGTCGCGGGGCCGGCGGCCCACCGGCGTTCGCCGCGTCGCGCAAGGCATTGGCCGAGGACGCGGCTTTGTGGAACATCGACCTCGCGCCTGGCCATGTCCTCGGCGAACAGCGATCCGCGCCCGGCACCGATGCTGCCGTCGGCCAGCCAGTCGCGGGATCCGCGCGCGAGGCCAACGGCTCGCAGCCGGACGCGTCGCCGCCGACCGTCGACGAGCTCGAACGGCAGTTGCGCGAACTGCGCGCCGCGCTCAAACGCACGGTGTCCGGGCCCGAACGGTCTTCCCCGGCCGGATCCGCGCCGGGGGCCGATGCGGGCCGCAACGCCGCAGAGGCCGGCGGCGAACCGGGCGCTGCGGCGCCGCGCGGATCCACCGCGGGGTTCCAGCCCAAGAGCCGGACGATGCGCGCGCTGATGACGCTGGCCGGCGACGGCGATGGCCGATCGGGCGTAGGGCTCGGCCCATGGCCGGCGCGCATCGTTGCCATCGCGCTGGCCAGCGGCCTGCTCAAGCGGAACGGCCGATGGTTGATCGCCGCCTGGCCGGTGATCCGTCTGGTCGTCGGGCAGTTCGCGCGTTCGAGCCGGTCCGCCGATCGCGTCGCCCGGGCCGCCGACCGCGCCGATGTAGGGGCGCGCGGGTCCGGCTCGACGCAGCATGATCCCGCGCCGCCGTTCCGAGACCGGAGCGCCGATGCGCGGCAGGCGCCTTTCAAGGGTTCTCTCGCGGCGCCGGGTTCAGACCCGCCGCCGCCTCGATGATCGTTCGACAAGCTGTTCCATCAATCAAAAGGAGTGCGCACCATGGTGTCGAGAAGATCCATTCCCCGGCTGAATACGCAAGAGTTCAATGACTTTCTCGATGATGTCGCCACGCTGCTGGAATCGTCGTCGGGCACCGACATCCGCGGCGAGATCGAGAAGCGCATCAAGGCCGCGCGCGTGGGCCTGAGGGATGCGGTGTCGGACTTGACGGAACAGAGCAGCGAGCTGGCCGAGCGCGCCCGCGAAGGCGTCGAGCGCGGGCTCGACTTCTCGCGCGATCGCGTCAGCGAGCATCCGCTGTCGTCGGTCGGCGTGGCGGCGGTCGGCGGCCTGATCGTCGGCCTGCTGCTGGCCAATCGGCGCTGATCGCGGCCGACCCGGTTCGACGGACGTCGCCGACCGGGCGGGTATTCCGCCCGGTCATCGCCGCCTGAACCGAACGGATGTCACGTTACCGCGGTGTCGATGTTCTAGTGTCGTGAATCAGAAGTTCGCCGAAGAAATCCGCCGAGAATCGGCGCCATGCGGCGTTGCAAATCCTCGCGATACCTCGGTATCGCTGCGGTTTGCGCCTTGCCTGGCGCCGATTTCGACTGATTTCTTTCTTCGGCGAACTTCTGATTCACGACACTAGGCTTCGACCGGTTCGACGGCGGTCTCGATCACGATCGAGACCGCGAAGATCACGGCCCAGATGGCGACGCCCAGCCATCCCGCCGCGCTGATGTTCAGCGCCAATGCCAGCAGCCAGCCCAAGGCTTCGCTGCGGCGGAACATCCAGAAACCTTTGTCGATCAGTCGCGCGATGGCCGAGTCCGGTCGCGTGACGGCGGTGGAAGGTCTTGAAGGCTCGGTGTCGCGAACGTCGATGCGAGGTTCGTCGCCAGCCATCGCCTGTTGGTCGGTCATGGGAGTCTCCTTCTCGGGTCGCTCGTCCTGGCGACCAAGGCAGCGCCGGCGCGCGCCTCGCCCGTCGTGCGACGAGGTTCTGCGCGACGGCATTCTGCGATAGGGTAGGACGATTCTGTTGTCGTTCCCGCTTCTGATGCAAGTCGGGGATGAGATTTTCCAACACGCCTGACAGAGGGACATCCCCGTGATTACCCGTGCAGTGCGGCACGATGCACCGGATTGGAGCGCGATCGAAACCCCCGTCGCGCTGGTCGATCCGGTACGCATGCAGGCCAACATCGACCGGATGCAGGAGCGGATGCGCGAGCTGGGCGTCGCGTTCCGGCCGCACGTCAAGACCAGCAAGGCGGCCGACGTCGTTCGCCGCCAATGCAAGGCGGGCGCGCGCGGCATCACGGTCTCGACGCTCAAGGAGGCCGAGCGCTTCTTCGCCGAGGCGATCGACGACATCCTGTACGCGGTATGCATCGCTCCAGCCAAGCTCGAGCACGTGCGCGCGCTGCGCGAGGCCGGTTGCCGCCTGTCGATCCTCGTCGATTCGTTGGCTGGCGCGCAGGCCGTCGTCGAGCATGGGCGCGCGCATCGGCACGCGTTCGACGTGCTGATCGAGATCGATACCGACGGTCATCGATCGGGCGTCGTGCCCGAGGACGAGCGGCTGCTCGCGATCGGCCGCTGCCTGCACGAGGGCGGGGCGCTGCTGGCCGGCGTGATGACGCATGCCGGCGGATCGTATGCCTGCGAGGACGAGGCGTCGCTGGTCGCGTTCGCCGAGCGCGAGCGTGCCGGTTGCGTGCTAGCCGCGCGGCGCCTGCGCGCGGCCGGCCTGCCGTGCGAGACCGTCAGCGTCGGCTCCACGCCGACCGCGCTGTCGGCTCGTTCGCTCGAAGGAGTGACCGAGGTGCGGGCCGGCGTCTACGTGTTCTTCGACTTGGTGATGGCCGGCATCGGCGTCTGCACGCCCGCCCAGATCGCGTTGAGCGTGCTGACCACGGTGATCGGCCATCAGGCCGATCGCGGTCGCGTGATCGTCGACGCCGGTTGGATGGCGCTGAGCCGCGATCGCGGCACGCGATCGCAGCGCGTCGATCACGGTTATGGGCTGGTCTGCGATCGCGACGGCCAGGTGCTGGACCCGTACATCGTCGTCGACGCCAACCAGGAGCACGGCATCATCGCGCCGCGTCCGGGGGCGGCTGCGCCCGACGCCGACGTCGCGCGGCGCTTTCCGATCGGCACCTTGCTGCGCGTGCTGCCGAACCACGCCTGCGCGACGGCCGCGCAGTTCGACGCTTATCACGTGTTGCCGGCGATGCACGTGTGGCCGCGTTTCGGCGGCTGGTGAGTCCGCATCGGCGCAGCGGCGATGACACACGCGCCGGCGCCGTCGACGTCACCGCGGCTGGGCGCCGGGATGGCGTACCAGCTCGCGCCGCAGGCCCGTCTCGAACTCGTCGACATAAGCGACCAGCGTCACCGGCCGCCGCAGGTAGAACGGCAGCGTCTGATCATAGGTATCGACCGAGTAGATCGGCGTCGACGGACCGAGATAAGGGGCGGCCTGCGCGAGCCAGCGGGTCGGCGAGCGCTGCGTCTCGATGAACTGGTAGCCGCAGATGGCGATTTGCGCGCACGCGAGCGCCGCCATCGCCGCGGCGAGGACCGCGTGCGTGGACGGCGTGTCGGCGCGCCATCCAGGCGCGGAGGATCCGCGCAAGGAGGGAGAACGGGCATGAGGCGGGGCGTCCTGCCGGGTCAGCCGGCGATCAACGACGCAGTGGACAAGCGTCAGCGTCGAATTTTCGTCGAATCGCGACCCGGGGCGGTATACCCGCTCACCGTTCTCCGATCACAAGGCCGAGCACAGGTGCCCGCCGTCGACCGGCACGCAAGCGCCCGTCATCCACGAACCGGCGTCGGTCGCGAACAGCAGGAACAGGCCGTCGAGCTCTTCGGGCTTGCCGAGACGGCGCATCGGGATGCGCTTGATCATCGCCCGGCCGTAATCGGTCGTCCACATCTCGTCGGTCATCTCGGTGCCGATGTAACCCGGCTCGATCGCGTTGACGCGGATGTTGTAGCGCGCCAATTCGAGCGCCAGGCTCTTCGTCATCTGGACGACCGCGGCCTTCGACGTCGAATAGGGCGTGATGCCCGGTGCGACGCGTTCGCCCTGGATCGACGCGATGTTGATGATCGAGCCGCCCCGGCCGGCCGCCTGCCAGCGCCGCGAGGCCAGCATCGAGACGATCCAGACGCCGCGCACGTTGATCGCCATCTGCTTGTCGAAATCGCTGAGCGGCATTTCCAGCGGCCGCGCGGACATCGAGATGCCGGCATTGTTGACGACGACGTCCAGCGGGTCGCCGGTCGAATCGATCTTCGCGAAAGCGGCCTCGATCGACGCTTCGGACTCGACGTCCATCTCGATGACGGTGACGTCGGGCGCGCCCAGCTCGCGCAGCGCGCCCTCCAGCGCGTCCAGTCGTTGGCGGCGCCGCGCGGCGATCACGACCTTGGCGCCGCAGCGCGCCGAGACGCGCGCGAAGTTTTCGCCGAGACCGGACGAAGCGCCGGTCACCAATACCCTCTTGCCCTTGAGCATTGCGCCCAGATCCATCGTCTCGTCTCCTCGATGATATTGGTTCGCCGGCGCGAGGCCGGCGCAGGGAACTCAGCGCTCGGCCGATTCGCCCAGCGACTCGTGCACGCCGTAGGCCGCTTGACGGTTCGACACCGCATCGACGTCATGGCTCATCATGACCAGGTCGTGCAGCACGCCGTTGCGGTCGGCCACATGGCGGCTCAGCATCGCTTCGGCGCGGAATCCGAGTTCCTCGAACACCCCGATCGCGCGATGCTGTGCGAGCGTCATCCGCGCGATCAGCTTGCGCAGCCCGAGATCCAGCGAGTGCGCGAAGCATTCCTGGATCAGCAGGCGGCCCAGCCCGCGTCCGCGCCAGGCCGGCGAGACCAGCACGCGCAGCTCGCCGACATGGCGCGACCAGCCGAGCGTGTCGACGAAGGTCGTCGTGCAGCCGATCACCACGCCATCGTGGCGCGCGATCAGACTGACCAGCCGGCCTTCGTCGATCGAGCGCATCCATGCGTCGATGACCTTCGGGTGGCTGATGTCGCGGCTCAGGAACAGCAGGTCGTCCTCCGACAGCGTCTTGACGAAACCGACGACCGCTTCGCGGTCGGCCGCCGTCATCAGCGCGATCTCGATCTTCGCGTCATCGCAGTTCAGCGTGCGCGGGTATTGGCGTTTCTCTTGGGTCATGTCGAACGGTGCTCCAACCAGGAATCAAGGGCGGGCCACATGCGTTTGATCGCGTTGGCGCCGGCGGCGATGCTGACGTGTCCGCCGGGCAGCACGATCTCCTGCTTGTCGGTCGAGCCGACTCGCTCGACCAGCGGCTTCGAGCACTCGGACGGCACGATATGGTCGTACTTGGCGACGACGTGCAGCAGCGGGATGGTGATCTTGCTCAGGTCGACGAGCTGGCCGCCGATCTTCATCTTGCCCTCGTACAGGGCGTTGCGCTGCATCAGGTCCTTAGTCATCTGGCGGAAGTACCCGCCGGGCAGCCCCAGGGTCTCGTTGCCCCAGCGCTCCATCATCCGGAACCCCTTGACGAACTGGTCGTTCCACATGTTGTCCCAGAGCCGGACTTGGCCGGCCACGCGGCTGGCCGGGCGCAGCGCGTCGAAGCCGGCGACGACCATTTCGGGCGGCATGTTGCCGACCTGATCGACGAAGCGGTCGACGTCGAAGTGCTTCGGGTCCGTCATGTTGCGGAACAGATCCATCTTCGAGAAGTCGATCGGCGTCGTGAAGCAGACCAGGTTGCGCACCGGACCGTCCGGATGCAGCGACTGGTACAGCGTCGACAGCAGACCGCCCGCGCAATAGCCGACCAGCGTGACTTCTTCCTCGCCGGAGTCGCGCTGGACGCGCCGGATGCAGTCCGGCAGGAAGCGCAGCACGTAGTCGTCCAGTGTCAAGCCGCGCTCGTCGTCGGTCGGCTGGTGCCAGTCGATCATGTAGACGTCGTAGCCGCGCTTGAGCAGGAACTCGACCAGGCTCTGCCCGGGCGTCAGATCCAGGATGTAGCCCCGGTTCGTGGGCGCCATCACGAGGAGCAGCGGGATGCGGTAGACCTCGTCGGCCATCGCGTGATAGTGGAGCAGCTCGAGCGTGCCGCGCCGGTACAGCACGGTCTTGGGCGTGCGCCCGACCTCGGGCGGCGGCGCGCCCAGCAGCTCCATGCTCTTGAATCCGCGCTGGATCGCATGCTGGACTTCCTGGCGCAGCCGATCGGCGACGGCGCGCGGGTCGGTCTCGCGTTGCGCGGTGTTCGCTTGACTAGCCATCGATCATCCTTTGGTGGCGCGCGCGCCACGCCGGCGTTCGGCCGGCGCGGCCTTGGCGGAACGGGTACCGGCCGGGGCCGTTTCGTCCGCATCGGCGCGAGAGGGAGCGGAGGCGGCATCCGACGATGCCGGCACGTCCGCGGATTCGCCCTCGGCGGCCGCCGAGGGCGAAGCGTCCGCCGGGGCGGCAACGGCGGGCGCCGACGGGCGGCGCGTGCGCGAGGGTCTCGGCGTGTCCAGCTCGCTGGGCGGAAGCAGTAGCGGCAGCAACTGGTCGAGCTTTCCTTCGATGCGTCGCAGCGACTCGGCCAGCTCGGCGACCTCCTTGCGGCTCGGAATGTTGAACCGTCGCAGGTGCTCGCTCATCGCCTTGTCGGAGAACTGCTGCAGGCTCAGCGACAGCGATGCCAGCGTTTGCGCGTTGCGGGCGGCCTCGGGTGACTTCAGCGTGTTGGAGGCCAGGGCGTTCGCCTCGCCTTCGAACTTGCTCAGCGCATCCCGCCAGAACTGCAACGGATCGGGAAACAGTGAAGAACTCATAGGCGGCTCCCTGTCGTGGAACGGGGCATGGGATTCCTCCTCCTTTGGCTTGTTTGCGCACATTATCGCGTTTTGGCCGAGCCTGTCGTCAAGCGCGGGAAACCCCGCGCCGTGGACCGGAAGGCTCGACGCGGATGGTCATTATCGGCCCGCTCGCGCGCTCCGCGAGGCCCTCGCGACGGTACGGCGAAGACGCAACGCGATTATCGGAACGGCATGTCGGCCGGCGGCGGCGGGAGAGGGCCGGATGGAAGCCCGGGATCGGCGAGACTCCTGCAAGTCGGCGATATCGAAGGCGCGGGGGTTGTAGCACAATACAGAACAATTGACATTACAAAACCTTGTTCGTGTTTGTCTGCGGCTTCAGTGAACGCTGGTCGCCCGGATAGCCGGCAACGTGTCGTCGAGGGGCTCATCGCAGCAGATCGCGTGATGCCGCAGAGGGAGAAAATGGGTGATGCCATTTACTGACGCAGCCGCGGCGGCGCTGCGAGGCGGTCTCCGGCGCGCCGTACCCCTGGCGGTCGTCACGATGCTCGGTGCGACGACGGCGTGGGCCGACGACTATCTGTATACGGTGCGCCCGGGCGACAACCCCTGGACCGTCACCGAACGCTATCTGCGCGACCTCGGGTACTGGCCCCGGTTGCTGCAGTACAACCAGATCGAGGACGCCCGGCTGATCCAGCCGGGCAGCACGCTGCGCATCCCGAAACAGTGGCTGGCGATGCGCGCCGCGGGGATGCGCGTCGGACAGAAGCAGGGCAGCGTCGAGGTGCGCGCGGCCAACGAGACCGGCGATACGTGGCGACCCGCGCAGACCGGACGATCGCTGTCGGCCGGCCAGTGCCTACGGACCGGCGCCGACGGCAGCGCGATGCTCGAGCTGGGCGGCGGAACCGTCGTCCTCGTTCGTCCGGATACCGAGCTGCGGCTCGTTCGCGCCAGCGAGTCGCGCGTGCCCGACGGCGGCCAGCAGCTGCGCATCGAATTGCTGCGCGGCGGGCTGGAGAACGTCGTGCAGCGGCGGCCGGGCGGCGGCACGCGATTCGAGATCCAGACGCCGGCGGCGGTCGCCGCGGTCCGGGGCACCGAGTTCCGGGTATCGACGTCGGCCGGCGCCGCCCGCGCCGAAGTGCTCGAAGGGGCGGTCGCGTTCACCGGTCGGCGCGGCAGCGTGACGCTGCCCGCCGGCACCGGCTCGGTCGCGACGCCCGACCGGCCTTCACGGGCGGCCGTGCCCCTGCTGCCCGCCCCCGATCTCGCGCAAGTACCGGACCGCATCCGCCGCCTGCCGATCAGCATCCCGCTGCAGCCGCTGTCCGGGGCTGCCCGGTACCAGACCCAGTTGCAGCCGGTCGGCAGCGCGCTGATCGCTTCCGACGAAGGCAGTCCGACGCCGCATGCGCGCGCTCGCGACGTACCCGACGGCGACTACATGCTGCGTGTGCGCGGCGTCGACGAGAACGGGCTCGAAGGATTCCAGGCGATGCGGCCGTTGACGGTCGACGCGCGGCCCGAGCCGCCGGTGCTGTCGGCGCCGGCGTCCGACGCCACGCTGGCCGCCGCCGGTCTGACGTTCCGCTGGACCGATGCGGGCGTCGCCGACTATCGGCTGCAGGTCAGCGATTCGGCGCAGTTCGCCTCGCCGCAGGTGGACCGGGCGGTGGCCGGTACCACCGCCGAACTCGACGCGGCGGCGTTGCCGCCCGGACAGTACTTCTGGCGCGTGGCCAGCCGCATCGCCGACGGCAAGCAGGGGCCGTACAGCGACGTCGAGCGGCTGCGCGTGATACCGGCCGCGCCGCAAGTCGATCCGCCGGCCCAGGACGGCAAATCCCTGAACCTGCGCTGGCGCGCGGCGTCGGCCGGCGCCCGCTACCGGTTCCAGCTCGCTCGTGACGAGCAGTTCGCCGACGTGGTGGTCGAACGGCGGGTGGACGAGCCCGCGGTGACGCTTGAGGACCTGGAGCCCGGCGGCTACCTGCTGCGCGTCCAGACCGTGACCGCCGATGGCTTCGAGGGCGCGTGGAGCTCGCCCCAGCGTATCGAGATCGAGGCTCCCCGGGTCGTGTGGCCGCTGCTGCTGATCCCGCTGATCCCGTTGATGCTGGTGTTGTAGCGGCGCGCGGCCACGCATGCGTCGGTCGATCAAAAGATGGTGTGCGCCGCTGTGCTCGCCGGCGGTGCGTCCCTGGTGGATCGCGCTGCTGGTGCTGGTCTGGCTCGCGTGGGCGCCGCCGAGCCTCGTGCAGCGGCTGGACCTGATGGCTTACGACCTGGCCAGCCGGATGCTGCCCGCTCCGCGGCTGGTCGACAGCACGATCATCGCCGTCGACGATCGCAGCCTGCAGAAGCTGGGACGCTGGCCCTGGCCGCGCGGCGTGCATGCCGAACTGCTCGATCAGCTCCACGCCGCCGGGGTCGATGCCGTCGCGATCGACCTGATGTTCAACGAACCGTCGCCGCTGCCCGGCGACGACCAGCATCTGGCCGGCGCGATCGCCCGCTTCGGCTCGGTCGTGCTGCCGGTGGCTCCGGCGCCGGGCGACCTGGGCATTCGCGTGCTGCGGCCGCTGCCCGCGTTCGTCACCGACGACGTGGTGCTCGCTCATGCCGACGTCGAGATCGATCGGGATTCGGTTGCCCGTCGCCTGTTCCTGCGCGGTGGCGTCGGCGGTCAGTACTGGGATGCGCTGCCGTTGGCGATGTGGCGGGTGAGGGCCGCCGGCGCCGCGATGCCCGCCGCGCCGGCGCGCGATTCGCGTCCGGTGCAGGACGGGCCGGGTCGCGGCGTGCGCACCTGGGTGCGCGACCTCGAGGTCCTGTTGCCGGCCAAGGGGGGCGCGGTGCCGCGCCTGTCGTACGTCGACGTGCTGACCGATCCGGTGCTGGCCGCGACGCTGGCCGGCAGGACCGTTTGGGTCGGCGTGACCGCGGCCGGCCTCGGCGATCGGCTGTCGGCCGCCTCGGCGCCCAGCGGCGAGCAATGGTCGGCCGTCCAGTGGCACGCGCACGCCTATGAATCGCTGCGCGCCGGCCGGATGGTCGCGCCGGTCGGTGCATCGTGGGCATGGTGGCTGGGCGGCCTGCCGTTGGGCCTGATGCTGGTCGGCAGCCGCCTGCGCGGCGGACTGCGCGACGCGGCGATGCCGCTGCTCGTGATGACGCCGGCCGTCAGCGCCGGTGCGCTGCTGTGGCAATGGTCGGTCTGGGCCGACGTGACCGGCCCCACGCTGGCGTGCGCGCTCGGCTACCTGCTGTGGCGCACCGAGCGCTATCGCCATACACGCCGGGCCCTGCATCGCTTGCGTGCCCGCGCGCTCGCGGCCTTGCGCGCGATCAACGAAGCCGTCGTCGTCGTCGATATCGACGGCTGCGTCCGCTACCTGAATCCGGTCGCGGCCAGGCTGGCGGGCCGGCCGCCCGAGCAGGCGCTGGGGCTCGCCATCGAGAACCTCTACGCGTTGTCGCCCGACGACTGCCGGCGCCTGAAGGATGCCGTCGTCGAATGCCTGGCCTCGCGCCAGTCCGCGCGGCGCGGGCCGCCGGTGAACGTCGCCACCGGAGGCGTCGAGCGGCTGTTGATGATCTGCGTCAGTCCGGTGATCGATGCGCAGAACGAACTCGAAGGCGCGGTGCTCGCGCTCAGCGACATCACCGACGTGGTCAGCGCCGGGCAGCGCCTGCAGTTCGAGGCGACGCACGATTCGCTGACCGGCCTGGCCAACCGCGCGTTGCTGACCGAACGCTTGACGAAGGCCATCGTCGACGCGCGGCGCGGCGGCCTGTCGACCGCCGTGCTGTTCATGGACCTGGACCGGTTCAAGCGCTTCAACGACAGCCTCGGCCACCGGGTCGGCGATTCGATCCTCAAGACCGTGGCCCGCCGGCTCGTCAATGGTTGCGGTCCGCACGACACCGTGGCCCGCTGGGGCGGCGACGAGTTCGTCATCGTGCTCGAGCAGGTCGACGGACGCGACGCGGTGGCGGCCGTCGCCGCCCGGCTGATCGACGCGGTCTCGCGCGACGTCTCGCTCGACGGCATCGACGTGCATTGCACGTGCAGCATCGGCATCGCGATGGCGCCCAAGGACAGCTCCGATCCCGACGCGTTGCTGGCGATGGCCGACGCCGCGATGTACCGAGGCAAGGCGCAGGCCGGGCATCGCTTCGAGTTCTACGCGGCCGAGATGCGCACCGGTTCGCGCCAGTGGCTGGATATCGAAACGCAATTGCGCCAGGCGCTCGGCCGCAACGAGTTCGAGCTGCACTACCAGCCGCAGGTCCGAGTGGGCGATGGCCGGATCGTCGGGCTCGAAGCGCTGCTGCGTTGGCGCACCGCCAGCGGCGAGCTGGTCTCGCCGGGCCGGTTCATCGGCGTGGCCGAGGAGTCGGGGCTGATCCTGCCGATCGGCGCCTGGGCCATCGAGGCGGTCTCGCGGCAGTTGCAGCGATGGCTGGCCGACGGCGTTCCGTCGCTGCCGATCTCGATCAACGTCTCGGCCCGGCAATGCCTGGACCGCAGCCTCGTCAAGCAGGTCGCGGCGATGCTCGAACGCACCGGCATCCCGGCCGGACTGATCGCGCTGGAGATCACCGAGACCACCGCGATGGCCGACGTCGAGCACGTGATCTCGCTGCTCGACGAGTTGCGCGCGCTCGGTGTCGGACTGGCCGTCGACGACTTCGGCATCGGCCACTCGTCGCTCGCCTACCTGAAGCGCTTCCCGATCGACCAGATCAAGATCGACCAATCGTTCGTGCGCGACATCACCCACGACCCGAACGACGCCGCCATCGTGTGCGCCGCGATCGCGATCGGCCAGGGGCTGGGCGTGCCGGTGGTCGCCGAAGGCGTCGAGACCGAGGAGCAGGCCCGGTTCCTCGCGCAGCACGGCTGCGACATCGCGCAAGGCTATTTCTATGCGCGTCCGCTCGACGTCGATTCGGCGACGGCCTTGCTCGAGGCACAGGGCGCCGAGGGGCCGGGCCCCCGGCTGCCGCGCAACGCGGCCGAGCCGTCGACTCCGGCCGCGGCTCTGCTGGCCGCGCCCACGCCGACGCCCACGCCGACGCCGACGCCGACGCCCGTGCCCGTGCCCGTGCCCGTGCCCGTGCCGACGACGTCGTCGCCGACGTCGCCGACGTCGACGCCGGAGGCGCGGCAGCCGATGGCGCCGCAGACGCGGGAGTGATCGGCGCAGCTACGGCCGAGCCGGGCATCGCGGCACGATGGCGCCGCAGACGGGGCAGTGATCGATCGGCGGCGGTTCCGGCGAGCGGGGCCTGGGATGCTCAGAAGCGGGTGAACCGGGATTCGTCGATCTCGTCGCCGCTCGCGTCGACCGGTTCCGGTTCGCGCGCCGGGCTCGCGATTTTTCGATGGCCGGCCGCCCGGGACGAGGGCGCCGAAGTCGAGGCGGACGGATGGTCGCCGATCTTGAAGAACGCCATCGTCCGCTGCAACTGGTCGGCCTGCTCGCTCATCTGTTCGGCGGTGGCCGCCAGTTGCTCGGAGCCCGATGCGTTCTGCTGCGTCGTCTCGCTCAACTGGGCGACGGCGACGTTGATCTGGCCGACGCCCGAGTGCTGCTCCTCGGAAGCCGCCGCGATCTCCTGCACGAGGTCCGATGTCTTCTTGATCGACGGTACGATGTCGTCGAGCAGGCCGCCTGCCTTCTCGGCCAACTCGACGCTGGACGCGGCGACCGTGCCGATCTCGCCGGCCGCCACCTGGCTGCGCTCGGCCAGCTTGCGGACTTCGGCCGCGACGACCGCGAAGCCCTTGCCGTGCTCGCCCGCGCGCGCCGCCTCGATCGCCGCGTTCAGCGCCAGCAGGTTCGGCTGATAAGCGATGTCGTCGATGATCCCGATCTTCTGCGCGATCTTCCTCATCGCCTCGACGGTCGCCTTGACCGCCTCGCCGCCCTGGTCGGCCGCCTCGGCCGCCTTCGTGGCCATGCCGTCGGTGACTTCCGCGTTCTCGGTGTTCTGCGAGATCGATGCCGTCATCTGCTCGATCGACGCGCTGGTTTCCTCGACGCCGGCCGCCTGTTCGCTGGCGGCCTGCGATAGCGATTGCGCGGTCGAGTTGATCTGCTCGGCGGCCCCCGCCAACGCCCGCGCGCCGGCATGCACGTCACCGACGACCCGGGACAGGTTCGCCGCCATCGTCTTCATCGCGAACAGCAGGCTGCGGTTGTCTCCGCGGCGCAGCGTGATCGGCACCTGCAGGTCGCCGTCGGCGATCGAGCCGACGATCCGGGCCGCGTAGGCGGGTTCGCCCCCGAGCTGGCGCAGCAGGTTGCGATAGATCCATCCGAGCGCCAGCGAGGTGCCGAGCGCGGTCAGCGCCAGCAGCCCGAGCACCAGCATGTAGGCGTGAACGGCGGCCGCCTCGCCCTGCCGCGTGAAGTTGCCGCTGGCGTCGGCGAACAGGCCCTTGACCGCGTTCATCGCAATGGTCTCGGCCTTGACCAGTTCATCGGACGTGTCCTGCGCTTCTTTCAGCTTGGCCATCTCCGCGTCGGAGAAGCCGGCGTGCCGCATCAGATCGAGCAGCGACGCGGTCTCCCCGTCGGGTTGCGGCTTCTCCTGGCCGGCCGCGACGAAATCCCAGTAGATCCGCTCCGGGTGCTGCGGTCGCGGCAGCTTTCCGCTGCGCATGTCGACGATCTGCCCGTACTGCCTTTCGTAGCGGGGATCGCCGCTCACCACATAAGTGCGCGCCAATCACGTCAGATCGTCCGAACTCTGCCGGAGCTCATCGGCCAGCAGGTACGATTGGTAAGCGGGACTGGTTGGCCTCGTTGACGGCTTGCTGCGCCTGACGCGCTTGCTGCAGGCCGTAGAACGTTCCGCCGGCCAGCGACAGGAACAGCACGAGGAAGCCGAGGAAGGCGGTTTTCAGCGAGATGGCGGGTTTCATGAAGGCGTGTGGGTCGCGGTGCGCTATGTCGGTGCATAGCCTACGCACACACCCATCGCCGACCGGGGCGAAAGCGGACGGATGGCGAGCCGCGCAAGCTGTGCGGACCGAAGCTTCGTGCACCATCGAGGCGCGGCTCGACGCGTTGCCGAAAATGACCCGACCTTGGAGGGTCACTCCAGACGCGATATCGCGAGTGTCCGCGCGCCGCCGCGCGCGTCATCGCCAGGCCGGGCGCTAACCCGTCCGTCGCGCGCTCAGGCGCGCGGAGATTCGGGCGTCCGGATCAGCTCCTCGACCGCCAGCAATCCGTAGTGCTGCGCGAACAGCGCATCGGTGCGTTCGGCGATGTCCGCGACTCGCTGGACCCGATCGTCGTCCGGGGCGAAGACGATGATGAAGCAGCAGCCCCGACGCGCCAGTTCCAGGTGCTTGCGCGAAAGATTGATCTCGGATCCCAGCGACGCGAGCGCACCGGCCTGCCGGATATCGTCCTCGCACTGGGCGATCATTTCCTCGCTCGAATAGACGAGCGTATCGGGCAATCCGAAGCCGGCTTGCTGCAACGCCGCGATCGCATGGTCGGCCGCCTCGGCGTCCTTCATGACCATCACGGCATGTCCGACCGGCTTGAACACGCCGGCCGATCGCGGCACCTCATCCTTCGTCATTCTCTTGCTCATGGCATTCCCCTTCGACTGATGCCGGTCCATCGTCTCGTGGCGAGCGGCGCGAATGCATCAGCCCCGAGCCTGGCCGGCCGTCGGACGAGCGCGGCGGCGCTGTAGGACGTTTGCCCGGCTGAAATGACGGGGACGGTGGGGAAGGGAGGGCGGGGAGCGTCGGCGCCGGATCGGATTGACGCCTACAGAGACAAAGCGGCCATCCATGTGGCCAAGTGCATGTAGGCACTGGCACAGCGCATTGTGCTGGTCTTGAGCGCCTTCAATAAGTGCCCGAAGCATCCAACTGGTTAGAGCGACGACTGGGCGTAGCCTGGTGTCGGGGGCACTGGGCTGGGCTGCCAGCCGTTCACATGCCTTGCAGAGACAGGACATAGAGCCTCCCAAGGTAGCCAACAAGAGAATGAGCAAGAACATTTGACATTGTTCTCTTTCATGGAGTGCAAATGTTCTCTATGAATAGACTCAGCGATCGCCGGCTAGCCGTGCTGGCCTTTATCCACGAGCGAGTGGCCAATCAAGGCCTGCCTCCAACCCTTGCCGAAATCGCGGAAGCCTGCGGCCTGACGGCTCGCAGCGCAGCCCGTAAGCACGTCGTGGCGTTGCAGGAGGCTGGTCTAATCGAGGTCGCCACGGGACAGGCCCGGGGGGCTCGACCCCTGCGAACTAGGACCCGCACGGACCTTATCCGGGAGAGCAGCATGTTCGAAATTACCTCCCGGGATGTCTCGGAACTCGATGACAGTGATCTGCGGGAACTTGTCGCAAGGTTGTGCAAGGCGAGCCTGGCGGCAGCCGGACGTCCTCCCCCGCAGTACGTGACTTGGGGCGGAGACCAACGCGCTCCGGATGGCGGGGTCGATGTCCGGCTCAACGCGCCCCGGGTGGTCGCGGAAGAGGCAGTCTTCCCGCGACCCCTGGTCGGCTACCAAGTGAAGAAGATGCCAATGCCTCGTTCCGAGATTCAGGGTGAGATGTGCCCGGGCGGCGTGTTGCGGCCCTCGATTCGCGACATCGTCCAAGCCGGCGGCGCCTACATCATCGTCAGCTCGGAAAGCACCACCGACAAGATGTATCAGGATCGCAGGGGGGGCCATGCAGGAAGCCGCTGCCGCGGTGAAAGGTGAAACTGAAGCGTACGTCGACTTCTACGATGCGCGACGGATCGCAGATTGGACCAATTGGTATCCCAGCGTGGTTACATGGGTCCGGGAACGCCTCGGCAAGCCGCTGCAGGGATGGCGCTCCTACGAACAGTGGGGGATCAGTCGGGGTGGCAAGGCCCACCGCTTTGTCGACGACGAGATTCCGCGTTTGATCGACCCGATGGACCGCGAACAGCACCGCTACTCGCTGAAAGAAGGGCTCCAGCATGTGCGTACGCTGCTGCGCAGGGTAGGTGCTTCCGTCCGGATCGCCGGCCTGTCCGGCGTCGGAAAGACTCGGTTCGCGCAGGCGCTGTTCGAGGAGGAGGCGGCGGAAAAAGCGATTGACCCGTCGTTAGCGGTGTACTGTGATGTTTCCGACGAGCCGATGCCGGCACCGCAGATGCTGCTGGATGAGCCAGTCGCCGCCCGGCGCCGGGTTATCCTGGTGGTCGATAACTGTTCGTCCGAACTGCACGCGAAGCTGGCGGCCAGGTGCAAGGGAGCGGGCACCGTCAGCCTGCTGACGATCGAGTACGACATCCGCGAAGATACACCGAATGAAACGAGCGCCTTCCGCCTGGAGCCGGCATCTGCAGAATTGGTCACCGAGGTTATCAAGCAGCAATTTCCGCATATCTCGCTGGTAGATGTCGCGACGATCACCCGCTTTTCCGAAGGGAACTCCAGGGTAGCCATCGCCTTGGCCGACACGGTTGGAAAGCATGAATCACTCGGCAGGCTGAATGACGAAGAACTCTTCAACCGATTATTTTGGCAGAAGCACGGCAAGAACGACACGCTGCTGCGCGCTGCGCAGGCCTGCGCGTTGGTGTATTCGTTTGACGGCGAGAACGAAGAGACCGAGCTTCCCCGGCTAGCCGCGCTGGCCGACCTGAACGTATTGACGCTCTACGGCGAAGTAAACACGCTGCTCCAGCGCGGTTTGGCGCAAAAGCGGGGAATCTGGCGCGCGTTGCTGCCGCATGCCATCGCCACCCGCTTGGCCAAGCAGGCGCTGTCGGCGATTCCTTACAGGCTCATTGCAGCACAACTTATCGAAGGGAAGGGGCGCTTGCTTCGTTCGTTCTCCCGTCGGCTGGGCTATCTGCACGACAGTGACGAGGCAGTGACCATCGTCCGCACATGGCTGGCGGAAGGGGGGCTGCTCGGGGATGTCGTCGGGCTCAGCGAGCCATTGGTGGAGGTGCTCCGCAACGTGGCGCCGGTGGATGCTGAGGCGGTGCTCGCCGCCATCGAGCGGGCGGTGAAGGATGACGATGCCGAACAGTTCCTGTCCATGGAGCATCCGGCCCGGAGCACCATTACGCGCCTACTCAGGTCGATCGCCTACGAAGCAGTGTACTTTGACCGATGCTTGGCCGTGCTCGTGCGATTCGCGCTGGCCGAGCCAGCCGGGAGCCGGATGGATCGCACCGACGACCTCATCAGATCGATGTTTACCATCTACCTGTCCGGCACGCACGCCAGCAAGGAGCAGCGCGCTGGCGAGCAACTTCCGGTTCTTGTGGTCCCGCGCTCGCCTGTACAACCAGTTGGAAGAAGCGGTAGAGAAGCTGACGCCGCTCAGTTGGGAAAAGGGTTGGCTGGCAATTCGCCAGACGATCCGATTCGACAAGGACGGTAAGAATCCGGAAGGCTCAAGCCGCCTAGTCGTTATCGAGAAACGTGTCCGTCCCAAGACGCTGATCGAGCAGACGAAAGCTGTGGTTTTGACATCGCTCTCGGGTGGTCTGGATATCACCGATGGGGACGAAGATGACGGTTTGCGGCCTTACGAGCGCGCCGAGCGCTACGCCGAAGATTTGGGCCGGCAGGTTGCGGCGGATCGCGAATCGCTGAAGGCGTTGCTCCCGTGCTTGGTGGAAAACAAGCAGGGGCGCCAAGGTAGGTTTGGTTTCGGGCTGGCGAAGGCATCGGACGAACCGGAGGATCTGTGGTGTGCGCTCGTGTCAGCGTTCGAATCGATCGAGGCTGATGCGCGCGGCGTACAGATACTGCTCGGATTCCTGGGCGGCCTGCATGAGGCCAACCGACCGCTGTTCGAGCAGCTTCTTGACGATGCCTTGGAGAATCCGGTGCTTTCAGAGTGGGTGCCTGTCCTCCAAACTTGCACGACGGTGGACGAGCGCGGTTGCGACCGCCTCATGCGTTCGCTCGAACGCGGCGTCGCGCGCGCCGACAAGTACCAATATCTGGCATACGGGCGCGCCGTCGAACAAGTGTCGGATTCGGACATGGCGCGGCTGGCGCATGCAATAGCAGGCAAGAAGGACGGCCTGCTGGTTGCGCTCGAGATCTTGGCAACGCACCTGCGTGAGAAAGTGGAGGCGGGTCCAGCGGTGGCCTCTGTCGTACGTAAACTCATGCCCAAGGTTCCGTCTGCCGCGTGGCGGCATCACCAGCTCGACTTTTCTTTCAAGCGCCTGATCGGCAAATGCATGGCCGGTCCTGATGGCGAGGCTTCGGCTAAGGCTCTGCTCCGGGGCTTACGGGCTGGGTTTGCCGACTACACGCTGTCCTCCTACGACTTCGAGCAAGTCATTGCTGCGCTGTTCGCGGCGCACCCGATTGCCGCTCTCGACGAGTTGGTCGATGCTTGCGAGGACTATCCACACGGTTTCATCTGCACTTTGACTTTCGAGGACGTACATCGGAAGAATCCGCTTGACGGCGTTCCCTTAGAGATGATGGTCGCGTGGTGCTGGGCAGGCAGTTCTGACCGCTGGTCGCTCCTGGCCAGTTCGATCTCGGCAATCACCGAAGGCGGGGATCAATACCCAACGTGGACAGAATCGGCTCTAGAGCTGATCCGGCAGTCACCCGAGCCGATGAAGGTAGCCCATGCGCTGGCTTGTCGGATCGTGCCGATGAGCTGGAGTGGATCGAGGGCGGCCATCATGTCCAAGCGTTTGCCGTTGCTGGAGGCGCTCGATTCTTTCCTTGACGGCGAGGGTCTTGCCGTATTCAGGAAGTTTCGTGAAGACTTCGAACGTCAGATCGAGCGAGAGCGCGCTCGGGAGCAGCAGGAGCGAAATCCTGGCGACAACAGCTTCGAATAGCCAGGGTGACGCGTCGGATCGACAGACCAGATTATTGACACTGTGCGTCCGCTTCTGGCCGCCAGATGCCGTTAGCCCACCAGACCTAGCTGGCAGCAATCAGCTCGAAGCAGCCATCCGCGCGGTCAATCCAGAACGATGTAGGCAAGATCTTGGCGTTACTACCCAATATGCTGCCGGTCTCGGCGCAAGTCCGGCACGCGGAAGCCGTGCCGACCCGCTCACTGCTCACGCGGGCGTGAGCATCAGGTGGCCGACGAGCGCATCGGAGGCGCGGACGCGGATTTCGATGTCGTAGCCCAGCCGGGTCAGGCAGTCCATCAGCTTGCGTTCGGAGAAGTTCGAGAACTTCCCGTGCAGCAGGGCGGACACCTTGGGTTGGGTCAGGCCCATGCGTCGGGCGGCCTCGGCCTGGGTCAGCCCACGCTCGCGGATGGCCTTCACGATTTCGACGGTCAGTCCGGACTTGATTTTGAGCTTGTCGGCGTCGGGCAAGCCCAGATCGGCAAACACGTTACCCGAACTGGCCTCGACCTCGATCCCGTCAACGACCCGCTTCTTCATCTCTCAGCTCCTGCGCCAGAATTGCAGCCACCTTCAAGCGCTGCCGGATGATCTCGATGTCCGCCTGCGGTGTTGCGATACCCCGTTTGCTCTTCTTCTGGAAAACGTGCAGCACGAAAACCGCCTCGCTGAAACGGACCGTATAGACAGCGCGGTACGTGCCGTCCGCATCGTCTTCCACGACCTCGAGCACGCCAGCTCCGCCGAAGCCCTTGAGTACCTTGGCAGCAGCATGCTGGCTGCCGCGTTGGGCAAAATCCAGCGCGTGCCCGAAGAACCTGCGCACGGGAGCCGGAAGAGCCAGTAGAGATCCTTCTTGCTGCTACCGATCCACTGGAGCGGCCGTTCTGGGGTGCGCGGCATGACTATACCATTTCTGGGATGATCTGGTGGCGCTCAGCCATACGCAATCTGTCCTGCCGGCGGACGCGCGAAGAGGAGCACTTTCTCGGCCTGCGCTGGCAGCTTCCCTTTTTCGAGGTCGTCCAGGAAGTCGCTTCCTCGGCTCTTGTTTCGCGGCCTTGACCTGCAAATCGCTGAGCAATCCCATCTCGCACCCCGTACCCCCGAAGAGCGTTCTCGATGCACTGTAGGGTACAGGGAGGAGTACGGGCAAACGCAGGATGTAACGAGACGATCCGGAACCTCCTGGGCGAGATTTCGGCGCTAAGTCCTTGTCGCAGAAAAGAAAAAGCCCAGTCAGGCGGGACTGGGCGTAGATGTGATGGTGGCCAAGGGCGGAATCGAACCACCGACACGCGGATTTTCAATCCGCTGCTCTACCAACTGAGCTACTTGGCCGTCGCAATCAGCGAAGCCCGCAATATTAGCCATCGCCCGCCGATTGGTCAAATGACGGACGGTCGCCTCGACCGCGGCGCGCGCGGCGGCCGGCGCCGAGCCGTGCCGCGAGCGGTGTTACCGCGATGCGACGGGCGTTGTCGGGCGAAGTCACGGACAGCGTTCGACTTCGTCGCGATTGGCGTCCCGCGGCCTCGTCCGGATTACCATGCGATTCCCGCCGCTGCTGACGAGTACCCGCGTTGACGCGTCTTTCCGATCCGCCCGAATCCGCCGCCGTGCTCGCGCCGCCGTCGCCGCCCGCATCGTCTCGGCCGATGCCGCCGTTGACGGCGGCCTGGCTCACCGAGTCCGTCCGGCGGATCGAGGCGCGCGGTCCGCTGGAGGACAGCGACGTGCTGCGCGATGTCGCGCGCGACGGCGGCTCCCGCGAGCGGCAGGTCGTCGCCCGCGCCGAGCGCCTGGCCGGGCGGCTGGGGCTCGCCGAGCGGATCGATCGCGTGCGCTGGAGCGCGTCGTGGGGGCTGCTGGCGGTCGTCGCCGTGGTCGTGATCGTCGGCCTGGCCCTGGCCGGCGGCGTCATCGATGCGCGCGATCGCCGGATCAACGTGATGGCGGCGCTGGTCGGTCTGCTGGGCTCGCACGTGGTGACGCTGGCGCTGTGGCTGCTGTCGGTCGCTTGGCCCCGGCTCGCCGCGTTCGGCGGCAGCGCGTTCGGTCGGATGTGGTGGGCGCTGACCTCGCGCGCGAGCCTGGGCCGCGGAGCCGAGGCGACGGCGCTGACGAGCGCGCTGATGGGCATGCTGCAGCGGGCGCGGATCACGCCCTGGCTGTTCGGCCTCGTCAGCCACCTGGTCTGGGCGCTGGCGTTCGGCGTCGCGCTGGCATCGCTGCTGTTCGCGCTGTCGTTCCGTCACTACACGCTGGGATGGGAGACGACGCTGCTCGATCCGGCCGTGTTCGCGCGCTGGATCCAGGCGCTGGCGATCGTGCCGGGCTGGTTCGGTTTCGCGGTGCCCGACGAGGCGGCGCCGACCAACCAGCAACTGGCCGGCTGGCTGATCGGCTGCCTGTTCGTCTACGGACTGGTGCCGCGGACGTTGCTGGCGATCCTGTGCGCGATCGTCGTTCGCAGGCGGCGAAAGCGGCTCGTGCCCGAGTGGCCGGCGCCGTACTACCGGCAGCTTTTCGCGCGGCTCGACGCGCTGGCGCCGGCCGTGGTCGTCGACGCCGACACGCACGGCGATGATCCGCGTCCCGGCCGCGCGGCGCCGGCCGGGGCGACCGGCGACGAGATCCTGGTCGCGGGCTTCGAGCTGCCGGACGAGCTGCCGTGGCCGCCGCCCGGCATGCCCGACGGCGCCAGCCCGATGCGCATCGACGGCAGCGCCGCGCAACGCGCGACGCTGCTCGATCGGCTGGCCGGCTCGCGGCCGCGGGTGCTGGTGCTGGCCTGCCGCGCCGAGTCCAGTCCGGACCGCGGAACCGAGCGACTGCTGCGCGAAGCCGTGCCGCGCGTCGGTCAATGCCGGCTGTGGCTGCTCGGCGAGGATCCGGTCGACGGGTCTGGCGTCGTCCGCTGGCGGTCGTGGCTGCGCGGGATCGGTTTCGAGGACCTGCGCTGCTCGACCGACGCCGGCGAGGTGTTCGACGAATCCGCGAGCCGTCCCGACGCGACGTCATCGTCCGGCATCGGGCCGGGCGACGCGCCACCGCGCGGCACGCGACTGCCTGGGGGATGAAAGCGCGATGGCTGCCCTGACCACGTCCCCGGATTCCGACGACGCCCGCGGCGCCGGCGGCGAGCCGCCGCTGCGCATCGCGGTGGTCGGCCATACGAATGCCGGCAAGACCTCGCTGCTGCGGACGCTGACGCGGCGAGTCGATTTCGGCGAGGTGTCCGATCGGCCCGGCACGACCCGCCATGTCGAGCGGATCGACCTGCGCATCGACGGTCGCGTCGCCGTCCGCTTCTTCGACACCCCGGGGCTCGAGGACGCGGTGACGCTGCTCGCGCACGTGCAGACGCTGCAAGCGTCGCCGCGCGCCGAACGCATCCGCCGGTTCCTGGCCGGCCCCGAGGCGCGCGGCGCGTTCGAGCAGGAAGCCAAGGTGCTCAAGGCGATGTTCGACGTCGACGCCGCGTTCCTGGTCATCGACGCGCGCGAGCCGGTGCTGCCGAAGTTCCGCGACGAGGTCGAGCTGCTGTCGGCCTGCGGCAAGCCGGTGATGCCGGTGCTCAACTTCGTCGCGCATCCGGGCAACCGCGAGGACCCGTGGCGGGCGATGCTGGCCGACGCGGGCCTGCACGCGATCGTGCGCTTCGATGCGGCGGCGCCGTTCACCGGCGCCGAACGCGATCTGTACCAGGACCTGGGCACGCTGCTGCCCGAGCGCCGGCAGGGGCTGCGGGCGATCGCCCGGCACCTGGCCAGCGAGGCCGACGCGCGCCGGACCGCCGGCTGCACGCTGATCGCCGAAGGGCTGGTCGAGATCGCCGCGATGCGCCGTGAGTTGCCGGCCGATGAGGGCCTTGGCGCGCCGGCCGGCGACGGCCTGTCCGCGCCCTTGCACGCCGAGGTCGTCTCGCTGCGCCGCGACGTCACCGATCGGGCGCAGCGCCAGGTCGACGCCTTGCTCGCGCTCTACGGTTTTCGCGAGGGCGATGCCGCCGAGGCGCCGCTGCCGGCGCTGCAGGGACGGACCGAGCTCGACCTGTTCCACCCCGAGACGCTGCGCCTGGCCGGCGTGCGGCTCGGCCAGGGCGCGGCGATCGGCGCCGCCGTCGGCGTCGTGGCCGATCTGGCCGTCGGCGGAC
>JASGFT010000071.1:0-23711 GCA_047605425.1 Burkholderiaceae bacterium | reverse complement strand
AGTCCGCGCCCCAGCGACGCCGGTTCGCCGGTCAGCCACACCCAAGCGGCCGCCAGGCCGGCAACGATGTCGAAGCGGCTCAGATAGGCACGCAACTGTTCGGGTCCGTCGCCCAGCGGATCGACGCTCAAGCCGACGAACAACGGTCTTCTGGCCGGCGCGCCCGCGTCGATCCGCTGTCGCAGATCGCGTAGCAGCGCGGTCTGCGGCGGGCAGACGGTGCCGCAGCCGGTGAAGAAGAAGTGGACGAGCACGACGCGATCGCGGATCACGTCGCTGACCAGTCGCTGCGGCTGGCCGCGATGGTCGAGCAGCGCCACGTCGGGCAGCGCCGGCGCCGGCAACCAGGCATCGGCGGCGCGAGCCGGCCCGCGATGACCGATCGCGGCGGCGACCAGCGCCACGCCGACCGGGTCGGCGGCGCGCCCCGAGCCGATGGCCAGCGGCCGCGACAGCGCGCAACCGGCGAGCGACAGGCGTCGCAGTGCGCGCCGTCGTTCCGGCGACGCCGGTTCAGCGACGCGCACGACGATCTCCGGCAACGGGCGGCATCAGGTCGCCGAGCACGCCCAAACGCGTCTCGGCGAAGCCCAGCCCCGATCGCTCGCTCTGCAGCAGCAGCGTCGCGACGCCGGCGTCGGCCTGCTCGGGCAAGCTCAATCGTGCCTGCCAGCGCCCGGGCCCGTCCGCCGCCATCGCGGTCTTGCGATGCCATGCGCCGCGCGGGCCGACGATCAATGCCTGCAGATCGTCGAGGCGCGCCAGAGCGGGGTCGTCCGATTGCAGCACCAGGCTCAGCTCGGCGCCTCGCTGAGCCCACTGCGCCAGACGAGGTCGCGGCAACGACGGCGAAACCTCGGCCTGCGGCGGTCCCTGCAGCGCGACCGTCAGGCAGGCGGTGAACGCCGGCGACGCATTGCGAACGATCAACGCATGGCGACCGCCCTGGCCGACCCGCAGCGGCGCCTCGAATCGCCCCGCGGCGGTCTCGCGCAAGCTGTCGTCGAGCACCATCAGCGCCCGTGCCTGGCGCCGATAGTTGTGCAGGCTGCCGCTCGGCGCCATCAAGCCCTCGGCGTAGCGATAGAGCTGCGCGTCGCCGGCCACCGCCACCCAGATGCCGTTACCCTCGGGCGCCACCGCCAGCGACGGTGCCGCGCCTAGCGATTCGGGCATGTCGGCCGCGGTCGCGCGGCCGATCGGCACCGACAGCGGCTGCAGTCGGCCGGCCCGCACGCCTTCGATCGACAGCAGCGTCACGCGATTGCTCGTCTGTGATCGGACATAGGCGAAATCACGCGTCGCCACGATCTGGTCGGGCCATGCGGGCACCGGCGCGGTATCGCTGACCGCGCGCCGTGCGAGGTCGATCAGCGCGACTTCATGCCGTTGCACGTTGCTGACCAGCACGTGACGGCCTTCGGCCAACGGCGCCATCGCCAGCGCCCCCGGCGCCAGCCGGATCTGGCCATCGATCCGCGGGGTTCCGTCCGACAAGTCCAACAGGCTCAGCACGCCCGCCTTGCCCGACAGCACCAACATCCGCTCGGCGGCGCCGCTGTAGGCGACGGCCACCGGCCCGGGCGGCAGCGATACGCGACCGAGCACGCGCCGCTGCTCGACGTCGACGAGCACCGCCGCCGCTTCGCCCGCCAGCACGGCGACGAGCCACGGTCGCCCCGGTACCGCGGCCAGCGTCATCGGACCCGCGCCCTGGTCCGAGGCGACGCCAGCCCGGCGGATCGGCACGCCGGAAGCGCCGTCTCCTAGCGCCAGCCGCCCCAGCTCCCGCCGCTGCGCCGGATCGACGATCACCAGCTCTGCGGTGCCGTCGAGCCCGACCCACGCCATGCCGTCGGAGGCGATCAGCAGCCGCGTCGGCCGCGTACCAGCCCCCAGCTCCAGTTCTCCCACCGATCGATGCGTGATCGTGTCGACGAGCGCCACGCGTCCCTCGTCGCGCAACGACACCACCAGCCGATGCGAGGCGGCATCGTGCGCCCAGTCGTGGCCATTGCCGGACAACTGCACCGTCGCTTCGAGTCGCGAGTTGCGGATCCGCACCAGCGGATTGATGAAATGCAGCGATCGATCCTGGTTCAGGCTGACCAGCCGGTAAGCGTTCAGGTCGACATCGGCACGCGCCCCCAACGATCCGGCGACGAACTGGCGCGCCCGGTCCTCGCACGGCAGTTCGAGTTCGGCCGGCGAGCGGATCCGCTGCAGCCACGCGGCCGGGCTCAGTCCCGGCAACGCCGTGCCGCTGCCGGCGTCGGTGAACGTCAACCTGGCCAGGTATCGCCCCCGCTCGCCGGCTCCGGCGGGTAGCAAGGCCACGCGCAGACCCATGCCGCCCTGCTGCGCGACGAGCTCGTGCGTGGCATCGGCTTCGACGTCGGTGGCTTCGGTGGCTTCGGTGGCTTCGGCGGCTTCGGCGGCTTCGGCGGCTTCGGCGGCTTCGGCCGCTGCCGGCGAGCCGGCCAGCGCGACAGCCAGACCGAAGACGAGCAGCGTTCTCACGGCTCGCCTCGTCAAGGCACGAAGTACAACTGGTTGATCGCGACCTGGCTGAAGCTGCCGGCGCCGTCCGGGCTCAGCACGTCGAACCACGCCTCGGTGATGCACGCGCCGTCACGACAGCGCAGGCCGACGAACGGAGCGTTGCCGACCACGTTGCGCAGCGTGGCGCGCACGCTGCGTCCCTGCGCCTCGCCGTCGGCCCCGGCCGCGTACAGCACGCTGTCATAAGCCTGGCCCGCCATGCCGATCGCGCCCACCTGCGTGCCGACCGCGCTGACCGGCGGATCGAACAGCAGCCGCAACGGCTTGAAATTCGGATGGCAGTCGGCCAGCAGCACCGAATCGCCCCTGCGAAACTGGCCGCGAACGTTGGTCGGCGCGCAGATCGACAGGCTCACCGGCGGGCCATCGACGGCGATCACGATCTCGATGTCGCCGAAGTCGTAGCGGCAATTACCCGCCGTGTAGCCGCTGCCGGCGGCCCGCGGGCCATCGGGCGCGTCGAACCAGTCGACGTAGTAGCCGCCCAGGAAATCGGCGGCGGACCCGAGAGCTTCGAACGTGGACATGCGCACCTCCCAACAGGCACCGTCAGCGCTTGGCGGGCACGACCCGCAGCAGACCCCATACCCCGCCGTCGAACAGGAAACTCGCCTGGCTGCGCCACAGGTAGTCGATCGGCAAGCCTTCCTGCCCGCCGGCATTGACCAGCAGATTGGCACCGGTCATCGGCCCGATGCCGTTGACCTGCCCCTGCACGATCCACGCGTCGGCAAGCGCCTGCTCCGCCGTCTCGAAGAATCTGTGCGAGCCGCTTTCGAACGGAAACGGATTGAACGCGTGGCCGGCCAGCGACACCGCCTGCTGCCGCGTGTGGCCGCCCGGATGCACGAGCCGCAGCCGCAGCTCCCGGCCGGCCGCCGCGACGAAGGTCGGCGTCTCACCGTCGCAGGCGGCGTCCTGCCACTGGCGCTCGGTCAGCGCGCGCGCACCGAAGCGCCTGTCCCACTGCGCACGCGTCATCGCGCGGATGCCGGCACGACACATCAGTTCGCCGGACGCCGCTTTGAAACCCTTGCTGCTCAGCGCATGCGAATAATCGAACTCGTTGCGTTCTTCGAACGACATCGACGGGTCGCCGCCGCGGCGCGCCCACATCGGCTCGGTCCGATAATTGACCGCCTTCGAGCCATAGTCGTCGGGCTCCTCGGCGCCGGACAGGTTGCCGATCCGGCTTCCCTGCTGCCGCAGCGGCACCGCGTCCTGCAACACGGCGACCAGATCGCGATACAGATCCCGCCCGTCTTCGCGGCAGATGTTCATCGACAACGCGGTGCCCCGGTCGGCCTCGCGCTCGCTCGCGTCGCGATACTCGGCATCGGTGCAGGGGCGGCTGCCCGCGGGCCCGACGACCAGCGCACCGACCAGGCCATGCATCGGATGCTTGATCGGATCGCCGAAGCTGCGCAGCGGCAGCACGCCGTATTCGATCGGCGTCAGCACCGGCGCCCCGTCCGCGCCGCTATCGAACTCGCCCAGATACCAGTTCATCAGCGCCGACACCTGCTCGCACGGCCCCTGGTCCTTGCACGGCGGAACCAGGCTGCCCTGCCAACGCGCGCCGTTCCGCGCCATCGACACCTCGCGGCTGTTGATGCCGACGTTGCTGCCGTCGGCGTCGATCACGTGCTGGGCGACCAGCGGTACCGACAACCCGACGCTGGCCGACATCCGGAACTGGTTGACGTTGAAACCGTCGGTGATCATCGACAGGAAGTTGTCGTGGTAGTGCGCGGTATGAGGGCTGCCGTCGGCGTTCGACAACGGGCCGTCCGGCAGCGTCTCGCGCAGCAGGTTGCGCAGCCGCACGCGAACGCAACTGCCGGCGGCCGCGTGCAACACCAGCGGCTCCAGCCGGCGTTCGCCGCTGGCGTATTCGGCCCTGAGCCGGGTCAGCGCCTGCGCGTTCGACTCATCGGACCGCAGCCCCGACGCGCGCGGACCGGCGACGTTCACGTAGACGATCGCGTCCGGATCGCCCAGCGCCTGACGCTGGTTGTAGACGAGGCCCGCCCGCGCCGGACGCCGCGGATCGCCGCAATCGCCGGCCAGCTCGCAAGCGCGGACCGCCGCGACGTCGAAGTCCCGCTTGGGCGCCCCGACGCAGACCATGCTGCCCGCATCGGCCCACTTCGACAGCGCCGGCGCCGGCAGCGGACCGCCATCGTCGGCGAACAGGCTGGCCAGACCCGACTGCACGTTCAGTTTCGGGTCGCCGCTCATCTGCGGATCGCTGCGGCCGAACACGCGCATCACGCCCCACATCCCGTCCCATAGCTGGTCGACGGAACTGCCGTAGTACAGGTAGTCGAGCCGCGGCGCTTCGAGCGGCGCCGGCCGCACGTCGAACTCGAAGTGTTCGGAAATTCCCAGAGGCTGCGCCGCCACGTAGCCGGACTTGCGATGATCGGGCTCGCGCAGCCAGCGCACGCCGTTCATCGCGAACACGTGCTGCGCCTCCTGCGCGCCCTGGATCAGGCGCAGTTGCACCCGGTCGCCTTCATAAGCGGGCAGGATCGGCGTCGCCGGATCGCCGAACTCGCGCCACGGATCGCCGCGTTTCAGACCGTCGCGGCAAGCGCTCAGCACCGTCCGTGACGGCGTGCGCTCGGGCATCAGTGCGCAGTGGAAGTCGTGCCGCCATTGCTCGACCAGCTCCAGCGCCGCGCCGAGCTTCGACGCCAGCGGCCGCCCATCGAGATCCTTGGCGCCGGACGCCGTCAGCGACGCGCGGGTCTGACGCGACACCAGCTCGGTAAACGGCACGCCGGGCGAGCCGATGAAGCGGCGGTAATCCTGCGAGGCCAGCGCGAGATCGCGCTGCGCGTGCGCCTGCGTGCTCATCACGTTCGCCATGTCGCCGGTGCAGGTCAGCCGCGACCGGTCGTCGGGCTTGTTCGCGCACGACGTCTGCGAATAGCGGAAACCACCGAGTTCCGGCTCGACCGTATCGCGGCGCACGTCGGCGATCCGCAACGGCACCGGCTCGTGGCGATAGTTGACGAACTGCGTCCCCGGATCCTCCGACGCGATGCCCAACGGCGTCGCCAGGTTGCGCGCGACGAAGCGCCGACCGAGCCTCAACGCCGACGTGTCACGCTTTTCGGGATTGATCGGCTCCAGCGCGGTGTTGTAGACGATGCCGAAGTCCGCGAACGCCAGCATGAACTCGCGCCGGGTCTGATCGTTCTCGCCGCCGCCCGCGCAATCGCCGGCGCCGTTCGTCGCCCAGGCCGGATTGGCCGGACTGCTGTCGAGCCGCCCCTGGCACTTGGGCGCGATGATGTTCGCGCGCGTCGCCGTCGGACCGCCATCGTCGCGCAGCCGAACCGGCTCGCGCGGCTCGGCGCTGTCGACCGCGACGTCGGCACGGGGTCGGCACGCCGCGTCGTACTTCGCCGCCAGATTGGCGCCGCCGATCAACTGGCGACCACGCTGCTCGGGGGGCGCGGCGCATAGCGCATCCCAGTCGAGTCGAGCGCGATCGATCGGCAGCCACACCGAGTTGGCCGGCTCGACGACCAAGGCCGCATACAGCCCGTGCTGCTGATGCGTACTCGGCCCGAAATGGTCGTGCGAGAACACCGTGCGCAGCGTCTGGTCCTTCCGGCCGTTCAGCAACGGATCGGCGTACCAGCGCTGCACGGTGCGTTGCGCGCCGCATAGCGGGTGATCGCGGCGCAGCGCATGCGGATCCATCGTCGCGGCGTCGGCCGGGCACCGGCCCTGGCTCGCCAGCGCACGGCACAGCTCGTCGCCGGACGCGCAGGGCACGGCGAACAACGGGTGCGTCTTCAGCGCGAGCCGGTCGGGACGGCCGGCCGCCGCGTTGGCGTGATTGATGGCCCGCACGCGCTCGCGGACCTCGTCGGGCGAGAACGTGCCGTCCTCGTAGTTCCAGCCGTTGCCCGAGCCGTCGGACGAGGTCACGTCGAACTTGACCAGATGGATGTGCTGGCCGATCGTGTCGGTCGGCGTGTAGACCTGGAAATCGTCCAGCGCCATCGCGTTGGGCATGAAATTGCTGGCCTTGAAAGTGATGCAATCGCCCGAGTTCGCGCGAAAGAACAGCGGCTCGGGCATCTTCACGCGCGTGACCGGATCGATGACGTCCTTGACGTCCTGCTCGAGCGCGACCATCCGCGCCTGCGGGTCGAACCAGCCGTGCTTGTTGACGGTGATCTCGGTCTGCACGTAGGCAGCCTTGTAGCCGCGTTGCGGCGCGCCGTCGCGACACGGATCGGCGTACGGCGCGCCCGGTTGCGGCTCCTTGCCGTTGACCCAGAACACCGGTTCGTCGGACGGCGCGGCTTGCCCGGCGACGGTGCTCGCGCGATCGGTCCGATAGCCGCGACGCGTCTCGCGCCAGTCCGGCGGCGCCGCCTGCGCCTGCGCGGACTCCACCGGCCGCAGCCCGCCGCCGGTCGCCCGGCCCGCATGGAACGCCATCGCGCGTCGTTCGTCGGCCGAGCCCTCGTGAGGGGGAAACACCACCGATCCGATGCTCTCCCATACCTCGGCCAACGCGGTCAGCGCGCGCGGATTCTGCGCGTAGACCTTGGCGGCGTTCAGGCGCGCGGCCAGGCCGCCCTTCGATAGCGCCTCGTCGACGACGTCCTGGTTGACGAGGCGTGTCTCGCTGAGCGCCGGCCTGGTCCGGTTGGCGCCGGCACCGCCGCCGCTGCTCAGATGATGACGCGGCAACCCACCATCGATCGTCTTGCCGGACTCGTCGACGTCGATGTCCAGCGGCGGTTGCGGCGGCCGATGTCCGGCTTCGGCCGCGATGTAGAACGGGTAGCCGCGAAACGCCTCGGTGGGCATCGGCGGCAGCGGCATGCCGGGCAGCGGCACGACCGCCGGATTCTCGATCCCGGTCGCCACTTCGGCGTCGGGCAGGTTGCGCCCGCCAGGATTGCGCTGCGCGTCGTACAGGCCCGGCGTGCCGTCCTCGAACACGTCATGGACGCGCCACAGCTCCCACATGCCCTGCGCGAAGTGCGGGTACAGATGGCAATGGAAAATGCTGTCGCCCGGCGACAGGTTGCGGTTGCCCGACCCGCCGAAGCTGATCTCGTACGAGAAACCGGCTCCCGGCGAGATCGTCTGCGAATCCAGATAGCTGCTGCCCGGCTGGCTGACGTCCATCAGCCACTGGTGCGCGTGCAGATGAAACACGTGCGTTTCCTTCGGCCCCGCGTGCAGATTGCGAAAGCGCACCGGATCGTTCAGGTACGAATGATGGACGTTGCTCGGATCGTCCGGATACAGCGCACCCCGCGGCTGCTTGCCGGCCGCGTCCCACTTCAATACCAGCGCCGGGTCGCCGTTGACCCAACTGCTCAGAAAGAACTCCTCGGCCCGGCACTCGGGACAGTCCTTAGCGGGACCGGTCTTGCGATTGCGCGCGATGACCATCGCGCCCATCCCGCCGGTTCCGTAGTTGATGCCCATCCCGTCCTTCAGATAGGCGAGCGGATTGTCCTCGTCCTCGAGTTCCGCGAACGCCTGCACGGCCTTGACCTCGTCGTGCAGGATCACCGTGAACTCGCGATAGGCGTGACCGCAGCGATTGCCGATCGCGTAGTCGCTGCAACGGCTGTTCGGCCCGGTCGTGTCGTCGTGGTCCGGCGCGGCGCCGCGCAGCGCCACCACCGCGTTGACGTCGCTGTGGACGATGCGCAGGCCGTCGAGGATCGCGAGGATAGGCCGCCCCCGCAGCGGGCCGGACTCGTGGCGCGCGGTGTCGTACATCAGCTCGCGATAGGGATGGCCGGGCGTTCCGCTGACGCGCGTCGCCTGCCGGAGCTCGTCGTGCGTGACCTGCGATCGATACCAGACCGAGTTGCGCGGCTGCACGTTGACGGCACCGAACAGACCCTGGCCCAGTTGCCCGCCGTCGCCCTCGCCGCCGACCGTCGCGCCGTTGCTGTACGCGAAATAGGTGCCTTCGCGGCGCGCGCGGAAGCGATAGACGCCGCTCTGCCCGGGCTTGATCGTGCCGCCTTGCGCCAGCAGTGCGCTGCGCAGCGACTCGGCCGTCGACGGATGAACGACCGACTCGTTGCGCCCGACGTCGCCCTGGCCGTGACCGCAGACCCACGGCCGCGCCGCGGTCGCGCGCGGACACTCGCGCGGATCGATCGATCGATACTCGAGGCCCGTCACGTGGAACGTGACGCCGCGCGTCCAAGGGCTGTCGTTGCTGATCGCCATCGGCTCGACCAGCTCGCGGCCGGTCTTGCCGTCGTTCGGGTAGACGATGCCCGGCGGGTCCTCGCTGTGCGCGACGACCTTGCCGCCGTAGATGGCGGGGCCGCCGCTGCGCTGCTCGTCGACGGCCGGCGCCAGCAGGTTGTGCAGCGTCACGTGCAGGCAATCGCCCTCGTTGGCGCGCAGCACCAGCGGGCGCGGTCGCTTGCCGGCGCGCAGTTGCACGTGGCCGGGCGCGCGATCCCACTCGTCGTCGCTCAGCGCCGAGCCGTCTTCCATCACGACGTCCTCGCGAAGCGCGAACAGCATGCCCGACGGGTTGAAGGCGCCGAGCCGGTTCAGCACGATCGATTGCTCGAGCGCGACGACCTCCGCCGTGATGACGCGCGCGCACTCGGCCGGAGCCGACGCACGAAAGGCCGAAGGCTGGTCGCCCGCCGGACCGAGCGTCGAACAAGCGAGCAGCACCGAGACCTGCACGAACACCGCCGCCATCACGCCTCGGCGCACGGCGACGCGATCAATGAGCTTCATCGCGCCTCCTCACTGGCACCGCCGGAGCACGGCCCGATCGAAGCGGACGCGAATCCGCTCGAGCCGACCGGCCGGCACCAAGGACGCGCCGATCGATCCCCCGAAGAGCGGATGCCACGACCGGGATGGAGCTGATCAACGCGTTCCTGAAGCTTAGAGGCGACGGGCGGGGTCGGACATCGACAAAGTTGACGAGCCTCACCGCGCGGCCGTACGCGGCCCTCCTCTGCGCACGCGCGATTGTTCGGCGCGATGAACAATGAATTCAAGGCGCCGGCATAGACCCGCGCGGCGCGAGCGGCCAGACTTTCGCCTGCGGTCGCCGCCGACGCGCGCGGCCCAACGCGCCGCCCGACCACCCGACCACCCGACTTCACCGACACGAAACGACACCACCATGCCCAGCCCGCAGCTCATCAACCACTACATCGCCGGCCAACGCCATTCGAACCCGGACTGCGCGACGCAGCCGGTCACCAATCCGGCGACCGGCCAGGTCACCGGCACCGTGCAACTGGCGACCCACGGCGACGTCGATCGCGCGGTCGCCGCCGCGCAGGCCGCGTTCCCGGCCTGGGCCGATACGCCGCCGATCCGCCGCGCGCGCGTGCTGTTCAAGTTCCTGCAGTTGCTGAACGAGCACCGCGACGAGCTGGCGCGCGCGATCACCGCCGAGCACGGCAAGGTCTTCACCGACGCGCAGGGCGAAGTGACGCGCGGCATCGACATCGTCGAGTTCGCGTGCGGCATCCCGCAGCTTCTGAAGGGCGACTTCACCGACCAGGTGTCGACCGGCATCGACAACTGGACGATCCGCCAGCCGCTCGGCGTGGTCGCCGGCATCACGCCGTTCAACTTCCCGGTGATGGTGCCGATGTGGATGTTCCCGGTCGCGCTGGCCTGCGGCAACACCTTCGTGCTGAAGCCCTCGGAGCGCGATCCGTCGGCCTCGCTGCTCTACGCCGAGCTGCTCAAGCAGGCCGGCCTGCCGGACGGCGTGTTCAACGTCGTGCAGGGCGACAAGCTCGCCGTCGACGCGCTGATCGCGCATCCGGACGTGCAGGCGCTGTCGTTCGTCGGCTCGACGCCGATCGCCGAGTACATCTATGCCGAGGGCACCAAGCGCGGCAAGCGCGTGCAGTCGCTCGGCGGCGCGAAGAACCACATGGTGATCATGCCGGACGCCGATCTCGACCAGGCCGTCGACGCGCTGATCGGCGCCGCCTACGGCTCGGCCGGCGAGCGCTGCATGGCGATCTCGGTCGCCGTCGCGGTCGGCGACGTCGCCGACGAGCTGGTCGCCAAAGTTGCCGAGAAGGCGAAGAAGCTCGTGATCTGTAATGGTCTTGAGTCGCGCGCCGAGATGGGCCCGCTGGTCACCGGCGTGCACAAGGCCAAGGTCGAGGGCTACATCGCCAAGGGCGTCGAGGAAGGCGCGAAGCTGGTCGTCGACGGCCGCGGCCTCAAGGTGCCGGAGCATGAGAACGGCTTCTTCGTCGGCGGCACGCTGTTCGACCACGTCACGCCGGACATGACGATCTACAAGGAAGAAATCTTCGGGCCGGTGCTCAGCGTCGTGCGCGTGCCGGACTTCGCCACCGCCGTCGAGCTGATCAACCGGCACGAGTTCGGCAACGGCACCGCCTGCTACACGCGCGACGGCGCCACCGCGCGCGAGTTCGCGCGCCGCATCCAGGTCGGCATGGTCGGCATCAACGTGCCGATCCCGGTGCCGATGGCCTGGCACGGCTTCGGCGGCTGGAAGCGTTCGCTGTTCGGCGACACCCACGCTTATGGCGAGGAAGGCGTGCGCTTCTACACTAAGCAGAAGTCGATCATGCAGCGCTGGCCCGAGAGCATCGGCCAGGGCGCCGAGTTCGTGATGCCGACGGCCAAGTGAGCGGCGACGCGCCCCCGTCGCCTTCGTCGGGGGCGCGCGTCAGCCCTGCCTTGCCCGCATCGCCAACCAATGGTCGAGCCGGTTCGCGAAGGCGCGCCGGTCGCTGTCCGAGTAGGCGGCCGGCCCGCCGGTGACCAGGCCGTTGCTGCGCAGCCCGTCCATGAAATCGCGCATCGACAATCGCTCGTCGATGTTGCGCGTGTCCAGCAGGTCGCCGCGAGGCTCGATGACGGTGGCGCCGATGGCGATCACCTTGGCCGCGAGCGGCACGTCGGCGGTAATGACCAGATCCCCCGCCCGCACGGCCTCGATGATGTGGCGATCCGCGACATCGAAGCCGGACGGCACCTGCCGGGCGCGAATATGCGGTGACGGCGGGACCGTCAGCATCTGGTTGGCAACGAACGTCACCAACACTTCGGTGCGACGGGCGGCGCGGTACAGGATCTCCTTGACGGCAACGGGACAGGCGTCGGCGTCGACCCAGATCTGCATCGGATGGGCGGCCCTGGCGGGCGTGGTGATGTCGGAAGGCACCCGCCATCATGGCACAGCGCGGCGACAGGCCCTCGAACCGGCCGGCGCCAGGGCGCCGGCCATGGCTGGTCGCGCACTTAGTTCCGGGGCCGGATCCGGTAGATGCCGTTGTTGATGTCGGACGACACGTACACGCTGCCGTCGCCGCCCATCGCCACGCCGGTGGGCGAGGCGGCCGGCGGCATGCCGGGCATGGACGGCGCGCCGATCGGCAGGTTCTCGGCCACCGTGCTGCGGCTGCCGTCGGCCGGGTTGATCTCGACCAGTCGCCGTGCGCCGACCTCGGCGACGATGAAGCTGCCCCAGGGCGTCTGCGTCAGGCCTTCGGGCTGGTTGAGCCCCTGCGCCACGACCACCGGCGTGCCGCCCTTGGCCGGCACGCGCAGCAGGCTGCCGCCCAGGTCGGTGACGTAGAGCTGGCCGTCGCGGCCCAGGATCATCTGCACCGGCAGCTTGATGCCGCTAGCGATCGTCTGGCGCTCGGCGAGCTTCTCGCCGCTGGCGCGCACGATGCTGCCAGTGCCCAGCTCCAGCACCAGCACGCTGCCGTCATCCATGGGGACGGCGTCGAGCGGCACCTTGAAGCCATGCCCCATGGCCAGCGTCTTGCGCGAGGCGCGGTCCACCAACTGCACGGAATTGGTCGCGAACGAGGCCAGCGCGAAGCGTGTCGCGGACATGCCCACGGCGAGCGGGTACTCCAGCTCGCCTTCGCCCCAGGCGCGGAAGATGTCGCTGACCGCGCCGGTCTTCAGGTCCACTTCACGGAAGGTGAACACGTCGGCCACCCACAGCTTGTCGCCCTCGGCCTTCATGCCGGTCGGCAGCGCGGTGGCGCCGCTGGTGAGCGTGCGCAGCTCGCCGGTGGCGGGATTGAAGGCCTGCACCGAGTTGTCGGCCATGTTCGACACGTAGATCGTGCCGTCATCGGGCGCGATCGCCAGGTTGTCCAGCGAGGTCTTGAGCTTGGTGGCCACGGTCTTCTTGCCGGTGGCCAGCTCCACCCGCACCAGCTCGCCGCGGCGCGTGTCCAGCACCCACAGGTTGCCCTTGCCGTCGAGGTTGACGGCGGCGGGGATCGCGAAGCCGTCGGCAATGGTCGTCATGTCGCCGTTGGCCGGGTTGATCTTGACCACCTGGCTCTTGAACCACAGCGGACCGTAGAGCATGCCGTCGGGGCCGACCTCGAAGCCGTTGAAGCCGCCCATGTCGCGCTTGATCAGGCGCGGGGGCTTCTTGCCCTCACGGTCGATCTCGTACAGCGCGTCGCCCAGGAACACCTGCGACGCATAGAGCTGCCCGGTCTTCTTGTCGAAATCGAGCGAGTTGATGCCCGGCAGGCCCTTGGCCAGCACGCGTATCGGCGCGCTGTCGTTCTCGCGGTAGAACAGCTCGCCCATGTTGAAGCCGGTCCAGGCCATCTCGCCCTTGGAGCCGATGGCGATGTCGTCGGACTGACCCTGCGGCGGCGGAATGAACACGCGCGCCTCGCCGGTCCGGCGGTTCACCTCCCACATGGCGTTGCCGGCGACCGTGCCGGCCAGCAGCCGGCCCTGGCGGTCCACCGCCAGGCCGTGCACGCCGGCGAAGGCGGAGGGCTTGATCAGCACCTCGGGGGCGGCCCAGCCCGCGGGGCGGGTGGAAGTCGTGCTGGTAGTGGTGGTGCAGGCTGACAGCGCGGCGACGAGGCCGGCAAGGGCGAGCGTGGCCGTGGCGGTACCGCGGCGCAGGATGAAAGGCATTGTGTCTCCCTGTTGTTGTGTTGTTGTTCATCGAATGCCGGCCACTGCGCCGGCGGCGGCCGGGGGGCGCCGAAGAGCCGGCTCCCCCCAGGTAGAGTACCGTGCGGACAGATTCTTTTGCTGACAATTCGCTGTCCATGGCAAAGAAAGCCAAGCGGCGGGAGCAGCGGCATGGATGTCTGGATCGCCGCCCCAACACCCGTCCCGCCTTGTCGTCCCTCGTCAGCCAGTCGCGGTCACCCGTCGCGGGCTTCGGCGCCTGTTCGCACGGTTCCATTTCATCGACAGCGCCTGGGAATTTCAAATCCCCCTGGCAGAATCCGGAAGCCGCGGATGAAGGACGACTCGCCGCAGGCCGGGAACACCGCGCATCGGCGATCCGTCCTGATGGTTTTCGCAGCGGGCCACCGCGCTCATTCCAGATCCCGGCCCTCGAGTTCGGGGATGAGGAACACGGCGAGCTGGCCGAACACGAAGATAAAGGATCATCGATCCGCTTGCACAGCACTCGAGCGCTGTTCGTGCCGGGCATCCCGCCGCGCGACAGCCCCGTCCGGGTCTTGCAGTGGACCTGGAAACCGCGGTTGCTTCGCTCTAGCAAGCGGTTGAAGTCACTGAACAACGGCGTCCCGAGCCTGTGACGCCGCGGAAGCTTATTCCACGAACGCAGCCAGAGGCACGGCTTCGATTCGTTCGGCAAGCGGGTAACGACGCTCGCCCGGATAGACGACGTACAGCGCATCGAGCGACAGATCGCTGCAGGCGATCCGCATCGAAGGCGACAGCCTGGGAGCATCGATACGCTTGAACTCGATGCCGATCCGGCGGCCGTCGCGAACCATCAACAAGTCGAGCTCGGCTCCCGCGTGTGTCGCCCAGAACCAGGCTTCGTCCGGTTGGGTGAGGCGCAGCATCTGTTCCAGTGCGAAGCCCTCCCAGGAGGCGCCGGAACGGGGGTGGACCCGCAGACCGGGAGCATCGCGGATGCCGAGAAGCGCGTGCAGCAGGCCGGTGTCGCGAAAGTAGATCTTCGGTGACTTCACCTGGCGCTTGCCGAGGTTCTGATGCCAGGGCTGCAATTGCCGGATCATCAGCGCCTGCGTCAACGTATCGAGATAGCGGCGCACGGTGCTTTCGGAAACACCCATCGATCGGGCAAGTTCGGCGGCATTCCAGACCTGACCATGGAAATGAGCCAGCATGGTCCAGAAGCGCATCATGGTCGGGACCGCGAGTTGGACACCGAGCTGCGGCAGGTCGCTTTCAACGAAGCGGGCGGCTGCCTGGGTGCACCAGACACTGGCGTCGAGGTCATTCCTGGCAAGGAACGCCGGCGGAAAACCGCCGCGCAGCCAAAGGCGGTCCATCTGGTCGCTACCGACCTCCGCGAGATCGAACGGCGTGATCTCGATGACCTCGATCCGGCCCAGCAGCGATTCACTCGCCTGGCGCAGCAGTTGCGGGCTGGCGCTACCCAGCAGCAGGAACTGCCCTGGCTGGTTCGATCGATCGATCAGCACCCGCAGGATCGGGAAGAGTTCGGGCGCGCGCTGGACCTCGTCGATGACGATCAGGCCCTTCAAAGGAGCCAGGACAAGCTTCGGTGACTCGAAAACGGCCCGGGTGACGGGGTCCTCGAGGTCGAAGTAGTTCGGGTCATCCTGGCCGACCAAAGTGCGTGCCAACGTCGTCTTCCCGCTTTGGCGTGGTCCGACCAACACGACCGCCCTGGCCCGGCCGAGAGCGGTCATCAATCGTTGTCGAAGCTGTGTTCGGCGGATCAGCATGGTTCGTAGCGATGGCCGTCGATGCCTGATGATGCGACGGCTTGGGGATATTCACCTCGAAATTCTGACATCTTATGGTGGAATTTCAAGGTAGATTCGCTTCGAGCGCCAAAACAGGATTGCCTCGCTCGACCTCGTCCTTCAGGAGGAGGCTTGCGCTTTGGCTTGGGGTCGATTTCCGGCCGCTCAACCGTTCTTCGACGCCGCCATCTGTTTCAGCACCAGTTGCCGCAACAGCGTATGCGCCGGATCGGCGTTGTGCCGCGGGTGCCAGGCGAGCACCAGCGGCTCGGGCTCCACCGGAAAAGCCAACGAAAGCACTTTCACCCCTACCGACGCCGCCATCGCGCGGGCCATGCGCTCGCCGAGGATGGCCACGAGATCGGATCGGGCCGCCACCAGCGCGGCGATGTTCGACTGCGGCACGGTCAGCACGACATTGCGCGCCAGACCCTGGGTGGCGAGGGCGTCGTCGACCGGCGACGGCGCGCCGGGCCGGCGCTGCACGTCGACGTGCAGTTGCGCCGCCAGCCGCTTCGCGGTCACGGCCCGCGTGCCCAACGGATGATCGTGCCGCACGACCACGACGGGTTTGAGATCCATCAGGTGCAGCGTCTGCACCTCGGGCTCGCGCGGAAGGAAATGCCTGAGGTCCAGATCGATGCTGCCGTCGCGCAGCGTGGCGTCCTCCTCGGCCGTCTCCGGCAGGAAGCGCAGCGTGGCCCGCGGCATCGTCTGTCGCAACGCCAGCGTCAACGAAGCGCCCAACGAGATCGAAATGCCTTCCGGCGCACGCACGATGAAGACGCGCTCGAGTTGCGCGAGCTCGGCCGACTGGTCGCGCGCCAGCATCGCCCGTCCGTGGGCCATCCATCGCGCCAACGGCTCGCGCAGCTCCTGCGCCCGGGGCGTGGGAACCAGGCGGCGGCCCGCGCGCACCAGCAGCGGATCGCCCAAGGCCTCGCGCAACCGGGTCAGCGCATGGCTGGTGGCCGGCACGCTCAGGTGCAGACGCTCGGCGGCGCCCGTGACGCTGCCGGCATCCAGCACGGCATCCAGCACGCGCAGCAGATTCAGATCCATGGATTCCATTTGATGCAAATATAGATTTCCAATATTGCACTGGTCAACATGATCAGCGACGGCGAGACTGGGCCCTGCCGCTGGACGCCTGTGCGCTGCCGGCACCGACCACCCCGATGCGCGGATCATCATGACGACACCCTCTACCCCCGTTACTTTCGCCGCCCTGGTGCTGCTGCTGGTGCTGTCCGGCCTGGACCAGACCATCCTGTCCACCACGTTGCCGAGCATCGCCGCCTCGCTCGGCGGGCGCGACCTCGCGCCCTGGGTGTTCTCGGCTTACCTGATGGCGTCCACGGCCGCGATCCCCTTGTACGGCAAGCTCGCCGATCGCTTCGGCACGCGACCGCTGCTGCTGGCCAGCACCGCCCTGTTCGCGCTGGGCTCGCTGGCCTGCGCCGAGGCGGACAGCATGCGCTCGCTGGTGGCGGCGCGGGCGCTGCAGGGCCTGGGCGGCGGCGGGCTGATGACGCTGACGATGCTGGCCATCGCGTCGCTCTACCCGCTGCCCGAGCGCGGCCGGCGGATGGGCGCGCTCGGCGCCGCGTTCGGCCTGAGCACGCTGGCGGGTCCGCTGGTCGGCGCGCTGCTGCTCGAGGCGCTGCCGTGGACCTGGGCCTTCCTGCTGAACATTCCGGGGGCGCTGCTGGCGCTGGCCGTGCTGGCGCGAGCCGACCTGGGCGCCGCGCGCGCCCATGCGCTGCCGCTGGACTGGCGAGGCGCGGCGCTGCTGTCCGGCGGGTTGCTCGTGCTGCTGCTCGCCGTCCGCAGTGCGACCGACGAAGCGGGCGGCTCGTTCCTGCCTCAGGCGCTGATCGCCGCCTTGCCGACCGGCGTATCGCCGTCGCTGCCGCTGCTGCTGTCGGCGGGGATGATGCTGACGGCGTGGGTGATCGTCGAGCGGCGGGCCGCCGATCCGGTCGTGCATCTGGCGCTGTTCGCACGGCGGCCGTTCGCGGTGGTTTCGCTGCTGTCGGCGCTGTCGGGCGTCATGATGTTCGCCGCCGTGGTCTTCGTGCCGCTGTTCCTGCAGCAGGGACTGGGACTGAGTCCGATGCGTTCGGCGCTGGCCACGCTGCCGCTGATGCTGGGCATCACGATCGCCGGCCAGGCGGCGGGCCGCATGCTGCGCGGCGGGACGGCACTGAGCCGCGTGGCGGCCTTCGCCGCCTTGGGGCTGAAGCTGGGCTTCGCGCTGCTGGTGGCGGCGCTGCACTGGCTGCCCGCGCACGGGGCGCTACCCGCGAGCCTCGGCGTGGCCGTCGCATTGGCGCCGATCGGCCTGGGGCTGGGCATGCTGTTCCCGTTGATCAGCGTGGTGGCGCAACGCAGCGCCCCGCCGCGACAGCTCGGCGTGGCCACGGCCATGCCGGTCATGCTGCGGGCGCTCGGCGGGGCGTTCGGCGTCGCGCTGTTCGGCGAGCTGCTGCGCCACCACATGGCCTCGGCTGCGGCGGCCGGACTGCATTCCCAACACGAAGCGATGCTGGCATTCGCCGGCGGCACGGCCCGGATCGCCGGCTTCGCGGCGGCAGCGGCGATGCTTGCGCTGGTCGCTTCGCGCGGATTGGCGGGCGTCGGGAAAGCGGCTCCGGATGCGACGCCGAGCACACGCTCGATCGAGCCTGAACGGATTTGAGATCACCCACCGCCAGGCGTTCGCAGCCGCGACGCCGATGTTCTGTCTGATCGTGAACTTCGGCGTCATCGTGCCGGAGGAAAGGTATCTGGAGCGCTTGCATGGCCCGAAGTACCTCGACTATAAGCGCCGCGTTCGCCGGTGGATCTAGCGGCGGCGCCCGAGCATTCGTCCACCGCCTACCCGGACACGGTTGAAGGCCGCGCGAAAACATTGCTTCGTTCGAGGCGAACTGCATTATGATGTTTTCAAAAATCATCATACAAACGCCATGGCACGCTCTCCTTCCTCCCTCCGCATCGGCCGCCGCCCCGTCGTCCTTGCGATCTGCCTCTGTTCCACCCCGGCATTCGCGCAGGCCGAGCGCGAGCTGAGCGCCGTCGAGATCAAAGGCCAGTCCACCAGCGGCGCGAGCGCCGCGTTCTCGTCGACTCGACAGGATGCCGAGGAAATCCGCGAGCAGAAGGTCCAGCAGGTCCAGCAACTGTTCCGCAACGTCCCCGGCATGAACCTGAGCAACCTCGGGCTGACCGGCGTCGCCGACAACATGGTGTTGCGCGGTTTCGGCGGCGGCGGCCACGGCGGGGACATCGGCTTCGTCGTCGACGGCATCGCGCTGAACGAAGCGATGTCCCACGCCGACGGCTACGGCGACCTGAACGTCATCGTTCCGCTCGAGTTGGACGACATGACGGTGTTCCGCGGCCCCGTGTCGGCGCTCTACGGCAACTACAACCGCGCCGGCGTCGTCGCGTTGCAGACCCGCCGAGGAGGCGAATACCGCAACGCCGACCTGGCGATCGGCAACCATCGGACGCTGGACACGCAGTTCGCCGGCGGCTTCAAGATCGACGATCGGCAACACCTGAACCTGGCCGCCCAGGCCTTCCGCTCAGACGGGTTCCGACCGCAGTCCGACGGCGAGCGCTACACGCTGTCGGGCCGATACGCGCTCAAGGCCACGCCCGATCTCGAAATCGCCATTTCGGCGCGAGCCCATCAGGCCAGGGCGAACAATCCGGGCTACCTGACCGCCGACCAGTTCTACTCGGATCCTTATGGCATCGATCGACGAATGAAGAACGACGGTGCCAGGAAGAATTTCTACACGCTGAGGGCCGACGTCAACTATCAGTTGACGCCCGAGCTGAAGCTGTTGACCTACCTGTACGCGACGCAACAGGACTTCACGCGCTGGTTCACGCGGGGCGCGGCGACGGCGGCAAGCTGGTCGCAGCGCGAAGAGACCTACGATCGCGACGTCTTCGGCGCCGGCTTCAATCTGAACGGCCGGCGCGCGACGGGCATCGGCATGCTGTCCTGGGTCGCGGGCATCGAGACGATCCGCGAGCGCACCGATTACCTCAAGTACGAGAACACCGATTTTCGTCGCCGGGTCGGCACGGCTGACTACGATCGCCAGTTCACGCTGAACAACGTCGCGGCGTTCGCCGAGGCGGGGCTGGTCGTTCACCCGCTGTTTCAACCCACCGTCGGCGTGCGCTACGATCGATTCACCGGCGAATGCCGATTGCGCGGACCGGAGCTGATGACCGATCCGTGCAACGCGCTGCCCGACGTCAACCACACGAGCCCGAAACTGGGCCTGCGCTCGCGCGTGCACGAACGGGTCGAACTTCGAACGAGCTGGACCGAGGGGTTCGCGCTGGCCAACGAGATGTCAAAATACGCATTGGGCAACAGCCACGTTTCCCCCAACATCTTTCGCCAGACGGAGATCGGCGCCAACATCAAGCTGGCTCGCCAGTTGACGGTGGACGTCGCCGCTTATCGCCTTCGATCCTCGGACGAGATCACGATGATCGCCCCCGGCGAGTACATCAACTCCGGCAGCACGCGCCGCACCGGCGTCGAGTTCAGCGCGCTTTGGCTGCCGGCGCCGAGCTTCGACCTGTCGGTCACTTATGGCAGCGCGAACAGCCGCGTGCTGAGCAACGTCGATCAGACCCTGGTCGGCAACCGCGTCACGGCTGTGCCGCGGATGACGTCGACGGTCACCGCTAACTGGCGGCCGGCCGCCGGCTGGCAGAGCACGGTCATCTGGCGCAAGGTCGGCGACTATGCGGTGAACGCGGCCAACACCGACAACTATCCCGGCTACCAGCGCTGGGATCTCGCGCTGTCCTATACGTTTGCCGGGACCAGGCCGATCACCGTCTATGCGGCGATCGACAACGTGACCGATAAAGCCTACGCGACCAGCGTCAGCTCGGTCGGCTACGCGACCGGCGCTCCGCGGATGTTCAGGGTGGGCACGCAATTGAGCTTCTGACATGCGTCGGCCCGCGCCAGATGACCATCTTGTCATCTTCCGGCAAGCCTGACGTCGCGGGACGATCCGCACAATGCTTGGCTCTCGCATCCGTTCGCGACCATGCCAAGGCCGGCCCTTCTCGCCCTGGCCGCCTGCGCGCTGATTCCGATCGGCGCGGCGGCCGACGACCTTCACCTCCGCTTCGACTCGCCGGCGTCCGTCGGCGGCGCCTTCGCTCGTGACGCTTTCACTCGTGACGCTTTCACTCGTGACACTTTCGCCCGTGACGCGTTCGCCCATGACGTTCGCGCCGCGACCGATCGACCGGCCGGTGCCTCCGATCCGTCCGGCTCGCGAGGCTCGTCCGGCGTCCCGGTCGTCGAGCTCGATCAGGCGATCGATCGCGCCGTCGAACGCAATCCGGCACTGAAGGCGGCGCGCTACGAGTCGGCATCGGCCGACGCGCTGCGCGAGCAGGCCGCGCTGCGGCCGAACCCGACACTGTCCGTCGATCACCAGCGCGTGCCCGGCGGCAACCGGGCCGAGACCGGCTCGCTGAGCATCCCGTTCGAGCTCGGCGGCAAGCGGCAGGCGCGCATCGACGCGGCCGACGCGTCGGCGCGCGCGGTCGGCGCGGAGCTGGACGAGCGCCACGCGCAATTGCGCGCCGACGTGATCCGATCGTACTTCGACGTGCTGGCCGCGCAGGACCGCGTCGAGCTGGCGCGCGCGTCGATCGCCACCGCCGACCGCGCGACCGACGTCGCCCGCCGGCGCGTGCAGGCCGGCCGCGTGTCACCGGTCGACGAAGCGCGCGCCCGGGCGGCCGAAGCCTCGGCACGGATCGAGTTCGGCCAGGCCGGCACCGAGCTGGCGGTCGCGCGCCAGCGACTGGCCGCGCTGTGGGGCGAGCCGTGGCCGGCGCCGTTCACCGCGCGGCTGCCGTCCGCGCCGCCGATGGCGGCCGTCGACGCCGCCGAGGTCGCGACTCGCGGCCCCGCGCCGGCACCGACGACGGCGGACGCCGCGAGCGCATCGGCGGATGCCACGAGCGTGTCGACGAACGCCGCGGGCACATCAACCGACGCCGCGGGCATATCGGCCGGCGCCGCCGATGCGCCGCCCGCCCCGCTGCTCGCGCGGATCGCCGACGCGCCGCCGATGCGGCGGGCCCGCGCGCAGATCGAGCAGCGCCAGGCGCAATGGCGGCTCGAACGCAGCCGGGCGATTCCCGACGCCGCGTTGACGCTAGGCACCGGCAGGCTGATCGAGAACGGCTGGCGCACGAACCAGATCGGCGTGTCGGTGAGCGTGCCGATCTTAGACCGCAACCAGGGCGCGATCCGCGATGCGTCGGTTCGCGCCAGCCAGGCGATGCAGGAAGCGCAGGCCATCGAGCACGCGCTGAAGGCCGAGCTGATGCAGAGCTGGACGCGCTGGCGCAGCGCGCAGCGGCAGATCGCGCTGGCGCGCGAGGGCGTCGTCGAACGAGGCGCGCGAACGCTGGACGCGACGACGCGCGGCTTCGAGCTCGGCAAGTTCAGCTTCCTCGACGTGCTGGACGCGCAGCGCACGCTGTTCGCCGGCCGCGCCCAGTTGCTGCGCGCCACCGCCGAGGCCTGGCAGGCGCGCGCCGATATCGAACGCCTGCTCGGCGGCCCGATCGCCGATCCGGTGGCGCCGGCCGCCACGCCACGGGCGTCGGCGCCGTCCGCCGTTCCCTCCGCATCGGCGCCGCCGTCCGCGCGTTGAGGCCGCAACCCGCCCGTTGAACAAGGAACCCCGCCGATGCCATCGGATCCGCCCGGCCGATCCCGCCAACGCCTCGCCATCGCGCTGATCGCCGTCGTGACCGCGGTGCTGGCGGCCCTGATCGTCTGGCCGCGGCACGACGACGGTGGGCATGATCACGCGGCAGGAGGCGCGCAGGCCGATGGCCACGCCCATGCCGATGGCCGCGCGCAGGCCGACGATCGCACCGATGCCGACGGTCGAACCCATGCCGACGGCCAGCCCCCGGCCGGCGGTTCTCCCAACGCCGAGGCAGGCGGCACGATCGAACCATCCCCCCCGCAGCGTCTGGTCCGCCTCGACGACGCGCAGCGCGCGACGGCGGGCATCGGCGTCGAGCCGGCGCGACTGACACCGATCGATGCCACAGTGACGCTGCCGGGCGAGATCCGGCTCGACGAGGACCGCACCGCGCACGTGGTCGCGCGGGTCGCCGGCGTCGTCCAGAGCGTGCAGGTGCTGCTCGGCCAATCGGTCGCCAAGGGCCAGGTGCTGGCGGTCATCGCCAGCCCGGCGGTCTCGGACATGCGCGCGTCGCTGCGCTCGGCGCTGCAGCGGCAGGCGCTGGCCGGCAAGACGCTCGAGCGCGAGAAGCGGCTGTGGACCGAGCGGATCTCGGCCGAGCAGGACTACCTGCAGGCGCAGGCCGACTACCAGGCCGCGAGCATCGACGCCGACAACGCGCGGCTCAGGCTCGCGGCCTTCGACATCGCGCCGTCGATGGACGCCGGCAACCGCTTCGAGCTGCGCGCGCCGTTCGCCGGCATCGTGCTGGCCAAGCACGCGACGCTCGGCGAGCACGTCGGCGAGGAATCGAACGTCTATACGATCGCCGACCTGTCGTCGGTCTGGGCGACCTTCAACGTCACGGCCGCCGACCTGGCCGCCGTCAAGCTCGGCGCGCCGGCGACCGTGACGGCATCGGCGCTGCAAGCCAGCGCGCACGGCAAGGTCTCGTACATCGGCAGCCTGATCGGCGAGGCGACGCGCATGGCCGTCGCGCACGTGACGCTGGCCAACCCGGACGGCGCCTGGCGCCCGGGCCTGTTCGTCGACGTGGCGGTCCAGGCCGGCCGGCGCCGCGACGCGCTGACGATCCCGGACGAGGCGATCCAGACCGTCGACGGGCGCCCGCAGGTGTTCGTCGAGACCCCCGACGGCTTCGTCGCGCGGGCGGTGCGCACCGGCGCCGGCGACGGCCGGCGCATCGAGATCGTCGAAGGCCTGGCGGCCGGCGAGCGGGTGGCCGCGGCCAACGCCTTCGTGCTGCGCAGCGAGCTGGACAAGCACGCGGCGTCGCACAGTCATTAGCGCCAGTTGGCGCGCAGATCGAGCCGAAGACCAAGCCCATGTTCGAACGCATCATCCGTTTCGCGATCGCGCAGCGCTGGCTGATGATGCTGGCGACGCTCGGCCTGGTCGCGATCGGCGTCGCCAGCTACCAGCAGTTGCCGATCGACGCGGTGCCGGACATCACCAACGTGCAGGTGCAGATCAATACGCACGCGCCCGGCTACTCGCCGCTGGAGACCGAGCAGCGCGTGACGTTTCCGATCGAGAACGCGATGTCGGGCCTGCCGCGACTGGCGATGACGCGCTCGCTGTCGCGCTACGGGCTGTCGCAGGTGAC
>JASGFT010000070.1:0-24240 GCA_047605425.1 Burkholderiaceae bacterium | reverse complement strand
CGCGCGCCGAGGCGGCCGGCCGCGGCGACTTCTCGCCGCTATGGGCCGGACAGAACGCTTACGGCGGCCGAGCGATGCCGGCGGCCGAGCTGACGCGCGAGCTGGCGCTGGGCTGACGGCCGGGCGCGATCGCCCGTTCGCGCCGCTTCAAACGGGCATCGCCCGGGTCCGAGGCATTCCGCCTCGGACGAATTCCAGCCTTTCGGGAGCAAGGCCGCGACGGTCTGGCGGCGGAGGATTGTTCTTTTTTATATGATACATGTAGAATAAGACACAAATGTCCCTGCGCGCCGCCATCCTGGGGTTCCTGCGGCTCGAACCGACGAGCGGCTACCTGCTGCGAAAGCGATTCGAGGGTTCGGTCGGTTCGTTCTGGAGCGTCACGCAGAGCCAGATCTATCGGGAGTTGCACGCGCTCGAGCGGGACGGACGGGTCGTCAGCGAGCGCGAGCCCGGCGAGGGCAAGCCCGATCGGCTCGTCTACTCGCTCTCGAAGCGCGGGGAGGCCGAGCTCGATGCCTGGCTCGCGGCGCCGGTCGAACCCGTGCGCCTGCGCCACCCGTTGCTGTTGAAGCTGGCTTTCGCTGCCGAGGTGGAGCCGGGTGTCCTCGATCAGGTCCTCGCCGACTACGGCGAGTCGCTGTCCGCGACGCGCGCCGAGTATGCGGATCGACTGGCGATGAAGGAGATCTTCTCGTTGGCGCGTTCGAGGCGGGAGGCGACGTTGTGGCGACTGTCGATCGAGCACGGCCTGGCGTGGTGCGACGCGGAGCTCGGATGGATCGAAAAGGCTCGACGAGCGCTTCGACCCGGACGAGGCGCTCGATGAGCGGGCCGGTTTTGCTTGGCGTTCTGATCGCCCTGATCGTCCTTGCGTCGTGGCTCTGGCTCCGGCGGCGAGCTCGGTTCGCATGGGTGCGCTCCGCGGGCCGCCCCGAGGAGCGAGGCTCGGGCGGAACCGTCCGGACCGTTCATTTCCCCGCGCTCGATGGCACGAGGCTGGAAGCGTGGCTGTTTCGGCCGGACGCCGTGACCAGGCCGCCGGTCGTGGTGATGGCGCCGGGGCTCGGCGGCACGAAGGACGGTTTTCTCGAACCGTTCGCGTGGGCGTTCGTGGCGCGCGGGCTGGCGGTGCTGGTCTTCGACTATCGATGCTTCGGCGGTTCCGACGGCGTGCCGCGCCACTGGGTGTCTGCACGGCGTCACCGCGAGGACTACGAGGCGGCGATCGCGTTCGTCCGCGGCGAGCTCGCGCAATCGCTGGACGCGTCGCGAATCGCGCTCTGGGGCTCGAGCTTCTCGGGCGGAACCGTCCTGTCGACGGCGGCGCGACGCCGCGACGTGCGCGCGGTCGTGGCGCAGTGCCCGTACCTGAAGACGCCCGAGCAGCTCGAGCCGCGCGGGCTGGCGATGGCCCGCTTCGTGTGCTGCGCGGTGCTCGACATGCTCCGCATCCTTCCGCCGGTATACGTTCCGCTCTTCGGTCGTCCGGGCGAGTGGGTGTTCGCGCCGAGCGCGGAGAACCCCAGCGTGAAGGACTTCGATGGGCCGCTGGGCGCCGATTTCTGGCGCCGCTTGCCCAAGCCGCCGCTGGGCGGCTGGGAGAACCGCATGCTGGCGCGCGGTCTGGCGACGCTCGACGAAGTCGTCCCGATGAACGACGTCGAGAACGTCGCATGTCCGGTGCTTTTCGTCGTCGCCCGGCAGGACGACATGGTGCCGGCCGCCTTCGTCGAGGACGCGCACGGCAGGACGCCGACCAGCGAACTCGTCCGTTACGACTGCGGTCACTTCGGCCTCTACGTCGGTCCGGCCCACGCGGAAAATGCGCGACGGCAGGCCGACTTCCTTGCGCGGGCGCTGGCCGGTCAGGGTCTGTCGACGCCCGTTGGTTCGCGCTGCTCGCGATGACGGGAGCGGAGGCTCGGCACTCGCGTGCTCAGGGAACGTCGTTCAGGTCCGAGGCGTTCAGCCGCCGGATCAGGGCCTCGCGCTGGATCGATGTCCGCGGCAGCTCGGTCGACGGCACGGCGCGCATCAGGAATTCGACGACCGCTTTGCCGAACGCATCGTTGCGATCACCGGCCACCATGTGGCCGGCCGAGACGATGTTCACGTATTCGCTGCGAGGCGCGAGCGCGCGGAACTCCCGCACGCCTTCGTCGGTGAGGATGTCGGACTTGGCGCCCTTGACCAGCAGCGTCGGGATCTCGAGCGCACGCGCGCAGGCTTCCAGTCGTTCCTGGCGTTGGGGAAGATCGCGGTTCCCTCGCAGGAATCGCGGATCCCAATGCCAGTAGTATCGGCCGTTGGCCGCGAGACGCACGTTCTTGGCGAGCCCTTGCAGGTTAGACGGGCGAGGGCGATGGGGCTGGTAGCTGGCGATGGCGTCGGCCACCTCGCCCAGCGTCGCGAAGCCGTCGGGATTGCGCCGCATGAACGCCTGGATGTTCTGAACGCCTCCCGGCTCGATCCGTGGCGCGATGTCGACCAGCACGAGGGCCGTCGCCGGAACCACGCGCTCGCCGGCGGCCAACAGGCTCGTTCCGCCGCCCATCGAGGCGCCGACCAGCACGCACGGACGATTGCCCAGCGCGTCGACCACGCATTGCAGGTCTTCGACCATGACGTCCTGGCTATAGGCGCCATCGGGTGCCCAATCCGAATCGCCGTGGCCGCGCGCGTCGAAGGCGACGGCGTGATAGCCGGCGTCGCCGAGCACCTGGCCGGTCCCTTTCCACGCATGTCGGGTCTGTCCGCCGCCGTGCTGCAGCACCACCAGCGGGTGCCGGGGATCGCCCCAGGAGTCGCCCGCGAGTTGCACGCCTCGCGCACCCTGCCAGTGATGCATGGGCTCGGGGGTGCCGGGAAGCCGTTCGCCTGCGCTCATCGCGTGTTCTCCATAAGAAGGAAGATGTGGGAGAGGATGTGAATGCATCAGCATATCCGCAGTTGCCGACGTGCGTCGGCGTACGAAAAAGCGGCGACGTATCTGAAATTTCGTCCAATGCACGTCCTTTACACGCATGCCGCGACATCATCTAATGCGGTCAGGCAGTCATGCGCCAGGACGGATAGCACGTGGAGACAGGCAGTAAGGCGGGCGTGACCGAGGCTGATATCGCGATCGTTCCGCGTCGGCCGTCAGGTGGCCGAAAGAAGTTGCAGTCGCAGGAGCTGGCGATCTTCGCCATCGCGGCGTTGCTGGCCATCCTGTTCGCCGCCACCTTGCCGGGCTTCGCGTCGATCAACAACATGTTGACCTTGGCGCGCAGCGTTTCCGTGCTGGGCGTCCTGAGTCTCGCGATGGCGCTGGTGGTCATCGGCCGCGGTCTCGATCTGTCGCTGATCGCCAGCATGGCGGCGGGGGCGGCGACGGTGATGGCGTTGCTGAATGCCGGCTACGGTTTTCCGGTAGCGGTTCTGGCCGGGCTGGTCGTCATCATGGCGATCGGGCTGATCAACGGCTGGGTCATCGCTTTCATCGAAGTCCCGGCGCTGTTCACCACGCTGGCCACGTCGCTGCTGGTGTTCGGCGTGGCGCGTTTCACGTTCAAGAGCGTGCTCGTCTATCCGCCGTCCGACGCGCAGGCGTTCCTGTTCCTGGGCCAGGGCAAGCTGCTGGGCGTGCCGATGCCGATCATCGTTTTCGCCGTCGCGGCGGTGACGATGCACGGGTTCCTGTCGCGCACCACGCCAGGGCGCTTCACTTATGCGCGCGGCGACAATCCGGATGCCGCCCGGCTGACCGGCGTCGACGTGCGCCGCGACATCATCGTTTCCTACATGCTTGCCGCCGGCCTGAGCCTGCTGGCCGGCTGTTGCGCGTTGACGGCGTCGGTGGGGCCGGCCGTCGCCGCCGATGTGCCCAAACCGTCGAAGAACGCGCTGGACATGCAGGCGAAGGCCGACAAGGCGCTCAAGGGTAAGACCATCGGCTGGGTGCCGGTGACGCTGGGCAATCCGCTCGTCGACGAATGGACCGCCATGATGAAGCAGGAGGCCGAGAAGCTCGGCATGAAGCTGGTCGTGCGCGATCCGGGCTGGAACGCCACGGCTCAGTTGCAGGCGGTCTCGGCGCTGATCGGCGAGAAGATCGACGTGCTGGTCGTGCAGAACCCCAACGTGCAGTTGCTGGCCCGCGAGCTGAAGCGCGCCAACGAGGCCGGCATCTACGTGGTTCAGGTCAACATGGCCTCCAACTATGCGGGCGACGTCTATGTCGGCGGCGACTTCATCCGCATCGGCCAGTTGCTGGGCGAGGACGTGGTCAAGGCTTGCGGCAAGGGCTCGGGCACCTCGGGCAAGGTGCAGATCATCCAGGGCGAGCTGACCGCCACCGCCAGCCTCGACCAGCTCGCCGGCCTGATGGAGGCGCTCAACAAGGACGACAGCATCAAGATCGTCTCCAACCAGGCCGCCAACTGGGACGCCACCAAGGCGCTCGACATCACGTCGTCGGTCATTCAGCAGCATCCGGACCTGTGCGCGAGCGTCGGCTTCTGGGGCGTGATGCAACGCGGCGCTTCCCAGGCATTGAAGACGGCCGGCAAGCTCGATAAGGTCAAGAGCTATGCGTCCGGCGAAGGCGGGCCCGCCGATTGCGAGATGCTCCAGCAGGGCCTGCTCTACAAATACCTGAACTACAACGCTCGCCTGCAAGGGCACGACATCATCCAGAGCATCAGCTTTTTGCTCCAGAACGGCGAGAAGCCCGGCGCCAAGCACTTCACCAATTTCAGCCAGTTGGTGATGCTGGACAAGGAAACCGGCAAGGGCGACGCTTGCTGGGGCGTGCGCAAGTAACCGGCAAGGAAGCCTTCGTTCATGTCGGTCGTGACGCCGCCCGCTCCATCCGGTTCATCGTCCAGCGACGCGCTGAAGGCGCTGCGCTACCGGTTCTCCGCCAAGTTGTTCCTGTCGGAGCTGCTGGCCAAGAGCTGGATGGAGCCGATCGTCCCGTTCACGCTGATGCTGGCGTTGCTCGGGTATTTCGCCGTCACGGTGCCGGGCTACCTGTCGGTCGACAATCTGCAGCAGATGCTGAACCTGTTCGCGGAGATCGGCCTGGTGTCGATCGCGATGGGCTTCGTGATGATCTCCGGCGGCATCGACCTGAGCGTCGGCGCGATGTTCGCCGTCACCAATCTCGCCGCGCTGATCATGTTCAAGATCTTCGGCTGGCCGGTGCCGGTGGCCGCCGCGGGGACGCTGCTGCTCGGCGTCGCGCTCGGCGCGATCAACGGCTGGCTGGTCGGCTATCTGAAGGCGCGGCCGTTCCTGACCACCCTGGTCACGCTGATCATCCTGCGCGCCGTCTTCGACATGATAAGCAGCCGCTATGCGACCGATTTCGCGACCTCCGACGTCGAAAGTCCGGTCTGGGACTTCCTCGGCGACGGCCGCGTGCTCGGTATTCCGACCAACGCCGCGGCATTGCTGCTGGTCATCGTCGTCTGCCACGTCTACCTGAGCCGTTCGCGCTGGGGCTGGCACATCACCGCGGTCGGCTCCAGCCGCAAGGCCGCGCGCCATGCCGGCATCCGCGTCGAGCGGGTGCTGTTCGGCGCTTATGTGCTGTCCGGCGCGCTGTGCGCGCTGGCCGGCCTGTTCTACGCCGCGCGCCAGAACAGCGCGGGCTCCGACACCGGGCAGGGCTGGGAGATGCAGGCGCTGACCGCGGTGGTGCTCGGCGGCATTTCGCTGGCCGGCGGACGCGGCACGGTGTTCCGCGCCTGCCTCGGCGCCATCATCGTCTTCCTGCTGATCAACGGCTTCGTTCGCCTGGGGCTCGAAGGCTATCTGACGCTGTCGGCGCTCGGCCTGGTGCTGTTGATCGCCGTCGGCGTCGACGTCAAGTGGGCGAAGAATCGCGGCAAGGCGATCCAGAAAATCTACGTCAACCCGACCTGGCTGAAGCTGCCGCCGACGCCGTCGATCGCGCGCGGCACGGATTCGCCGTTCGCCGAGAACGACCGCCTGTCCGGCGCCGAGCCGATCGGCCTGGGCCAGGTCGAAGGGCCGGAAGACGTCATCCTCGACCGGCAGGACAGGCTGTACACCGGCACGCGCGAAGGCTGGATCCTGCGCTTCTCGGGGCCGAATTTCGAGCACCGCGAGATCTTCGCGCGCATCGGCGGGCGGCCGCTCGGCATGGCCTTCGACCGGGACGAGAACCTGATCGTCTGCTCCGGCGGCATGGGCGTCTATGGCGTGCGGCCGAGCGGCGAGGTCTTCAAGGTCACCGACGAGACCAACCGCACCTGGGGCAAGCTCAATGACGACGCGCGCCTGCGCCTCGCCGACGATCTCGACATCGCCCCCGACGGCAAGATCTATTTCTCCGAAGCCACGATCCGCTACGAGATGCACTCGTGGGACATGGACGGCATCGAGGGGCGCGGCAACGGCCGGATGATCTGCTTCGACCCGGCGACCGGCCGGACCCGTACGCTGATCAAGAACCAGCGCTTTCCCAACGGCGTCTGCGTCGCGCACGACGGCCAGTCGGTGCTGTACTGCTCGACCTGGCTGTGCAAGGTGTTCCGCTACTGGATCGCCGGGCCCAGGAAGGGCCAGCTCGAGACCTTCACCGACAACCTGCCCGGTTACCCGGACAACATCAACCGGGCTTCGGACGGCGGCTACTGGCTGGCGCTGGCGGGCATCCGTTCGCCCGCCTACGACCTGGCGATGCGCAATCCGGAATTCCGCCTGCGCATGGTCAAGGAGATTCCGCGCGACGAGTGGCTGTATCCGGGCCTGAACAACGGCTGCGTCGTCAAGCTCGACGCCGACGGCCGGCCGCTCGAAAGCCTGTGGGATCCGAGCGGCGCGCTGCACCCGACGATCACCTCGATGCGCGAGCATCGCGGCTGGCTGTACATCGGCGGCCTCGAGAACAACTGCATCGGCCGCGTGCGGCTGGAAGGCGCCGATCCCGACTGGACCGGCCAGGATTCCTATTGGGGTAAGGACGCCAGCCGAGACGCGAGCCGGGAGAGCTGAGCATGGCCTTCTACAGCCACGTGCTGCGCAACGTTCGCCAGGTCCTGTTCCGCGACGCGGACCAGCACGCGATCCCGTCGATGGATGGACCGCTGAGCCCGAACAGCGAGCTGGACGCTTTCGCGCCCGTCTTCGAGGCGCTGACGGACGTCGACGACGTCATCGTCGGGCCCGACGACTGTTACGTCGCCAATGGCCACGAAATCGTGTCGATCTCCCGCGTGGATGGATCGTGCACGACCATCGCCCGCTTCGAGGCGCCATGCGGCGCGCTGGCGCTGCATCCCGACTATCGCGTGCTCGCCTGCGTCGCCGGCACCGGGCTCGCCGCGGTGCGCGCCGACGGCGGGATCGTCTGGCTTACCCAGGTCGGCGACGCGCCGCTGAGCTGCCTGACCGCGGTCGCCGTGGCGCCCGACGGCGCGATCGTCGTCGCCGATGGCAGCACCCGCCACCCGGCCGCCGACTGGCTGTGGGACCTGATGGAAAAGAACGCGAGCGGCCGGATCGTCACGTGCAACGCCAGGCTCGAAGAGGCTCGCGTCGTCTTCGACCGGCTGGCCTGGCCGCACGGCGTGGCGTTTTCCGCTGACGGCCGCAGCCTGTGGTTCAGCGAGAGTTGGTCGCACCGCGTCAGCCGGGTGTCCTGGCCGTCGACCGCATCGGGCGCTCGCGAGATCGTCATCGGCAATCTGCCCGGCTACCCGGCGCGGCTCAGCGCGACGGCCGATGGCGGCTTCTGGCTCGCGCTGTTCGCGCTGCGGACCCATCTGGTGGAGCTGGTGCTGACCGACGACGGCTTCCGCGAGGAAATGATGGCGACGATTCCGCCGGAACTCTGGATCGCACCGCAATACGCTTCCGGGCGGAGCTATCTGGAGCCGCTGCAGGGCGGCGGCATGCGCAAGCTCGGCATTCTCAAGCCGTGGGCGCCGCCGCGATCCTATGGCTTCGTCGGCCACATCGACGGTCAAGGCGAATTCGAGCGCAGCCTGCAAAGCCGCGTCGGTGGCCGAAACCATGGCATCGTCAGCGTGGTCGAGATCGACGGCGAGCTGCTCGTCGTCTCGAAGGCGCGCGACCAGGTGCTGGGCCGACAGGATCCGGACGGACAGGGGCGGCAATGAACACTTCGGTCGATCTCCGGCAATCCGCGCCGGCAACCCCGCACGAAAGCGTTCCGGTGCTCGAGGTGCGCAATGGCTCGAAGGTCTACGGCGGCGTTCATGCGATCGAGGGGGTCAGCTTCGAGCTGTACGCCGGCGAGGTGCATGCGCTGGTCGGCGAGAACGGCGCCGGTAAATCGACGTTGTGCAAGGCCATCGCCGGCGCCATCCCGTTGTCGGCCGGCGAGATCCGCATCGCCGGCGCACCGGTGAATTTCTCGCGGCCCGGCGATGCGCTGGCGGCCGGCATCTCGATGGTCTACCAGGAAACCTCGCTGGTGCCGACGATGACGGTCGCGCAAAACCTGGAGCTGGGCAACGAGCCGTTGCTGACGCGCTTTCGCTCGCTGAACATCCAGGTCCAGCAGTTGCTGCAATCGCTGAACTTCCACGTCGAGCCGACCGCTTATGTGCCGACGCTGGGCGCCGCGCGCCGGCAGATGGTCGAGATCGCCCGCGCGGTCAAGCATCAGGCGCGAGTCATCATCTTCGACGAACCGACGGCGACCTTGACGCCGGAAGAGATCATGCATTTCTTCCATCTGGTCGAGGATCTGCGCGCGCGCGGCGTGGCCATCATCTATATCTCTCACGCGCTGGAGGAGGCGCTGAAGATCGCCGATCGCATTACCGTGCTGCGCGACGGTCGCCACGTGATCACCGCGCCGACGCGGGAGCTGACGCGGGCGGACATCGTCCGTCACATGGTCGGGCGAGAAGTCGTCCAGGGGCGGCCGCAGCGCTCGCCCGCCGCCGCGAAGGAGTCGAGGGAGAAGGTCCTGACGGTCGAGAACGTCACGATGGGCACGGCCGTGAAGAACATGTCCTTCACGCTGTACGCCGGCGAGGTGGTCGGCATGGCCGGGCTGATCGGCTCCGGCCGCACGGAGATCGCCCGCGTGATCGCCGGCGCGCTCAAGCGCAACCTCATCAACGGCGGCAAGATCTATCTGCGCGGCAAGCCGATCCGTTACCGCACGCCGCACCAGGCGATCAACGACGGCATCGTCTACATCACCGAGGACCGCAAGGTCGACGGTTTCTTCGAGACGATGGCGATCGACGACAACATCTATGTCGGTCGGCTGGCGACCAGACAGGGCTGGACCTTCAGGCTGAACGTGCGCGAGCGCGACCGCCTCGCCGCCGAGCTGATCAAGCGCCTGCGCATCGCGGCGCTCGACAAGCGCGCCAGGATCGTCGAGCTGTCCGGCGGCAACCAGCAGAAGGTCGTCGTGGCCAAGGCGCTGGCCCAGGAACCGCAGGTGGTCATTTTCGATGAGCCGACCCGCGGCGTCGACGTGGGCGCGATTCCCGAAATCCACGCCGCCATTCGCAAGCAGGCGGAGGAGGGCAAGGCGGTGCTGGTGATCTCGTCGTACCTGCCCGAGATCCTGTCGGTATCGGACCGGATCCTCGTCACCCGCATGGGACGCATCGCCGCCGAGATCGACGCGGCGCAGGCCGACGAGCAGCAGATCATGTACGCGGCGATTCATTGAGGCTTTCGCCGGCGCGCTCGGCGGCGCGGGCGGTGGTGAAGCGGTCGTAGTCGTCCTTCAACACGACGAGTCGGGCCGCGGCAAGTCTTTCACGAGCAGACTGATCCTGAGGCCGCCAACGTCATCTCGCGGCTCGGTCCGCGTCAGTCTGTCGACAGCGGATTCACGACTCGCACGCCATCGTATTGCTGTCCGTTCGCCAGATCTTCGGACCAGAGGATCGGAGCGCCAGATCGTTGAGCGGCGGCGACGATCATGCTGTCCCAGAAGCTGAGCTGCCATCGCGATTGGACATCGAACGCCGAGGTGAGCAGGCTACGGTCGTTGTCGATGACTTTCCAGGCGAGATAATCGCGGACCCGCTGCGCCGAATCGGAGAATGAAAGGCGAGCTTTCTTGACCAGATTGACATGCAGTTCCTGAAGCACCTGAACGCTTATTGCCGCAGAGCCCGGTTTGTCCCAAAGCGTTTCGATAAGGCTGCGGGCTTGTTCGTGTCTGAGGTCAGCAGATGCCGTGTTTGCGTAGAACAACAGGTTTGTATCGACAAAAACCTCAGCGCTCATGGATCTGATCCCGATCGAGTGGACCTTCGCTTACTGGTACTGGCTGCCGTAAAGCGCGAAGCGCCCGCCGACGAGCGGGTTCGAAGCCGTCCAACTCCGCGACCGTCCTGGTGACGAGATCGCTAACCCATGCGGACACGGATGTCTGCTGGTCGACCGCCAGGTGCTTGATGCGACGAAGCGTTTTTTCGTCGAGACGCAATGTGATGTTGTTCGCGGCCACTACTACTCCGGTTGTCATCGGAAAGCACATTTTACGTGTTGCACTTAAAAAGTGCAACCTCGTTCGGGTGCTTCCCCTCGAAGGCGACGTGGTTTCCGCACGTGATCAGTGTGCGGGCGCGCCCAGACCCTCAGGCGGCTTCGGCGTCGCGGGCCTGCCACATCGCCTGGAAGGCCGGCCGGGCCTGGCAGGCACCGTGCCAGGCCTTGACGTTCGGGTTGGCATCGAACAGATCCGTCGCCGGCTTGGCGTAGCGGATCACTTCGGCAACGTTGATGTCGGCGACGGTGAAGCGCCCGCCCATGACATGGCCCTCGCCCTCGGCCAGCGTCTTGTCGAGCACGGCGAAGGGCGCCCTGAGGGCGGCGAGCGCGGCCTCGACTACCTCCGGTTGACGCTTCTCCGGCGGGAAGACCGCAAGATGCTGCTGCAGGGCGAGGGCGTTCGTCTCGCATTCGGTCGCGGCCCAGAGCGACCACATGATCGCGAGCGCTTCCTCCTGCGCATTTCGCGGCGCCAGCGGGCCACCATGCTTACGGGCGAGGTAGAGGTTGATCGCCAGCGATTCGTGCAGCCTGAAACCATCGTCGTCGATGCTGGGGATATGGCCGTTCGGGTTGATCTTCAGGAATTCAGCGCTGCGGGTGTGCAGCGGCGCGCCCGCCGCCTGCGGATCGGCGAGGCGATAGGCCTGGATCACCGGCACATGGGTGAAGGGCAGGCCGAGTTCGTTAGCGAGCCAGATGACGCGCGTGGCGCGTGAGCGGTAGCAGCCGTAGATGGTCAGGGTCATGGCAAGGGATCCGGCGTCGGAAAGGGCGGCTGATCAGGCAGTTGGCGCAGCCGCATGGATGTTGGGGAAGTGGTGTTCGCACAATCCTGGCGATCACCCCATAAGCATACGGCCACCTGAGGCAGCACGTGGTCGGCAACTTTTTTCAGACATCCACCACATGGCGCAGCAGCGTGAAGCCTACGCGCCACGACGTGCCATCGCCCGGATCGATAGTGGCCGTGCGCTGATTGATCCGCACGATGGTGCCCACGACCGTGTTCAGGTGCTTGTCTTCGAACGCGACGCGGTCTCCGCGCGCAAAATCCTGTCGAGATGGACGCTTCTCGGTATCCGGCCCGGACGGCGCGGGGGTTTCCATCGGGTCTGGCCGGGTGCTCGACAGCGAGGACGGATCGACGGCCGCGTATGGCAACGTCCATACGGCGTGGGTTCGCTCGCATTGCAGCGCCGCATGCCTGTCCTTCAATGCGACGACCCTACCGGCTATCAACTCGCCACGCTGAGGATGCACGAAGCGAACAGCCTGACCCTGATGCATCGCACTTCGGATGGCCAGGATTCGCTTCGGATCGGCCAACATGCGCTCGAGGACGCAGTTGAGCCGAAAGAGATCGAGGCTGCTGGCGCGCTGCAGCCCATCGAGAACATTGGTGTCGAGCGCGGAAAACGTCATGTCGCAATCGTCGTTGTGCGTTGGCTGTGGAATGGATTTGCGCAGGCCCTTGTAGCCCACACTGCTCAGGACGGTCAACCGACCAGCCCCAGCCCATCGGGCCCAAGCGTTCGCCGATCATGCTGCTCCAGCGTCACCAGTGCGCCCTGGTTGATCCCTGCACAGGCGGACCTGATCCGGCAGGCAGCTCGAGCAGGTGAACCTGATCGAGCTGTCGAACAGATCGCTTTCAACGGTGGGATGGCCTCGATGACGCCCGGCGGTACTCGGAAGGGCTCGCCCCCATGACGCCGCGAAAGCGCCGGCTGAAGGTCGACAGATCGTTGAAGCCCGCATCCAGCGCGATGCTCGTCAGCGGTTCTCGCGTCGCCCGGATCCACAGCGCGGCCTTTCGCATCCGGATGTGCAGCACATACTGATGCGGCGTCATGCCGACGATCCGGCGAAACGTCCTGAGAAAGTGATATCGGCTCATTCCCGCGTGCCGAGCGAGCGAGGCCAGCGAAAGCTCGTCGCTTTCCACGTCGGATGACGATTGCTCGATCTGGCGCAGGGCCGTGGAAATGCGCCGTTCGTCGATCGCGCGCGGCATCCGCCTGTCCTCGCCCAGATCATGGGAAAGCCGGAGCGCCTGTCCGGCGAACGCGAGCGCGACCTCTTCGACGATCGGTTGGCCCAGGTCCCCGGAGCCTTCGAGCGCGGCCATCACCGGCAGGACCGAGGGCAGAGGCGGAATGCTGGTGGCACCGAATCGTCCGCGATGCCTGCCCGGAATCGAGCGCGCGATTCCTTCCCAGCATTCGGGCGTGAAATGGAACGAGAGGCAGCGATCGCCTTGACTGTGCTCGTGCCCGCACTCGAAGCAGCGACCCACGTTGCCCAGCAGGATGGCGCCCGGAGCGAGCAGGTCGCGGCCGGCTTCGGCGCGATAGACGAATGAGCCGCTCACGACGGCGGCCACGCACATCGTGTCGTGCTGCTCTTCGAACGAAGGGTCGCGAGGGCCGGCGCTGCAACGCAGGTCGAACGCCTGCCAGCCGCGGCCGGAAGCCAGCTCCGCTCTTTGAATCTTGCTGCTCATCGCCTGCTCCGAGGGCCAGGAAGGCAGTTTCACCCGAATCGGTCGGGTAGGACTGGGTCCACGCCACGGTTTCGGCATTTCACGCGACGATCGGTTTCATACGCTTTCCGCCAGCCGGTCCAGCGCCGGCTTCATCGCCTGCGCGCCGGCCTCCATCAGCGTATCGATATCGGCGGCCGCGGAATCCGGCAGGAAGTCCGCCGTCCAGACGACGACGGTGGCCCCGTCATTTTCCATAGCCTGGGCCGATCCGTTGTAGTGAGTGGTGAACGGGCTCTCCGCCGACCAGACGAGCCGCCGTGCCCGGTCATCGATGGTGACGATCGGTTCGCGGACCGTCATGCCGTTCGCGAACGTGACGATCCGGGCGCCGGGCTCGACGCGTGTATCGATGACGAAGCCCGGAACGAGCCGAGTATGGAGCGCTCCGATGTCCCGGATCGCGTCCCAGACGAGTTCGGGCTTCGCGTTCGTCCGGATTTCCTTGCGGATGGTCGCCATTATTGCCTCCGGTTCGCGGATGAGGGGAATGAAACGGACACAGCCGCCTCACTTCGGCTTGCTGCAATAGGCTTCGAGCCGGTAGCCGTCCGGATCCTTGGCGAAGGCCGCGTAGTAATTCGCGCCATAGTCGGGTCGCGGACCCGGGGCGCCGTTGTCGAGGCCGCCTCGCGCGAGCGCGGCGCCGTGGAAGGCGTCGACGCTTTCGCGGGAGGGCGCCGCGAAGCAGATGTGCAGGCCGGACGCGTCGTTCGGCGGCACCGGTTCGTCGCTGGCCAGCACCCAGAACGAGGCCTTGCCCGCGCCGTAGCCGAGCGACGCATCGTCGCTGGCCAGGCAGCGATAGCCCAGGGGCTCGAGAGCGGCGTCGTAGAAGGCCTTCGCGCGGGCGAGATCGCGGGTGCCTATGGAGATGTGATCGATCATGGCATTGCTCCTCATCGGTGGTCTATCGGAGCATGAGGAAAAGGCGCTCCGCCGACTTGGGGAAAATTGCCATTCGTGAAAGCCGTCACCACCGGCGCGACCCGGGCGGCCGCGCTGCCGGACGCATCGTCGAAGCCGGCGTCCGGGACGGAGTCAGGGCCTGGCTTCGAGCACCAGATTGAACGGCGTTTGCGCCGCCCGGCGGAAATGCCGGAACCCCCCTTGCATCACGACGTCGCGCAGCCGGGCTTCTCCTGCCTGCGCGCCCAGGCAGGCGCCGACTTCCTGCGAGCGCGAGGCCGGCGTGCAGATGAAGCTGGAAGCCGAATAGAAGACGCGACCGACCGGGTTCAGGTTGTCTTCGAGCCGGTCGTTGGCGTAGGGCTCGACGATCAGCCAGGTGCCGTCGGGCTTGAGGTTTTGGCGCACGTGCGCCGCGGCGCCGGCAGGATCGCCCATGTCGTGCAGCGCGTCGAAGATGGTGACGAAGTCGTAGTCGCTGCCGGGAAAGTCCTGCGCGCGCGCCACTTCGAAGCTCACGCGCTCGGCCACGCCGGCCGCAGCGGCGGCCTGGCGCGCGTGTTCGATCGACGGCGCGTGGTAGTCGAAACCGGTGAAGCAGGACTGCGGATAGGCCTGCGCCATGATGATCGTCGACGCGCCGTGGCCGCAGCCGATGTCGGCCACCTTGGCGCCGGCCTGCAGCCGGGCCTCGACGCCTTCCAGCGCCGGAATCCAGCTGTTTACCAGGTTGGCCACATAGCCCGGGCGGAAGAAGCGCTCGGTGCCGTGGAACAGCGCGCTGTCGTGCTCGTGCCAGCCCAGGCCCAGGCCGGTCCGCATCGCCTTGGCCATCTTCGGGATGGCCTTGAACTGTGCCGTGGCCAGCTGGAACGCGCCGGGGACGAAGGCCGGGCTGCCCTCCTGCGCCAGCGCCAAAGCCTGCTCTTCGCTGAGGCTGAAGCGCTGCGTCGCCGGGTCGTAATCGACGTAGCCGCTGGCGGCCTGCGCCGACAGCCATTCGCGCAGGTAGCGCGCATCGGTCTCGGTGCGCCGCGCCAGGCCCTCGGCATTGTCCGGCCCCTCGGCCAGCGTCTTGTACAGGCCGAGTTGGTCGCCGACGACCACCGTCGCCGCGTGTAGCACCGCGCCCAGGTCGCCGACGAAGCGGCCCATGAAAGCGTTGAGTCTGTCTTCGTTGATTGCCATGATGTCCTCCGTTCCGTTGGGCTGGGACAAAAAAGGTAGGCGCTCAGCCCTTCGCCCATGCGCGGTTCTCCATCACCGCGACGATTTCGCGCGCGGCACGCGCCGCGCCATCGGTTTCCACCGGCCGGTAGGCCACCGGCTCGTGCAGCGCCCGCAGCGCGCGTTGCGCCAGTTCGTCGGGCGACAGGTCCTGGAAGCGCACGGCGCAATCGGCGCAGTAGTTGTGCAGACGGTGGCGCACGTGGATGCACTGCTCGAAGTGGCGTTCCAGCGGAAAGCTCAGGAAGCGCCGGCGCGTCGCCACCAGTTCCATGCAGGTGCTCAGGCCCCCCTGCACCAGCGCCAAGTCGGCGCAGGCCAGGTGCTCGAACAGGTTGTGCACGTAGGGCCGCACTTCCAGGCCCGGGTGTTCGGCAAAGGCCTCGCCGGCCAGCCGCGGGCCGGCCACCAGCAGCAGATGCAGGTCGGGCACCTGCCGCTTCATCGCCGGAAAGGCCTGCGCGATCTTGTGCAGCAGCGGGCGGCCGACGGCCGTGCCGCCGATGGCCGCGATGACCAGCGTCTCGTCGCCGCGGTAGCCGTGCTGGCGGCGCAGCCGCTCGGTGTCGGCCAGTTCGGCGGGGTCGAAGGGCAGCGCGTAGCCGCTGAAGGCGAAGTTGCGCCGCGTCCAGTCGCGGATGTTCGGCAGCCCCGGGCCGAAAGGCAGGTCGGGCGCATCGTCGGGGTTGCCGACGAAGATCGCGCGATCGCGGATCCACGGGTAGCGCGCCACGTGCTCGATGTCGTCGGCGTTGCGGTCGGCGCAGAGGTAAGCCTCGCGCGCGTTGCCCTCGTCCATCGGCAGGCAGCCGACGAAGTCGGTCAGGAAGACGAAGGGCTGGCGCTTCAGCTCCGGGTTCTCGTGGTAGTGGTAATCCACGTCCCAAGCCTCGTCGCCGATCACGATGTCGTAGTGCTCGGCCTTCATCAACTCGGCGAAGACCATGAAATTGCGCGCCGTCAGCTCGTCCATCGTGCGCAGCGCGAAGAAGGCCTGCAGGTCGTGCTCACCGGCCATGGCCTCGAAGTGTCGGCTCTCGCAGGCCAGGCGCCGCGTGATCGGGTGCAGCCGCTCGCCTTCGCGCCGCAGGTAGTCGGCCGCCGGATCGACGGTGAACCAGTCGATCTGCAGGTCGGGCTGCAGCTTGCGCATCTCGCGCGCGATCGCCAGGTCACGCTGCACGTGGCCCAGGCCGATGGCGCTGGAGATGAACAAGGCCTTGCGCGGACGTGCCATGCCGCGCTGCCAGGTGGCGCGCGCCGGGCCGGGACCGACGAAATCGCGCAGCGCGTTGCAGAAGGCCACCGGGTCGCGCACCGGCAGCAGGTGGCCGCCGCCGACGATGGTCAGCAGCCGCGCGCCGGGCACCAGCTCGGCGATCGCCGCGCCCCGGGCATGAGGCACGCGGCGATCCTCGTCGCCATGGATCACCAGCGTCGGGCAGCGTACGCGCTTCGCGTGCTCGCGCGCATCGGTCCCGAGCCAGCCGGCCAAGCCCATCGCCACCGTGTGGCCGTCGGTCGCCCATGCGCCGTGCAGCACGGCATCCTCGTAGGGCTTGGTCGAATGCGGCTCTGAGAAGACGAGGCTGCCGAAGAAGCGATCGATGTAGGCCGGCCAGTCGTCGCGCATCGCCTGCATGTCGGCGTCTACCGCCGCGATCGCGTCCGGCTGCTCGAGCCGGCGGTCGGCGTAGCCGCCGGCGATGACCAGATGCGATACCCGCTGCGGCTGCTCGGCCGCCACGCGCAGCACCGTCATCGCCGTCGCCGACACGCCCACCAGCGCGACGCGATCGATCCGCAACTGGTCGAGCACGGCAACGAAATCGGCGTGGTAGTGCTCGAAGCTGTAGGCCGCCGGGTCGCTCGGCCGGTCGGAGCGGCCGTTGCCGCGCAGGTCCATCACGACCACGCGGTAATGCTGTGACAGATAGGGCACGACACCGCGCATCAGATGCGCGTGGGCGATCTGGTAGGTCGGCGCGAAAGCCAGCCACGGCCCGGCATCGCCATACTGCGCGTACCACGAGCGCACACCGTCGCGTTCGACGAATCCGTCGGATACCGGCACGACGGTGTCGAAAGGGTTCGGCCCGGGCACGGTCCGCGGCTCGGGCAGAGGGCCGGCCGTCAGCGCGAGCCGCTCGGGCACGAGCCGGCCCGCACCGGTGGAGCGGACGGGCATTGGCGGCGCGGCAGGGGCGGTTCGCCTGGACGGAGGCTTAGCGTTCATCGTGCTCTCTTGCGCGCGGCGGAGCGTTTTTTGGGCGGCTTCGACTCGTAGAGCCGCAGCAGCGTCGCCATCGCCGACAGAGCCTCGCGGTGGTGGCCTTGCTCTTCGGTGATGCCCAGCGTCATGCCGGCTTCCATGCCGATCCAGAACCAGCTTATCCAGGCGGCGATGGCGCGACCCGAGACCGGCAACTCGAGCCCGGATTCGGCGATGAACCGGTTGACGCCCTCTTCGACCAGCGCGTGCCATGACAACCAGCGCGGGATGAACTCCGCGCGCAGCTCGGCGTCGTGCAGGCTGGCGCCCAGCAGCTCCATCTGCAGCCGCACGAAGCCGGAGCTCAGGTCTTCTTCGTAGAACTCGCAGGCCTGCTGCCACTTGCGGCTGGCGCTGGCGTCCTCGTGGTACATGCGCTCCTGGCGGGCGAGGAGCCTGCGGTTGGCCTCGTCCAGCACCGCCAGCACCAGTTGCCGCTTGCCGTGGAAGTGGTAGCCGATCAGCGCATGGTTGACGCCGGCATCGCGCGCGATGTCGCGCAGATTCAGATTCGCATAGCCGCCTTCGATCAGTCGGCGCCCGGTGGCCTCGAGGATCAGCGCGCGCGTCGCGGCGCCGTCGGCACGCCGCGGCCTGTCCTTGGGCGAGGCGGGCTTCCCTTTCTTAGATTGAACAATTGGTTTATCCATTTGTTCAAATATAGGAGTCAGCGAATGCGGCTGTCAAGCCTCGGATACGAGGCGTCCGCTCCGCTCTTTGATCCGATCGTTCGGGGGGAGGGGGTCAGGCGAGCCGTCAGCTTGCGAGGCCTTCCTAGGAACCCTCGCGCCGCTTGTCCCTGGCCGTTTTCTTGCGTGCCGGGCGTCCCGCTGGGCTGGCCGTCGCTTTCGGCCTCGCCGGCGTCTTCTTCTTCGCGGCAGGTCCGCGCGCTTTGAGGGTCTTTTTCTTCAGCGCGGCGGCCAGCGCCAGCCGGGCCCAGGGCGCCATCAGCGCCGGCGAGTCCATCGCCTCGCCGGGGGCGCTGTAGTAGTCGAGCGAACCGACCCTGCCGTTCTTGAACCGGTAGGTGAAGCGCTGGCAGCCCGCGGCTTCGTACGTGGCGCGGCTTTCGTCGTCCGCCTTCAGCCACAGCGTGTCGCCGCCGCCCAGGTCGGCGACCAGAGCCACGGTGAGTCCGTCGGCGGTGCGGATGCCGAAGCCGCCGAACAGGCGAAAGCTGCGGCAAAGGCCGATGCTGGACAGCAGTTCGCGGCAGTAGACCGAGAATTCGGAATCCGGTGCGGTGCGGGTGGGCATGGCGACACTATAGGGTAGTGCGGGATGAGCGAGAAACTACCTGTGCAGCCAGGCTACACACGCGGTGCTCGGCGGCGGGCAGTATCTTTCGGTGGTGGTGACCAGACTATTCGAGGCTTGAATGAAGACCAATGGAATCCGTTTCCAGGACGGGAGCGCGTACGAGCGATACATGGGGACATGGAGCCGGCTCGCGGGCGAGACCTTCGTCGGCTGGCTCGGTGCGGCATCCGGCCAGCGATGGCTGGACGTCGGTTGCGGCAACGGCGCTTTCACGGAAACGCTGATCGAGCGCTGCGCGCCGGCTTCGGTGGAAGGCGTGGACCCTTCGCCTGAGCAGCTCGTTCATGCGCGCGCCAGGCCCGCGTTGCAGGCAGTGCAGTTTCGCGAGGGCGATGCGATGGCATTGCCTTATCCCGATGCCGCGTTCGACGTCGCCGTGATGCCGCTGGTGATTTTCTTCGTCCGCGATCCGGCCAAGGGCGTCGCGGAAATGGCGCGGGTGGTCCGCCCCGGCGGGATCGTCGCCGCCTATTCCTGGGACCTGGATGGTGGCGGCTTTCCGTATGAGCCATTGCTCGCGGAAGTACGCGAGCTCGGCCTCGCGGTTCCGGTGCCGCCGAGTCCCGAGGCGTCGCGGATCGACGTGCAGCAGGATCTGTGGGCGGGTGCGGGGCTGGATACGATCGAAACGTGCGAGATCGAGGTGTGCCGCACGTTCGCCGATTTCGACGAATTCTGGTCGATCTCCGCGGAAACGCCCAGCGTCGGCTCGGCGCTGGCAAAAATGGGTGATGAGGAAATCGCGCGTCTGAAGGCGCGCGTACGCGCCCGTGTGCCGGTTGATGCGGCCGGCCCCGTCACGTGCAGTGCTCGCGCCACCGCGGTGAAGGGGCGCGTGCCGAAGTAGCCTTATCCTGGACGAGGCATCATGAGCGAACCGGACCGGGTCGTCATCCTTCACGATTTCGAGCGGCGTTGCGCGGCCGTCGACCCCGATGATCATCACCTCTATGCGGGCCTGGGTTGCGCCGCCGAGAATCTGTTGCAGGGGCGGCTGCGCCCGGCGTTAGCGCGCTTTCCGGGCATCGGCAATCGGCGTCCGGACCTCGTCATCCGGATCGGACGCGGCGCGCGGATGCCTGGGTCGCCACGACGGCCGGTGGCGAACGTGATCGCTTGATACCTGTTGCTGAGCGCGCAGACAGACCCGGGCCGTGACTCGAGTCCGGTGCGGCTAGTGGTCGAAAGCAACTGCCGGAGCGTCCGTCGCAGTGAGCGATGATCGTGTCCGTGGCGAGCAAGGCTGGTTCAGCCTCTTGATAGTAATTAGAATTTCAATTACATTGAAATCTGTGAAATCATGGAGATCGCGATGGCATCGCTTACGGTAACGGTGAAAGGGCAGGTCACGTTCAAGCGCGATTTGCTGCAGCACCTCGGCATCAAGCCGGGAGAGCGGATCGAGTTCGAAAAATTGCCGGGTGGCGAGTTGAGGGTGCGCGCAGCGCGGCCAACCGGCACCATTGACGGTTTTCTCCACGCGCTGGACGGCAGGGTAAAGCTGAAGAAGCCGCTGACGATCGAGGAGATGAACGAGATTGCGGCAGCGGGCTGGGCGGGCCAATCGGACCTCGAATGAAAATCACCGCTGACACGAACGTGCTGGCTCGGGCGCTCCTGCAAGACGATGCGGCGCAATGCCGCAAAGCACGCGATTTACTGAAGAACGCGACGCTGATCGCCGTATCGTTGCCGTCGCTGTGTGAACTCGTCTGGATACTTCGGCAGGGTGCCAAGCTGCCGAAAGAGGATGTTTCCATTGCTGTCCGGGCGCTGCTCGATGCGGGCAATGTCGTCATGAACCGGCCCGCCGTGGAAGCAGGACTTGCGTTGCTGGAGGCTGGAGGCGATTTTGCGGATGGCATCATGGCGCATGAAGGCAAGTGGTTGGGCGGCGAAACCTTCGTGTCCTTCGACAAGAAGGCGGTCAAGCTGCTAGCCGAGCAGGGAGAGGCGGTAAGGCTGCTGACTTAGAACTACGCGGCCTTGGCGGCCACGCGTCTTCCATGCCGGAATGCGCAGGCTTTCGTCCGTGTCGCTAGCCACCTGGCTGCTGGTCCGGGTGGGGCGGCTGGTGAGAGCTCGTCGGCGATCACGGTCCTTCATGCCGATGCCGATGACATCGCCCACTGGATCGAGGCCGGGCGCTGCTATCAGCGGCCCGCGCGGATGGCTCGATCGCGGCGACGGCCGGTGGCGGACGTGATCGTCTGATATCTGCTGCCGGACGCGCGGCCGAACGCGTCGCGCGTCGCGATTTCGCTAAGGAATCCGGTGTGCCGTGTGCCGCCTCTCTTCGGCCCCGACCCCCGTTTTCGGCCCCGGCCCCCGTTACGGCGTGAAGCGGGCCAGCCCATACCCGTCGACCTGGTCGCGCGCGACGCCGCCGAGCACGATTCCGCCGTTGGCCGAGACGGCAACGTTCTCGGCGACGTCGGCGGCGCCGAAGAAATCGGCGCTCGTCAAACCGGCGCGCCCGAAGCTGGCATCCGGCGAGCCGTCGGGAAGGTAGCGCGCGACCGCGAAGTTCGGGTTCAGCCGGCCGCTGCGTCCGGCGGCGACGATCCTGCCGTCGGGCTGGATCGCGACGGCCCGCGCGGCATCACCGCCCTGCGGGTTGACGACCGTCAGCACGGCGCCGGCGTCGCCGAAGCCGGTGTCCGGGCTGCCGTCCGGCATCAGGCGCATCAGCGCGAAACCGGTCATCGCGGCCTGCGCGGTGTCGACGGTACCGGCGAGGACGATGCGACCGTCAGCCTGCAGCGCCAGGCCTTCGCCGACGCGCCGTCCGTCCAGCGTCAGCACGCCGCCCGATCCGAAGCCGGCGTCGAGGCTGCCGACGGCGGTATAGCGCACCAGGCTCGTCGACCCGACCGGCAGGCCGCCGATCGGATCACCGCTGACGAGGATCGCGCCATTGGGCTGCACGACGAGGTTGGCGGCGAGGTCGCCGCTGCCGGCCACGTCGGTCGTCACCTGGCCGGCGACGCCGAAGCTCGCATCGATGCTGCCGTCAGCGTTCAAGCGTGCCACCTTGACCTGCTCGATCGTCGGATCGTCACCGGCGACGACGATCCTGCCGTCGGCCTGGATCGCCACGGCGAATGCGCGCCCGGTGATGCCGCCGGTCACCTTGCCGGCAGCGCCGAAGCCGGTATCGAGACTGCCGTCCGGGTGGTAGCGGGTCAGCGCGAAGCTGAACGGCAGGCCGTTGCGCGTGAAGCCGGCGACGACGATCCTGCCGTCGGGCTGGATCGCGACCGCCCGCGCCTCTTCCTGCACGATGCCGCCGGCGATCATGTCGGTCGTGACCCGGCCGCCGCTGCCGAAGCCGGCGTCGGGGCTGCCGTCGGCGTTGAAGCGGGCAAGCACGAATTCGGTCGTCGAGCCGCCGGCCATGACGATCTTGCCGTCGGCCTGCAATGCCATCGCGCTGTCATTGCCGCCGAATCCGGGCGTGGCCACCTTGCCGGCGCTGCCGAAGCCCGGGTCGAGGCCGATTTCCGGCGGCGGCGACGGCGCCTGCGTGTCGTCGTCGACGATCGTCAGCACCGCCGTCGCCCGCTCGCCGAGCGCCGCGCAACCGCCGGGTTGCGACAAGGCCAGGCCGACTGTCCTGTCGGGCCCGCTGCTCGCATCCGGCAGGATCGGGACCGCGATGACGCGGCGCCCGAGCTCTCCATCGGCGAAGAACACCGTGGCGGCGAGCGGCGAGTAATGGGTGCCGGCCACGGCCGAGCCGTCGCTGGTGCGCAGCGTCGCGCTGACCGCTCCGCGGCTGCCGCCGCTGCGCGTGATGGCGATGGTCTGCGGCGCACCGGGTGATTCGTCGACCGCATACGCGGGCGCATCGAACTGCAGCACGCCGGCCTCGGCATCCGGGCCGGGCCCGGGCACGCAGGCCACCGGCTCGGCGGGTGCGTCGGGCAAGGGCTGCGGCGGGCGTGCGCTGGCGACCGGCTCCAGGCCGGTGAAAAACAGCGTCGTGCCGCCGATCCGCTGCGGGTCGCGCAGGAAGGCGGCCGCATAGGAGCCCTGGCAGTCGCCGGCCGAGCCGCCGCCTTTGCGGTTGATCGTCGTCGCGGTGATACGGGTGATCAACGAAAAGACCTTCTCCTTGTCCACCTTGGACAGGTCGACGTGGAAAGTCAGCGGGCGCTTCAACTTCATTTCGACCCGGCCGCCGGGGCAGCCGGAGAGCGAGGTCCTATTCGTCTGGACGATGTCGAAGTGACGGTCGCGTTCCCAGACCGGAATCCGCGATAGCGCGCCGGTGTCGGCGGTGGGGATCCACAGGCCGTTCTCGCCGACCGCCGAGGCGGTGGCCTCGGCGTAAAAAAACGCCGGCTCTCCAACGTTCTGCAAGCCATAGACCTGCAGATCGGTGAAACCGCGCAGGTAGACGCTACCGGTCGGCGATCGCGGGTTGAAGTCGCTGAGGTCGATCAGCACGCGCGTGATCGTGAAGCTCAGCGTGGCGTCATCGGCGTGCTTGATGAACGATTGCTCCTGGAAAAAATCGACGCTGCTGCCGATCGGCTGCGTGCCGCCGAGCCGAGCCGACGGTGCCTCGACGAAAGCGCCGAAGGTGATGCCGTCGGCGGTGGAGAACACCATGCCGTTGGCCAGGCCGTCCGGCAGCAGGGTCTCGGTCAGGCCGATCAGGATGGCGTCGAACGGCGTGGGGCCGAAGGCGACGACGTGCGACAGCAGCGAGCCGCTCTGCCCATCCGTGTCGACGATGGTCGACTCCAGCCCGTTGCCGGGAAAGGTCTCGAACGTCCATTGCTGGCTCGCACCGAGACGTTGCAGCGGCGGCACGACGACCTGGGCGAACGAGAAGCCATCGACCTGCGCCGTCACGCGGTCGCCGGCGAACTGCGCGTCGACCACCGGTTCCCACTGGTTCTGCGCGTTGGTCTTGACCAGGGCCGGTGCGCTGCCCGACGGCACGCTGCCCGGATCGAAGGGCAGCGTGACGGTGACCGGGACGGCGAAGCGCGCGCCGTGCGGCGTGAACGCGAGCATCGCGCCCGCGGCCGCCAGACCGGACGGCTGCACCGGCGAACCGGCGGCATTCTGCTCGATGCCGATCGTCGTGTCGGCGTCCAGCGCGCCCGGTGGGATGACGATGCTCGCGCCGCCGGGAGTCGCCAGCGTGCCGCCGGATGGGCCGATCACCGCGGAGACGACCACGCTTCCGGTCGAGTCGCCGCCGCCGTTGTCATCGTCACCTCCGCCGCTGCCGCACGCCGCGAGCGTGCACAGCAGCATTGCGAGCACGGATCTGGACCGGCAATGAATGGAAGACATGAGTTGCTCCTGTGGATGAGGACCTGAGAAAAGGAAAGGCCGCGCGGGGCGAGTTCGCCACGCAACGAGGGTCGGCTCGCGGCGCTCGCCGCTAAGGAAAGACCTGCGTCAGCCGCGCGGGAGCGCCCGATGTGCGCGCGTGCCA
>JASGFT010000069.1:0-24250 GCA_047605425.1 Burkholderiaceae bacterium | reverse complement strand
CGTCTTGGCGCCCAGAGGCCGGAGGCCGCACAGCGCCTCGGCCGGCGGCCGGCCATCGATCCACGACACCGATCCGGCCTCGAGCGCCGACGACAGCAGCCACGGATGGTCGTGCCCCTGGACCACGTACAGCGTGTTGCGCGCCATGTCCTTGCGCGCGACGTACCAGGGATCGCCGCTGCCGTCGCGCAGGCCGCCGATGCCGATGCCCTTGCGCTGGCCGAGCGTGTAGAACGCCAGCCCGACGTGCTCGCCGATCGTGCGGCCGGCGTCGTCGACGATCGGACCGGGCCGCGTCGGCAGATAGCGGTTGAGGAACTCGCGGAACGGCCGTTCGCCGATGAAGCAGATGCCGGTCGAGTCCTTCTTGGCGGCATTGGACAGGCCGAGCGCGGCCGCGATCGCGCGCACCTGCCGCTTGGGCAGCGGGCCGAGCGGAAACAGCGCCCGCGACAGTTGCGCGGTATCGAGCCGGTGCAGGAAGTAGCTCTGGTCCTTGCCGGCGTCCAGCCCGCGCAGCAATTGCCAGCGCCGCTCGCCGTCCGCGCCGGCGACCGCGCGCACCCGCGCATAGTGGCCGGTGGCGATCAGGCCGGCGCCCATCCGCATCGCGTGGTCGAGGAACGCCTTGAACTTGATCTCGGCGTTGCACAGCACGTCGGGGTTCGGCGTGCGGCCGGCCGAGTACTCGCGCAGGAACTCGGCGAACACGCGATCCTTGTACTCGGCGGCGAAATTGACGGCCTCGATGTCGATGCCGATGACGTCGGCCACGCTGGCGGCGTCGAGCAGGTCCTGGCGCGTCGAGCAGTATTCGCCGTCGTCGTCCTCCTCCCAGTTCTTCATGAACAGGCCGACGACGTCGTAGCCGTGCTGCTTGAGCAGCCAGGCGGTGACCGACGAATCGACGCCGCCCGACAGGCCGACGACGACGCGCCGCCCGTCGCCGGGCTCGATGCCGGCATAACCCGGCGCCGCGGCGTCGCGCAGCACCGACGACGTCAACGCCGACGAAGACGGGGGTACGCGCGAGGCCGCGGACGAGGACGAGATCGGTGCCGTGGGCGACATGGCGGACGCGAAAGACGGCGCGACGCGCCGGACGACGTCGATTCTATCGCGCCGGGGTCCGGCGGGAGTCCGATCGGGGGGCTCGAAGTCGGGTCGGCACGCACCGATCATGCTATAAACCGGGTCGAATCGAGGCGGACCGCCGCTAATGACCCGCGAACCGTCAGGGATCCGGCAGGCGACGGCCCGCCCGCTCCTGGTAGACGACCGAGCCGAAGAAAAGACGGAGGGCGCGCGATGACGGCCAAGGGTTTCATCTTCCTGATGCTGGTGACGATCGGGACCGTGATGGTCGCGGGCACCGTTGCCGAGTCCTTCACCAGCGAAGGCTTCGAACGCACGATCGTCGTCGCGGTGCTGACCGCGCTGGTCGTGTTTCCGGCCGCCCGCTGGGCCGAGCGCAAGGGCTGGGTCAAGGGCTCGGTCCGCGTCGACGAGTTGCGCAAGGAATTCAGCCGCCAGCGCCCGCCGGCCAAGGCCGGCCAGCCGGGTACCCCACCGGCGCCGCCCGGCCAGGCGGCGTCCATCGACAAGCCCGACGGCACGGCATGAGGTCAGCGTCGTGTTGCCGGAAACCGCGCTGATCAAACCGTTCGCGAGCTTCCTGCTCGGCGGTTTCGTCAGCCTCGTCACGATCATCAACCCGCTGGCGACGATCCCGTTCTTCACCGGGCTGTCCGGCCACCTGTCCGATGCCGACGCGCAGGCGATGGCGCGCCGCGCGGCCGGCTACTGCCTGTCGATCCTGCTGGTCAGCCTGTTCGCCGGCACGCTGGTGCTGTCGATGTTCGGCATCTCGCTGGGCGCGCTGCGGATCGCCGGCGGCATCGTCGTCGCGATCCTGGGCCACGGCATGCTGTATGGCCGCGACGAGCGGCAGTCGCCGCAGACCCAGTCGTTCAAGAACCCGGCGTTCTTTCCGCTGGCGCTCCCGGGCATCACCGGGCCGGGCACGATCGCCGTCGTCATCGGCATCTCGACCGAGATCGGCGAAATCGACGCGATCGGCCACCGGGTCAGCGCGTACGCCGGCGCGGTGCTGGCGATGATCGGGGTCTGCGTGCTCGAGCTGATCGTGCTGCGCAGCGCCCGGGTGATCGTCAACCGGATGGGCGAGGCGGCGATCGAGGTGATGACGCGGCTGATGGGTTTCCTGCTGTTCTGCGTCGGCGTGCAGTTCATCGCGTCGGGAATCCGGACGTTCCTGACCAGCGGTTGAAAGTTGCCGGGGCAGGCCCGAACTAACCGGCACGCCCCGCCCTTTGCCGGCGGGCCCCTCGCCGGCTACGATCAACTGATCAAGGAGAGCCATGAACGCCGTGGAAATCATCGATACGGATCGGAACCTGGGCCTGCGCCGCGTCGCGATGCTCGACTACGCGCTGCACATCGCCGGTCCGCTGCTGTCCATGGGATTCCTGTCGGTCATCGCGCTGATCATCAACTACATCAAGCGCGACGACGCCCGGGGCACGATCTACGAAAGCCACATGAACTGGATGATCCGCACGTTCTGGTGGACGCTGTTCTGGATCGTCGTGACCTGGATACCGGCCTTCCTGCTGACCTTGCTGTCGTTCGGGCTGCTGTGGTTCTTGTTCGCCATCCCGGTCGTGTGGTACCTGTACCGGATGATCAAGGGCGTGCTGCGACTGAACGACGGCCGGGCGATGCCCGACTGACGCCGCGGCGATGACACGCGGCCGCCTGCCGACCCGGCCTTTCCCGGGCGTCCGGTCCGGGGACGCGGCCGCCGCCGATCCGGGCCGCCGCCGCTGGCTGCGGACGGCCGCCGTCTCCCCGGCGGCGCTGATGCTCGGCGCCTGCGCCTCGCCCGCCTTCCTGCCCGGCCCCGCGACCGCGCCGCCGTTGCCGGTCGCGCGCGTCGGCCAGCGCTGGCGCTACCAGCGGATCAACCGCTACAACGACCAGTCGCTGGGCATCCGGGCGCACACGGTCACGCAGGTCGACGGGCCGCTGGTCGTCGTCACGATCACCGACGGCGACGGCGCGACGATCGGGCAGGAGCGCTACGAAGCGCCGTGGCGCGTCATCGACGACCTCGGTTTCGACATGCCGCAGCACTTCGCGCGGCCGGTGCCGCGCCTGCCGGCGGTGCTGCGGGCCGGCGCGCGCTCGACGCTGTCGACCACCTACCGGGTGACCGGCAATTCCAGCTCGCTGGCGTGGTCGCAGTGGCTGACCGCGCCGGGCTGGGAGCGGATCACGGTGCCCGCCGGGACCTACGACTGCCTGCGGATCGAGCGGCGGATCCAGTTCCGCCACGACGACCTGTTTCGCGAGTGGCCGGAGCGCAGCGAGACGATCTGGTACGCGCCGGCGGTCGAGCGCTGGGTCCTGCGCGAATGGACGGGCATCTACTACTGGCCCGGCGTGCCGCGCACGCGCCTGCGCGAGGACTGGATCACGTCGCGCCTGATCGACTACACGGCGGCGCCGACCTCCTGACCCCCCTTCGGGCGCCCGTAGGTTCGTCCGATCGAACCGGCATGGACCGGGGCCGGTCTTCGCGGATAATGCCGAGGCAATCGATTCATGGAAGCGCCGATGCCTCACGACGACACTACCCCGCCTCCCCGCCGATCCCCCGGCGACGCCCGCACACCGATCGACCGCCGCCGCCGCCAATGGGCGCTGGGCACGCTGACCGTCGCCGCGGCGGCGTTGCCGACGATCCGCCCGGCCCGGGCGCAGGCCGCCTACCCGACGCGCCCGATCACGCTGGTGGTCCCGTTCCCGCCGGGCAGCGCCAGCGACATTCCGGTGCGCTCGCTGTCGGCCGCTGCCGCCAAGAAGCTCGGCCAGTCGGTCGTCATCGAGAACAAGCCGGGCGTGGCCGGCACGCTCGGGCCGGTCGGCGTCGCCAAGAACGCCGCGCCGGACGGCTACACGGTCGCGATCGCGCCGGCCAGCCTGTGGCGGCTGCCGCACCAGCAGAAGGTCAACTACGACCCCATCAAGGACTTCACGTACATCGCCGGCCTGGCCGCCTACACGTTCGCGGTCGCCGTCAATGCCGACGCCCCGTGGAAGACGCTCGGCGAGATGATCCAATGGGCCAAGGCCAACCCGGGCAAGCTGTCGCTGGGCGGCACCGGCACCGGTGCGTCGGGCCACATCGCGGCGTTCAAGCTCGGCAAGCTGTCCGGCGCCGACATCAACTACGTGCCGTTCAAGGGCGGCGCCGAGATTTCGGCCGCGATGCTCGGCGGCCACATCCATGGCCAGATCGATGCCGCCTGGACGCCGCTGGTGGAAACGGGCAAGGCGCGCCTGCTCGCGGTGCTCACCGACAAGCGGCTGAGCAAGTACCCGAACGTGCCGACCGTCAAGGAAGCGGGCTACGACATCGTCGTCGATTCGCCGTGGGGGCTGGTCGGACCGAAAGGCATGGATCCGAAGATCGTCGCGACGCTGGAGCGGGCGTTCCTGGGCTCGCGCGACGACCCGGCCTACCGCAAGGCGCTCGACACCTTCGATCTGCGCGACCTGAACATGGGCAGCGCGGCGTTCACGCGCGTCGCCGAGGAAACCTTCGTGGCCGAGAAACGCAATCTCGAAGAACTGAACATCAAGTCCGATTGAGACCCTGATCAATGAGCACAATGAACACCTCATCCCCCGCTTATGAGCGCGAGCACCAGCACCGCTGGATCCAGGGCGACCTGGCGCTGTTCCGCGACTCGATCCGCCGCTTCGTCGAGAAGGAGCTGGCGCCGAACGAGGAGCGCTGGTGGAAGCAGCAGAAGGTCGATCGCGAAGTCTGGCTCAAGGCCGGCGAGATCGGCATGCTGTGCCCGAGCATCCCCGAGGAATACGGCGGCGGCGGCGGCACCTTCGCGCACGACGCGATCATCGCGATCGAGCAGTCGCGGGCGATCGCCTCGTCGCTGGGCACCAACGTGCACAGCGGCATCGTGTCGCACTACATCCTGCGCTACGGCACCGAGGAGCAGAAGAAGAAATACCTGCCCGAGATGGCGGCCGGCCGGCTGGTCGCCGCGATCGCGATGTCCGAGCCGGGCGCCGGCTCCGACCTGAAGAGCATCCGCACCCGCGCCGACAAGAAGGGCGACCGCTACCTGATCAACGGCGCCAAGACCTTCATCACCAACGGCTACTGGTGCGACCTGATCGTGCTGGTGGTCAAGACCGATCCGGACGCCGGCAGCCGGGGCGTGTCGCTGATCATGATCGAGACCAAGGACCTGCCCGGATTCAAGCGCGGCCGGATCCTCGAGAAGATCGGCCAGAAGGGCCAGGACACCGCCGAGCTGTTCTTCGACAACGTCGAGGTGCCGCAATCGAACCTGCTGGGCACCGAGGAGGGCAAGGGCTTCTACCAGTTGATGCAGCAGTTGCCGCAGGAGCGGCTGATCATCGGGCTGGGATCGGTCGCGGCGATGACGCGGGCCGTCGAGCTGACGATCGAGTACACGAAGCAGCGCACGGTGTTCGGCGCGCCGCTGGCCGACATGCAGAACACCCGTTTCAAGCTCGCCGAATGCCAGACGCTGTGCAAGGTGGCCGCGGTGTTCGTCGATGACTGCATGGAGAAGATCCTGGCCGGCGGCCTGGACACGACGACCGCGGCGATGGCCAAGTGGTGGACCTCGCAGACCGCGTTCCAGGTCATCGACGAGTGCCTGCAGCTCCACGGCGGCTACGGCTACATGCTCGAGTACCCGATCGCGCGGATGTTCGCCAACTCGCGCGTGGGCCGCATCTACGGCGGATCCAACGAGGTGATGAAGGAGTTGATCGCCCGCGCGCTCTGAGCGCGGCCGGCGCGACCGGCGAACGCCCCCCATGCCGGCGGCCGCGGAGCCGACCGGCGGCCCGTAGGAGTCCCCGCGATGACCGATTTCGAACGCGACATCCGTCCCCGGCTGAAGCTGCCGCTGATCGCGGCGCCGATGTTCCGGGTCTCGGGCCCCGAGCTGGTGATCGCCGCCTGCCGCCGGGGCGTGATCGGCTCGTTCCCGTCGGCCAACTGCCGCAGCGCCGAGCAGCTCGACGCGTGGATGACCGAGATCAACGCCGCGCTGACGCCGGCCGACGCGCCGGTCTGCCCTAACCTGATCATCCGCCGCGAAGCGTTGATGGACGACCTGGCCTGCGTGATCCGCCATCGCGCGCGAATGGTGATCACCAGCGTGGGCTCGCCCGAGCCCGTGATCGCGCCGCTGCACGACGCCGGCTGCCTGGTGTTCGCCGACGTCGCGTCGGTGCGCCACGCCGAGAAGGCGATCGCGGCCGGCGTCGACGGGCTGATCCTGCTGACGGCCGGCGCCGGCGGCCAGACCGGCTGGGCCAACGGCCTGTCGTTCGCGCGCGCCGTGCGCGAGATCTTCGACGGCCCGATCGTCATGGCCGGCGGCGTGTCCGACGGCCATGCGCTATGGGCCGCCGAGGTGCTCGGCTGCGACCTCGCCTACATGGGCACCAAGTTCATCGCGACCGACCAGAGCATGGCCGCCGACGGCTACAAGCAGATGCTCGTCGACAGCCGGCTCGACGACATCCTGTTGTCCAAGGCGTTCACCGGCCTTGAGACCAATACGCTGAAACCGTCGATCGTCGCCGCCGGCCTGGACCCGAAGAATCTGCCGACCGACATGAGCGCGGAGCGCGCGGCGGCGCTATACGGCAGCGGCGGCAGCACCGGCGTCAAGCGCTGGGCCGACATCTGGAGCGCCGGACATTCGGTGTCGGGCGTCAAGGCCGTCAGCTCGGTCGAGGCGCTGATCGACCAGACCGCGCGCGAATACCACGCGGCGCGCGCCCGGACGACGCGACTGCTGAACGGCGGCTGATCGGCGCGGCGCGGCGGCGCGTGGGAATTGGCGGGTTTCTGCACGGCTTCCCCACCGTTCGGTCTTCGGTGCAACTGTCACCATTTGCAAACCCGAAGCCGCCACCACCAGCCGTTCATCCGGCTCGCGCATCACATGAGCCTCCCCGCCGTACCCCCGCGTTCCGTTGGCATCACCCCCCCTCCGTCTCGTTCGCTGAGCATCACCGCGAAGGTGATGATCCTCGCCACCGTTCCGATCATCGGCGTCGCCCTCGCGTCGCTGGTCGGCGTCACCCGGCCGAGCGGGGCCGCGCAGGGCATCGACATGACGATGATCGCGATCGGCCTGGCGTCGGCGCTGCTGTCGATCGCGCTCGGCTGGTGGTTCAGCCGCGGCATCACGCGGCCGATCCGGCACGCGGCCGACGTGGCGCGGGCGCTGGCCGAAGGCCGCGTCGACGTGCCGATCCGCCGCGCCGGGCACGACGAGATCGGGCAACTGCTCGACGCGATCGAGCGGATGGGCGAGACGATCCGCCGCTTCACGACCGAACAGCAGGCGATGGCCGATGCGCATCTGGCCGGCCACGTCGACCACCGCATGCCGCTCGATCGGTTATCGGGCGCCTATCGCCGGGCGGCCGAGTCGCTGAACGATCTGGCGCAGACGTACACGGATCTGAGCGGCCGGACGATCGAGGTCCTGTGCGCCTACGCCGACGGCGACTACACGGCGCGGATGCCCCGCCTGCCGGGCGAGCTCGCGCGGATCGGCGAAACGATGGACGCGATGCGCGAGGCCATGCGGGCGGCCGGCGCCGCGGCGGTCGATGCGTTCCGTTGCCGGCGCGCGTTCGACGTGGCGGCCACGCCGCTGCTGGTCGCCGACGCGCAGCACCGGATCGCGTACGCGAACCCGTCGGCCGTCGAGCTGCTCGACCGCCCGGGCCGCGAGCACGCGATCGCGCCGGCGACGACGCTGGTCGGCACCCCGCTGTCGAGCGTGATCCCGCAGTGGGACGCGACGGGGCCGGGCCCCGCGCAGCAGGCCGAACCGGCGATCGGCGAGCGTCGCCTGGTGCCGTCGATCGAGCCGATCGTCGACGCGCGGGGCCGCCGCGACGGAACCCTGGTCGAATGGCGCGACCGCACGGCCGAATCGGCGGACCCGCTGCAGCACGAGGCGCGGCGGCGGCGCGAACGCGAGCAGGCGACCGCCGAGGCGCGGGTCCGCAACGCGCTCGACACCTGCTCGACCAACGTGATGATCGCCGACCTGGACGGCCGCATCGTCTACATGAACGACGCGATGACGGCGATGCTGCGAGCGGCCGAAGCCGACCTGCGCAAGGTCCTGCCGGATTTCGCCGCCGATCGCCTGATCGGCATGAACTTCGATGCGTTCCACGCGCGGCCGGCCCGGCAGCGCGACCTGCTCGGCTCGCTGCGCGGCAAGCACCGCGCGCAGATCCTCATCGGCGACCGGGCGTTCCAGTTGACGGTCAGTCCGGTCAGCGGCGCCGACGGCGAGCGCATCGGCTCGGTCGTCGAATGGGTCGACCGCACGGCCCTGCTGCACGCCGAGCAACAGACCGCCGAGCTGGTCGAGGCCGCCGCCGCCGGCGACTTCTCGCAGCGCCTGCGGACGCGGCTCGACGACCCGTTCTTCACGCAGATCAGCGACGGCCTGAACCGGGTCATGCGCACGACCGAGTCGGCGCTGAACGACGTCTCGCGCGTGATGGGCGCCATGGCCAAGGGCGACCTGACCGAGCGCATCGTCGCCGACTACGCCGGCACCTTCGGGCAACTAAAGGAGTACGTGAACATGTCGGTCGACCAGTTGACGCAGATCGTCAACGAAATCAAGGATTCGGCCGATGCGATCCACACCGCGGCGCGCGAGATCGCGCAGGGCAACTCGGATCTGTCCGGCCGCACCGAAGAGCAGGCCGCCAGCCTCGAGCAAACCGCCGCGTCGATGGAGGAGCTGACCAGCACCGTGCGTCAGAACGCCGACAACGCGCGCCAGGCCGACCAGCTCGCCAGCGGCGCGTCGGAAGTCGCGCGGCGCGGCGGCGGCGTCGTCGAGCAGGTCGTCCGGACGATGACCGAGATCGCCGAGTCGTCGAACCGCATCGTCGACATCATCGCCGTCATCGACGGCATCGCGTTCCAGACCAACATCCTGGCGCTGAACGCCGCCGTCGAAGCGGCGCGCGCCGGCGAGCAGGGCCGCGGCTTCGCGGTCGTGGCCGCCGAGGTGCGCAACCTCGCGCAGCGCTCGTCCGAGGCGGCCCACGAGATCAAGACGCTGATCGAGGATTCGGTCGGCCGGGTGCGCAACGGCACGCAGCTCGTCGACCAGGCCGGCGACACGATGCGCGAGATCGTCACCGCGATCCAGCGCGTGACCGGCATCATGGGCGAGATCACGATCGCCTCGCAGGAGCAGAGCGCGGGCATCGACCAGATCAACCTGGCGATCACCGCGATGGACGAGACCACGCAACGCAACGCCGCGCTGGTCGAGCAGGCGGCGGCGGCCGCCGACAGCATGGCGCAACGCTCGAGCAACCTCGTGCGGACCGTGCAGGTGTTCCGCGCCGCGGGCGGGTTCTGAGCGGCGGGTTCGCGCTAAGCGGAGGGCGCGGCCGGCTCTGAAGGCGCGGCCGGCGCCGCGGACGAGGCCGCGCGCAACTGCTCGTCCAGCCACTCGATCCAATGGCGCACGCGCGTCTGCGTGCCCGACTGCAGGTGCGTCAGGCAGCCGATGTTGGCCGACAGGATCACCTGCGGCTGCCCGTCGAGCAGGCTGGCCAGCTTGCGGTCGCGCAACTGGCGCGACAACTCCGGCTGCAGCACCGAATAGGTGCCGGCCGAGCCGCAGCACAGGTGGCTGTCGGCGACCGGCGTCAACGACACGCCCCAACCCGCCAGCAAGCGTTCGACCGCGCCCTTGATCTGCTGGCCGTGCTGCAGCGTGCACGGCGGGTGGAATGCCGCGCGCGTGCCGACGTCCGGCGGCAGCGCCGCGCGGATCGCCGCGTCGAACTCGGGCAGCCACTCGGCGAGATCGCGCGTCATCGCGCTGACGCGGCGCGCGCGCTCGGCATAAGCGCCGTCGTCGCGCAGCAGATGACCGTAATCCTTGAGCATCGCGCCGCAACCCGACGCGTTGATGACGATCGCCTCGACCGCCTGCGGGCCGTCGAGCCAGCGCGCCCAGGCGTCGATGTTGCGCCGGGCCTGCTTGCGCGCGCCCGCCTCGTCGTTCAGGTGATGACGGATCGCGCCGCAGCAGCCCGACCGGCGTTCGACGATCGCCTGCACGCCGAGCCGATCGAGCACGCGCGCGGTGGCCGCGTCGATGTTCGGCATCATCGCCGGCTGCACGCAGCCGTTCAACAGCAGCACGCGCCGCTCGTGCCGGCCGCGCGGCCAGCGGCGCCCGAGGCGATCGTCGGCGCTGGCGGGCACCTTGTCGCGCAGCCCGGCCGGCAGCATCGGCCGCATCACCTTGCCGGCCCGCATCGCCGGACCGAACAACCAGCGGCGCGTCAGGCCCTGCCTGAGCGCCGTGCGCAGCACGCGCTCGCCCAGCGGCCGCCGCACCTGCTTCTCGACCAGGCGCCGGCCGACGTCGACCAGGTGTCCATAAGCGACGCCCGACGGGCAGGTGCTCTCGCAGTTGCGGCAGGTCAGGCAGCGATCCAGGTGCGCCAGCGTCGCCGGTCCGGCGGCGGCGCCTTCGACGACCTGCTTGATCAGGTAGATGCGCCCGCGCGGGCCGTCGAGCTCGTCGCCCAGCAACTGATAGGTCGGGCAGGTCGCCGTGCAGAAGCCGCAGTGCACGCATTTGCGCAGGATCGATTCGGCCTCGATCCCGTCGGGCGTGTCGCGCAGCCACTCGGCCAGGTGCGTTTCCATCGTTCGGTCATCCCGTCACAAACCCCGGACCATGCGCCCCGGATTGAAAATGCCATTCGGATCGAACGCCTGCTTCAGTTGACGATGCAGGCGCATGTTGACCGGCGCCAGCGGATGGAACACCCCGAACGGCGTCGACCGGCCCGCCTGCGCGCCGGTCCGCCAGCCGCCGCGGAACAGCGTCGCCGTGCCGCCCAGGTGCTCGGCCGCCGCGCGCACGATCGTCGCGTCGGCCGCCGTGCGCAGCCAGCGCAGCGCACCGCCCCACTCGACGAACTGGCGGCCGTCGCCGAGGTCCGGCAGGTCGGTCAGCGACGCGGTCGACGGCAGCGACAGGCGCCACAGCGGCGCGTCGCCAGCGAAGAACGGATCGCGATGATCGCGCACGTCGGCCCAGTAGCGCTCGGCCTCGGCCGGATCGAGCCGCGTGACGCCGGCGGCGGCGAACGGCTCGCCGATCCGCTCGGCCGCGTGCTCGACGGCCGCGCGCGCGCCCGACAGCCGCACGGTCAGCACGCCGGGCGCGTCAACGCCGCCGAGCCCGTGCGCGGGCGGCGCCCAGGCGGTCGCGCTGATCGGCAGCGGCTGTCCGCCCCATTCGTTCAACAGCCGGATGATCCGGCTGCCCGGCACCGGCATCCTCAACGAAGCCTGCGCCGCCGGCACCGGCAGCACCTTCAGCGACACCTCGGTGATCAGGCCGAGGATGCCCAGCGAGCCGGCCAGCAGCCGCGACACGTCGTAGCCGGCGACGTTCTTCATCACCTGGCCGCCGAAGTACAGCAGTTCGCCGCTGGCGGGCAGCAGGGCCGCGCCGAGCACGAAATCGCGGACCGATCCGCTGGCCATCCGCCGCGGCCCGGACAGGCCGGCCGCGACCACGCCGCCGATCGTGCTGCGCGGGCCGAACGCCGGCGGCTCGAACGCCAGCATCTGCCCGTGGCGGGCCAGCAGCGCCTGCACGGCCTCGAGCGAGGTGCCGCCGCGCGCGGTGATCACCAGTTCGGTCGGCTCGTAGCTGATGACGCCGCGCAGCCGCGTCAGGTCGAGCAGATCGCCGGCCGGCGGCTCGCCGAAGAAGTCCTTGCTGCCGGCGCCGCGCAGCCACAACGGCCGGCGCAGGCGATCGGCGCGCAGCACGCGTTCGCGCAGCGCCGACAGTTCGGCCAGCGCCGCCTCGGCGCTCATCGCCTCGGGCAGATCCAGGCCGCCGCGGGGCGCGTGGGAAGTATCGAGCGACATCGCGATGGCATCCGTTCGCAGGGGTGGCTTCGTCGCGGCCGCGTCCGGGCACGAACCCGGCGCGGCGGGGTTCAGAAACGAGGCAGCTCGGGAAAGCGCAGCCGGCCGCCGTGCACGTGAATCTTGCCGTACTCGGCGCAGCGCGCCAGCGACGGAATCGCCTTGCCCGGGTTCAACAGTCCGGCCGGATCGAACGCGCGCTTGATCGCGAACATCGCGGCCCGCTCGGCGGCCGAGAACTGCACGCACATCGAGTTGATCTTCTCGACGCCGACGCCGTGCTCGCCGGTGACGGTGCCGCCCAGCTCGACGCATAGCTCGAGGATCTCGGCGCCGAACAGCTCGGCCTTGCGCCATTGATCGGCGTCGTTCGAATCGAACAGGATCAACGGATGCAGGTTGCCGTCGCCGGCGTGGAAGACGTTGATGCAGCGCAGCCCGTAGCGGCGCTCCATGTCGACGATCGCCAGCAGCATGCGGCCGAGGTTCTTGCGCGGAATCGTGCCGTCCATGCAGTAGTAGTCGGGCGACAGCCGGCCGGCGGCCGGAAACGCGTTCTTGCGCCCCGACCAGAACAGCAGCCGCTCGGCCTCGGACGACGACACCTGGCAGCGCGTCGCGCCGGCGGCCTTCAGCACGGCCTCCATCCGCTCGATCTCTTCGGCGACCTCCTCGGGCGTGCCGTCGGACTCGGCCAGCAGGATCGCCTCGGCGTCCAGGTCGTAACCGGCGTGCACGAAATCCTCGACGGCGATCGTCGCCTTTTTGTCCATCATCTCGAGGCCGGCCGGAATGATGCCCTCGGCGATGATCCTCGCGACCGCATCGCCAGCCTTGACGACGTCGTCGAACGACGCCATCACGACGCGCGCCAGCGCCGGCCGCGGCACGAGCTTGACGGTGACCTCGGTGGTCACCGCCAGCATTCCCTCGGAGCCGATCACCAGCGCCAGCAGGTCCAACCCCGGCGCATCGAGCGCGTCGCCGCCGAACTCGACGACCTCGCCGTCGATCGTCAGCCCGCGCACCTTCAGCACGTTGTGGACGGTCAACCCGTACTTCAGGCAATGCACGCCGCCGGAATTCTCGGCGACGTTGCCGCCGATCGTGCAGGCGATCTGCGACGAGGGATCGGGCGCGTAGTACAGGCCCAGGTGCGCGACCGCCTCGGAGATCGCCGCGTTGCGCACGCCCGGCTGCACGCGGGCCGTGCGCGCCAGCGGATCGATCGACAGGATCCGGTTGAAACGCGCCAGCGACAGCACGACGCCCGAGCCGTGCGGCATCGAGCCGCCGGACAGGCTGGTCCCGGCCCCGCGCGCGACGACCGGCACGTCCAGCCGGCTGCAGGCCTTCAGGATCGCCGCCACCTGGGCTTCGGTCTCGGGCAGCACGACGACCATCGGCAACTGCCGGAACGCGGACAACGCGTCGCATTCGTAGGGCCGCGTGTCCTCGACCTCGTACAGCACGCTGGGTCCGGGCAGGATCTCGCGCATCGCGGCGACGACCTGGGCCTGGCGCTCGGGCGTCGGCCGGGCCGTATAGTCTTCGTGCCGCAGCGCGCGCAGCGCGGCGTCGGGGGCCACCGGTGCTGCGGGTACCACCGAGGGGACGTCCATCGGATTCTCCGAGTGAGCCAATGCGCATTGTCGCAAAAAAGCCCCGGATGACCGGATTCGCGTTCCGCGACCGCTGGCATCGGCCAGCGAAGCACGATCGGCCAGACGGCAAAAAAGGACATCGTTTGTCCCAAAAAAACCTTCTCCGCGATGGGGCGGCCCGGCAATATCGATGCCGTCACGACGCGTCTCGATCACCGCGAGTCCGCGCGAACACGAACGCCGCGAGCGGAGGAGACACAAGGTGAGCGAGCAGCAAGACAACGCGGCTATCCTCGGTCGTTATCAGAACGTGTGCGTCATCGGCGCGGGCGTCATCGGCGCATCCTGGGCCGCCCTGTTCCTGGCGCACGGACTGCGCGTCGTCGTCAATGACCCCCAACCGGACATCGAAGCCTCGGTCAAGGACTATCTGGCCAAGGCCGCGCCCACGCTGGCCGCGCTCGGGCTGCCGCACGAGGGCCTCGAAGCGCGGCTGTCGTTCGAGCCCGATCTCGAGCGGGCGGTGGCGAACGTCGACGTGGTCCAGGAGAACGGCCCCGAGCGGACCGAGTGGAAGCAGCAGCTATGGGCGCGGATCGAGAGCGCGGTGGCCCCGCACGCGCTGCTGCTGTCGTCCAGCTCGGCCCGCCCGGCCACGCTGCAAGCCAAGCTGATGCGCGATCCGAGCCGCCTGCTGATCGGCCACCCGTTCAATCCGCCGCACCTGATCCCGCTGGTCGAGATCGTCGCCGGCGAGAAGACCTCGCCCGAAGCCGTTCGCGACGCGGCCGCGTTCTATACGGCGCTGGGCAAGGTCGCGCGCGTGCTGCGCAAGGAGGTCCCCGGCTTCGTGGCCAACCGGCTGCAGGGCGTGATCTTCCGCGAGTGCTGCTACCTGGTGAAGGAAGGCGTCGTCACCATCGACGAGCTGGACGACATCGTCACGAACTCGCTCGGCCTGCGCTGGGCCGTCAACGGCCCGTTCAGCTCGTTCTACATGGGCGGCGGCCCGACCGGATTCGTCGGCTACTTCAAGCAGTTCGGCCCCGGCATGCGCAAGTCCTGGCCGGTTCAATCGCCGATCGAATACAGTGACGAAGTCGCGCAACTGATCATCGACCAGGGCGAGAAGGCCTATGCCGACACGCCGATGACGCAAATGGAGCGCGAGCGCGACGACACGCAGGTCGCGCTGCTGCACGCGCGCGCCGACGCGCAGCGCAAGGCGCGCCAGGGCTGAACGCCCGGGCAAGCATCAAAGAGAAGCAACGATCAACACCGGGAGACAGCCCCATGGCAAGCCTGTTCGACGGCCTGAAGGTCATCGACTGCAGTAGTTTCATCGCCGCGCCGACCGCCGCGATGCTGCTCGGCGACTTCGGCGCCGACGTCATCAAGATCGAGCCCCCGGGCGCCGGCGATCCGTTCCGCGCGCTGCCGACGCTGCCCGGCACGCCCCGGTCCGACCAGCCTTATGGCTGGATGCTGGACAACCGCAACAAGCGCGGCATCGCGCTGGACCTGGCCCAACCGCAAGGCCAGGCCGTGCTGCAGCGATTGGCGCGGCAGGCGGACGTGTTCATCACCAACTACCCGCTGTCGGTCCGCAAGAAGCTGGGCGTCGACTATCCGAAACTCGCCGCGCTGAACGAACGGCTCGTCTACGGATCGTTCACCGGCTATGGGGAGGTCGGACCCGAGGTCGCCAAGCCGGGGTTCGACGCGACCGCGTACTGGGCGCGCTCGGGGCTGATGGACATCCTGCGCAGCGATGCCAGCACGCCGCCGGCGCGGGCCGTCGCCGGCATGGGCGACCATCCGTCGGGCATCTCGCTGTTCGCCGCGCTGGTGCTCGGGCTGTATCAGCGCGAGCGCACGGGCCGCGGCACCCAGGTCGGCTCGTCGCTGCTGGCCAACGGCGTCTGGGCCAACGGCTTCATGGCGCAGGCCGCGCTGTGCGGCGCGACGTTCACGCCGCGGCCGCCGCGCGAGAAGAGCTTCAACGCGCTGGGCTGCCACTACAAGTGCCGCGACGGTCGCTGGCTGCTGATGTCGATCGTCAACGAGGCGCGCGACTGGCCGGCCTTCGCCCGCTGCATGGGCCGCGCCGACCTGATCGACGAGCCGCGCTACGCCAAGCAGGCGGACCGCTTCAAACGCTCGGACGAGTTGATCGCGCAGTTCGACCTGGCGTTCGCCGAGCGCGACCGCGACGACTGGCGGCAGCGGCTGGACGAGGCCGGGCTGATCTTCGAATGCGTGGCCGAGATGACCGACCTGAAGGCGGACCGCCAGATGATCGAAAGCGGCGTGCTCAAGCAGATGGCCGACAGCGAGACACTGACGATCGACAGCCCGTTCTTCGTCGACGGCATCGAAAAGACCCCGCCCGGCATGGCGCCGACGCTGGGCGAGCACACGGACCAGATCCTGCGCGACGCCGGCTTCGACGACGAGGCGATCCGGCAACTGCGCACCGATCGTATCGTGTCCTGACATCGCCATCCCGTCCCCCCTTGCGTCGCACACTCACACACGGAGAATGAAATTGAGCGCTCCAGCCGATCGCATCCTGGCCCTGAGCCTGGGCCGCCAGTCCCGCATCCTGTCGATCTCCCCCGACGGCAGTGAAGTCACGTCGATCGTCAGCGGGCTGACCGCGCTGCCCGACGGTCTGACGATCGATCTCGCGCGTCGCCGGATGTACTACACGTTCATGGGCACCGTGTACGACGGCGAGGACTTCTGGGAGACCGACGGCTACGTCGAGTCGGCCAACCTGGACGGCAGCGACCGCCAGGTCATCGTGCCGATCGGCAAGATCGTCACCGGCAAGCAGATCGTCTTCGATCCCGAAGGCGACCGCCTGTACTGGACCGACCGCGAAGGCATGCGCGTGCTGAGCGCGCGCACCGACGGGTCGGACCTGGTCGTGCACGTGCAGACCGGCGCCGGCGAAGACCGGGAGGACCGGCGCCGTCATCCGGTCGGCGTGGCCGTCGACCGCCGCGGCGGCTTCCTGTACTGGAGCCAGAAGGGCAAGCCCAACGGCAACGAAGGCCTGCTGCTACGCGCCCCGCTCGACCTGCGTCCCGCCGATCCGGCGGCGCGCACCGACATCGAGGTGCTGCTCGACGGACTGCCGGAGCCGATCGACCTCGAATGGGACGGCGAAGCGTCGATGCTGTACTGGACCGATCGCGGCGACCCGCCGAACGGCAACACGCTGAACCGCGCGCGCGTCGGCGCGAACGGCCTCAGCGACCACGAGATCCTGTTCAAGGGCCTGCAGGAAGGCATCGGACTGGCGCACGACACGGCCGGCCGCCGGATGTTCATCAGCGACCTGGCCGGACACCTGTACGAGGTCCGCACCGACCCGCCGTTCGAGAGCCGGCTGATCATCAAGAACCGCGCGAGCCTGGTCGGCATCGCCTACCTGCCCGGTTGACGCGACGCCCCTGAAGGGTCCTGCCTCGTTCGGCGGATGACCGCTCGTCGGAACGCACACCAACGGGCGGCGATCGACCCGGTGCTTTTCGGCAACATCGCCACTAGCCAATCATTTCACGATTGTTTACATTAACGGAATGGCCAACGCGTCGCGCTGGCCATGACAAGTCCACAAGCTTGTCCGTTCTTCCCCTAGATCGTTTTGTTGGCCGGCCCGCGTGGCCGGCTTTTTTTTGATCATCACACCTCGATGATCGAGTCCTGGAAGGGTGACGGGGTGATGGGTTGAGCCTTGCGGTAGCCAAGGTCCTCGACGCTCACGGGAACGGACCCTTTTCTACTCACCAGAGTGGACCCGCTGAGTGCGCAGGTGTTTGTGAGCAGGCAGGGGTCGAGGAGGTGGCTGCGGAATCGTTCCATCGCCATCTGGGCTTCGTGCCGCTGACCTCCGGTCGCAAGCTGGTCTTACCGCTGGCCACGTTCAAGTGAATAGTCCCACCCACACGTCCCCAGGCGAATAAACGAGAACCGTGGCTTCGCTGTCGAGCGGCTTCACGTCCGGCCACAAGGCAGGGCCCCGGACCGGCCGAACTCAGGCGCCCAGTCCGGCTGGCACGCCGAAGTGCCGTGCCAGTGCCTCACGCCCGCGCGGCGTGAAGCGCAGGCCGCGACTATGGTCTGAACCAACGCGCCGAGGCACCGCCGGACAGTCGAAGCGTTCATGGGTGAACGGCGGACGAGAACAGGCTGGCCGGATCTACGACTGCTCGCGCAAGTGCCGTGCAACGTCCACGCAGGCGCGCAGCTTCGGGGCGAGTGACGCGCGTTTCGGGAAATAAAGGAACAGCCCCGGTTCCTCGATGGCGGCGTCCGGCAGCACCGCGACGAGTCGGCCCGCGGCGAGATCTGCCCGTACCAGCGGCTCGAAGATGTAGCCGATGCCCACGCCGGCGAGCGCCAGATCGCGCGCTTGCAGCGGATCGGTGATGATGGCCGAGCCGCTGGTGGTCACGGAAGTCTCCCGGCCCCGCTGCCGGACTTCCCAGGCGTAGATTCCGCCCGACCTGATCTGCCGGAAGCCGATGCAGTTGTGCAGCGGCAGCGCGGCGATGTCGGCAGGCGTTCCGCGGCGGGCCAGGTAGGCGGGCGAAGCGACCATGATGACCCGGAACGGCGGCGTGAGGGCGACGGCCACCATGTCCTTCGCCACCATGCTGCCCAGCCGCACGCCGGCGTCGAAGCCGAGCTCGACGATGTCGGACAAGGCGTCGTCGGCGACGATCTCCAGCGTCACGTCGGGATGACGCACCGCCATCTCGGCGGCGATCTCCGCCAGCGCCATCGGCACGGCGATGCGCGGGGCGTTGATGCGCAGATGCCCGCTCGCCCGGCCGCGGATCGAGCGCACCCGGTCGAGCCCGTCGCCGATGTCCGCGAGCGCCGGGCTGATCGCCGCGACCAGCGTTCGCCCGGCCTCCGTCAAGGCGACGCTGCGCGTCGTGCGGGCAAACAAGGGCTGACCGATCCGCTCCTCGACCTGGCGCACGGCATGACTCACGGCCGAGGCCGTCATGCCGAGCGACGCCGACGCCGCGGCGAAACCGCCGCGCTGCGCGACGGCCAGGACGACGGGCAAGTGGACGAGAAGATCGCGCTCCATTACTGAGCCATGTTTGATAAACCATCAAGACAAAGCAATCTTATCTTTTAATGGAGCACGGCCTACAGTCTTTCCACGGCAGGCAGACGCCTCTGCCGCCACCCGAAGGAAGGAGCTCGACCATGCCCGCCAGCAACCATCACCCCAAAACCTGGTTCATCACCGGCGCCTCCTCCGGCCTCGGCCTGGCGCTCGCCCGCCATGCGCTGAGCCGGGGCGACAACGTCGCGGCCACCGCCCGCTCGATCGCGAAGCTCGACGCGCTAGCGGCCGAGGCGCCGGACCGTGTGCTCGTGCATCGCCTCGACGTGACGGTCGCCGGCGAGGCCGAAACCGCGCTGGCGGCGGCGCGCGAGCGCTTCGGCCGCGTCGACGTGCTCGTCAACAACGCCGGCTACGGCATCGTCGGCGCGCTGGAGGAGACACCGGACAGCGAGCTGCGCGCGCAGATGGAGACCAACTTCTTCGGCGCCTGGGCAGTGACGAGAGCGGCGCTGCCGATCCTGCGTACGCAAGGCGCCGGGGCGATCGTCAACATCTCCAGCCTGGGCGGTCAGCTTTCCTTCGCCGGATTCAGCGCCTACTCGGCCTCGAAGTTCGCGCTCGAAGGCATGTCCGAAGCGCTCGCCGGCGAGATGGCGCCGTTCGGCGTCAAGGTGCTGATCGTCGAGCCGGGGCAGATGCGCACGGCATTCGCCGGCGACGCGATGCGCCACATGCCGACCCTCGATGCCTACGCCGAAACCGTCGGCCAGACGCGATCCTTCGCGCATTCGATGGACGGCATGCAGACCGGCGATCCGTTCAAGGTCGGCCAGGCCATCGAGGCCGCGCTGGCCGCCGACACGACGCCGCTGCGCCTGCAAGTCGGCGAGGATGCGATCGACATGGTGCGCGCCCATGCCGAGCAGATGCTCGCCGATCTTGCGGCCTGGGACGAGGTTGGACGGTCGATCGCCATTGCTTGAATCGATAAGGTCAGGCCGATGGCGCCGCGGACAACGGCAATCATCCGCAAGGAAAAACGGCGAATGGAAGCTGATCCATCGCCATGCCGACATCTGGAAGACGTCCAGTTGAACCCCGGTCGGCCGGCATCGCGATGCTTGACCCCGTGAACCTGGAAAAGGAGAAAGACATGCACCGAACATCCTTCGCAGCCGCCATTGGCCTCATCCTCATTGCGCTCGCCGCTCCGTTCGTCGCGGTCGCCGACGACGCGAAGGCTCCGGTTGCCGCGCAACGGCTCAACGCTGCCGGAAGCGAGCAGCGGATGCTGGAACGCGAGGTCGGCACTTATGACGTGACGGCCACGCTCTACCCGCCCGGCGGCGGCGCGCCGATGGTTTCGCGCGGCCTCGTCGCAACGCGGGTCATGATCGGCCCGTTTCTACAGGAAACGATGCGTCCCGCGCCCGGATCGGACGCGCCCGACTTCACGCGCCTCGACTATCTCAATTTCGACCGCGTCGAGGGCCGCTGGAAATACGTCTCGATGGACACCCGCTTTCCGGTCAGCATCATGCCGGCGTCATCCTTCGGTCCCGCCGAAGGCGATGCGATCCGGGTCGTCTTCGCACCGCAGGCTTTCGTCGGCTTCGGCCCGGATGTGGACGGCCGCTTCATGGTCTCCGACATGACGATCCGCCGCCTCGACGACCAGCACGAGATCAAGGAGCAGCAGGCCGGCTTCGCGACCGGAGACGGCAGGCCCAGATTGTTCGTTCGCTACGAATACACGCGTCGCCCATAGCCGGCCGAACCATCACCAGCACCATGGACGCGCTTCTGAGCATCTTGATCGACGTGCGCGCAGGCGAGCGCTTCACCGAGGTGGCCGTCGCGGATGCTGCGCATCGCGTGCCCGCGCCCGTTCAGCGCGCGCCCGTTCAGCCCGCGATCCGCGTCTCGAATTTCGCCCGATGAACGCTGAAGAACGCGCGCACGTTGCGCACGTTCGAATCCGCGCCGAAGAGCTGCTGCGACAACCGGTGATAGGCCGGCATGTCGGCGACCTGCGCGATCAGCACGAAATCCGGGCCCGGCGACACGCGATAGCACTGCAGCACCGCGTCCGATGCGACCGCGCGCGATTCGAACGCGCGCTGCGCGTCGTCGTCCTGCCGGTCGAGCGCGACCTCGATGATCGCCGTCAGCCGATGGCCCAGGGCCTGCGGCCGCACGATCGCGACCTGCCGCTCGATGATGCCGGCATCGATCAGTCGCTTGACGCGGCGCAGGCAGGTCGGCGGCGACGCGTGCACGCGCCCGGCCAGCGCGAGGTTGCTCAGCGAAGCGTCGCGCTGCAACTGGTCGAGGATCCGCAGGTCGAGCGCGTCCAGCGCCGGGTCATCGACACCCTCAATCGAAGTTTGCAATTTTATTCCACACGATATTTACTCATGCAATCATATTCCGTTATAACCTAATCGAGAACGAATAGTTCACTGATATATCGATATTGAATTTTAAGTTCTCCGCCGCTCTCCTACGATGCACTCTCATTCATCGTCACCAGAGAGCGAAACATGTGCGGAATCGTCGGCGCCGTCTCCCGGCGCAACATCGTCGGCGTGCTGTTGCAGCGCCTGCAACGGCTCGAATACCGCGGCTACGACTCGTGCGGAGTCGCCGTCTGGCAGGACGGGCGGCTGCGCACGTCGCGCAGCACCGCGCGCGTGGCCGACCTGGCGCAGCAGATCGCGGCGTCCGATCTGCAGGCGCTGACCGGCATCGCCCACACACGCTGGGCCACGCACGGCGCGCCGTCGACCGCCAACGCCCATCCGCACGTGTCGCCGGAGGCCGGACGCGCGCGGATCGCGCTCGTGCACAACGGCATCATCGAGAACCACGACAGCCTGCGCGCCGAGCTGCAGGCCGCCGGCTACCGCTTCGACAGCCAGACCGATACCGAGGTGATCGCGCACCTGATCGACCGGCTGTACGACGGCGATCTGTTCGACGCCGTCGAGCAGGCGGTCCGTCGCCTGCGCGGCGCCTACGCGCTGGCCGTGCTGTGCCGCGACGAGCCGCACCGCGTCGTCGGCGCCCGCTCCGGCTCGCCGCTGGTCGTCGGCCTGGGCGCCGACGAGTGCTTCATCGCGTCGGACGCGATGGCGCTGGCCGGCGTCACCGACCGCATCGCCTACCTGCAGGACGGCGACGTCGTCGACATCCAGCTATCGGGCTGGCGCGTCCACGACCGCGACGGCCGGCGCTGCGAGCGGCCGGTGCAGACCGTCACGATCCTGGCCGGCAGCGCCGACCTCGGTCCCTATCGCCACTTCATGCAGAAGGAGATCTTCGAGCAGCCGCAGGCGCTGGCCGACACGCTCGAGGGCGTCGAAGGCATCGTCCCCGAGCTGTTCGGCGACGGCGCGTGGCGCACGTTCGACCAGATCGACCGGCTGCTGATCCTCGGCTGCGGAACCAGCCACTACGCAGGTCTGGTCGGCAAGTACTGGATCGAGCTGCTCGCGCGGATCCCGGTCACCGTCGAGATCGCCAGCGAGTACCGCTACCGCCCGAGCATCCCCGACCCGCGCACGCTGGTCGTGACGATCTCGCAGAGCGGCGAGACCGCCGACACGCTGGCCGCGCTGCTGCACGCGCGCAGCCTCGGGCAGCCGCACACGCTGACGATCTGCAACGTCGAGTCGAGCGCGATGGTGCGCGAGTCGACGCTCGCGTACATCACGCGCGCCGGCATCGAGATCGGCGTGGCCTCGACCAAGGCGTTCACCACGCAACTCGCCGCGCTGTTCCTGCTGGCGCTCACGCTCGCGCAGGCGCGCGGCACGCTCGACGACGACGCGCTGAACGCGCACCTGCGGGCGATGCGGCAACTGCCGGGCGCGATCCAGGGCGCGCTGGCGCTCGAGCCGCAACTGATCGCCTGGGCCGAACAGTTCGCGGCGCGCGACCATGCGCTGTTCCTGGGCCGGGGCCTGCACCTGCCGATCGCGCAGGAAGGCGCGCTCAAGCTCAAGGAGATCTCGTACATCCACGCCGAAGCCTATCCGGCCGGCGAGCTCAAGCACGGTCCGCTGGCGCTGGTCACCGACGCGATGCCGGTGGTCACCGTCGCGCCGTCGGATGAGCTGCTGGCCAAGCTCGAATCGAACATGCAGGAGGTGCGCGCCCGCGGCGGCCGCCTGTTCGTGCTGACCGACGCCGGCAGTCACTTCGACGCCACCGACCGCGTGCAGGTGATCCGCCTGCCCGGCCACCACGGCCTGCTGTCGCCGATCGTTTTCACGGTGCCGCTGCAACTGCTCGCCTATCACGCGGCGATCGTGCGCGGCACCGACATCGACAAGCCGCGCAACCTGGCCAAGTCGGTGACGGTCGAGTGATTTCCCGGCGTTGACGAACGACTGAAAAGAACGTGCACGTGAGAATGATTGCCATTCTTTGTTGTGCGGATTCGTTCTTTCGTGCCACTATTCGCGGACAGAAGCCGGGCCGACACGAATCGGCCAACGCCGCGCGGCCGCAGCTCGCGACCACACGCGAACAGTAGTCCGGCTTGCAAAAAAAAGGGCCTTCGAGAGCTGGCTCGAACGACCCTGAAAAGTACGTCTCCGTGGGAGGAGCCGCGTACCCATGGTAGCAGACGCCATGCCGGTGCGGGCGGGTGTCCGCGCGCGATGGCCGCTCACCGCCGACGCGGCTCAACCGAAGGTCGCCGCGGGCCGCCCTGGGACGCTGTCGGACCATGGGAAGGGGTCGCGTTCGAGCCAGAAGGGCGGCGGACGACAGGGGCGCATCGCCGCGTGCCATGTCACGCCGCTATGCCACGCCGCTATGCCACGCTGACCTGCCCGCTGATCTCGCGCGCGATCTGCCCGAGCGGCACGACCTTGCCGGCGCCGCCCAGCTTGATCGCCTCCTTCGGCATGCCGAACACCACGCAGCTCGCCTCGTCCTGCGCGACCGTCTGCGCGCCGCTGCCGCGCATCTCCAGCAGGCCGGCCGCCCCGTCGTCGCCCATGCCCGTCATGATGATCCCCAGCGCATTGACACCGGCGCAGCGCGCGACCGAGCGGAACAGCACGTCCACCGACGGCCGGTGGCGCTTGACCGGCGGCCCGTCGAGCACCTCGACGAAGTACTGCGCGCCGCTGCGCTTGAGCACCATGTGCCGGCCGCCGGGCGCGATCAGCACCCGGCCCGGCATCACGCGGTCGTTGTGCGCGGCCTCCTTGACCTCGACCCGGCACAGCGTGTTCAGGCGCGCCGCGAACGCCGCCGTGAACTTCTCGGGCATGTGCTGGACGACGACGATGCCCGGCGAGACGCGCGGCAGCACCGTCAGCACTTCTTCGAGCGCCTGCGTGCCCCCGGTCGACGTGCCGATCGCGACGACCCGTTCGGTCGTGCGCGTCATCGCCTGGCCGCTGGCCGGTGGCATGATCGCGTCGGCCGTCAGCTTCGGCCCGACCGCGGCCGGCGCCGCCGGCGCGGCCC
>JASGFT010000068.1:0-24357 GCA_047605425.1 Burkholderiaceae bacterium | reverse complement strand
AAGTCTTCATGGCCTCGCCCGGCGTTCGGCACGCCAATCGCGAAGTCGCTTTGGCCGCTGTACTTGGCCAGCAGCACCTGCCAGGCGGCGAACAGCGGCACGAAGGGCGTGAGCCGCTCGGCTTTGCAGAAACGGCGCACCGCCTCTTCGATCGGCTTGGGCAACGCGAACGTCAGGTCGGCGCCATCGAAGCTCTTGCGCCCGCTCCGTGGTCGATCCGACGGCAGTTCCAGCACCGGCACTTCGCCGCCCAGATAGCGGTTCCAATAAGCCAACTGCTCTGCCCACTTTCCGCCATCCGCCTGAGCCCGCTGCCATACCGCGTAGTCGGCATACTGCTGCTGTAGCGCAGGCAGATGGACTTCACCCGAGCTCGCGCGCGCGATGCGATAGGCGTCGGACAAGTCCTTCGCCAGGATCGGATTCGACCAGGCATCGGAAACGATGTGATGCATGCAAAAGACCAGCACATGTTCGCTGGCCGATAGGCGAACGAGCTTGGCGACGATCACCGGGGCCGTGCCGAGATCGAAGACATGCGAGACGATCGCGCGCACCTCCTGCTCCAGTGCCTCGTCCTTTCGGGCACCGCGGCGCTTCGAGAGGTCCGTCCGCTGCAACCCAAACGCGGCGGCCGGCAACACCTGCTGCATCGGAACGCCGTCTTTCTCGAAGAAGCGCGTGCGCAGGACCGCGTGGCGTTCGATGACCGCCTGGAACGCCCGTTCCAGGGCGTCGGCGTCGACCGCGCCTCGCAGCCGAAGCACCCGAGGCAGGTTGTACGCCGTCATCGCCGGATCGAGCCGCTGCAGGAACCAGAGCTGTTCCTGCGAGTACGACATGGGCAGCGCGGCATCCGCGCGCACGGGCGCAACGTCCGAATCGATGGTCCCGCCCAGTTGAGCCGCCTCTTGGTCCGCCGCGAATTCAGCCTTCATCTTTCATCCTTCCTGTGGCCGGCGCGTCGCGTCCGGTCCATCGAGTCGTTACCGGCTGCTCCCTCTCGCTCAAGCGCGGGGCAGCCGAGGTTCATCAGTTCAGCGCGCCGGCCGGCATAGCCGATTCGGAGGCTCGGATGAGCTCCTCGCGCAGTGCGGACGCAAGCGAAGCAGGCGTCGAGTGATCGAACACCAGCGCGGGCGCGATCTCCACCGCCAACTGCTTGCGAAGCCGCGCGACCAGCTTGATCACCATCAGCGAGTGGGCGCCCAGGTCGAAGAAATCCTCGTCGGGGCCTACGGCCTCACGCTCCAGGAGCTCGGCCATGCTGCGGGCGATGCCGAGCTCCAACGGGTCGACCGGTGCATCGGCATGCCGATCCGGACCTGATGTGCGGCCTCGCAAGGTCAGCCGATCGACCTTGCCGTTGGCCAGCCGCGGAAGCGCATCCACGACGGTGATCCGCGCCGGCACCATGTGCGCGGGCAACTGCGCCTGAAGCGCGGCGCGCAGCGTCGAGGGATCGGCCTGCGCATCGCCGACGACGAAGGCGACGAGCTCGGTCGCGACAGGCTCCGAGCCCATCGGTAGAACGACCGCCTGGCGGATTCCCGGTTGGGCGAGCAGCGCGGCCTCGACCTCCAGCGGACTGACCCGAAACCCGCGGATCTTGAGCTGTTCGTCGCTGCGGCCCGCGTGCCCGATGCCGCCGCCGGGCAGCACCCAGGCCAGATCGCGTGTGCGATAGAGCCGCTGGCCGGGCACGAACGGATCGGCAACGAAGTCGGCGGCGGCATCCCGGTTCAGGTAGCCGCGGCATACCTGGGCACCGCCGACGTAGATTTCGCCACGGGCGCCGGTCGGCACCAGGCGCAGCGTGTCGTCCAGCACGTAGACCCGGTTGTTGGCCAGGACGCGCGTCAGCGGCACAACGGCAGGAATCCGCGCTCCGGCACCGAGCGTATGGACCATCACGCCGACGGTGGTTTCCGTCGGTCCGTAGTGGTTGTGTACGGTGGTGTGCGGCGAGACGGCCCGGATACGTTCGAGCAGCTTTCGCGGGGCGGCCTCGCCGCCCAGTACGATCGTGGCCGGCAGTCGGGCCGGCTCGCCCTCCAGCAAGGCATCCAGGTGCGAGGGAACGATCTTCAGCGCGTCGATGCGCTGGGCGGCGAGGAAGCGGGCGAACGCCTGTCCGTCGGCGACATCCTCGGGTCGCGCGACCACCAGGCAGGCTCCGTTGAACAGCGCGCCGAACAGTGCGGTGTTCCCGAGGTCGGCCGCCACCGTGCTGACCAGGGCCCAGCGGCGCGACGTCGCCAGCTCGAGCGCGTCGGTGACGGCCTCGACGTAGTTGCGCAACTGTGCGTGCTCGATCACCACGCCTTTGGGCTTGCCGGTGGACCCGGACGTGTAGAGCACGTACGCGATGTCATGACCAACCGGGCCGGCCTCGTCGATCGCGTCGTCCGAGAGCTCGGACCCAACCACGTCGTCCAACGCCACATTGCGCCACGACCCTTCGTTGCACCGAGCGGGCAGCGATTCGTGCACGACCACCGCGGGCCGCGCATCCTCCAACACGGCCTGGCGCCGCGCCTCGGGCCAATCGGGTTCGATCGGCAGGTAACCCGCGCCCGCTTGCCAGACACCCAGCAGCGTGGTGACCAGGTCCATCGAGCGCGGGAGCATCAGCGCCACCAGGCCGCCCGGCTTCACCCCGAGGTCTTTGAGCCAGCGCGCACGGCGGCACACCTGTTCCGCCAGATCCCGGTAGCTGATCTGCCGGTCGGCTTCGACGAGCGCCGGCGCGTCCGGCGTGTCATGGGCTCGGCGCGCGATTCGCTGCAGGATCCCCGAGCCGCCGAACTCGCGCGGCGAAGGGTTCAGCGACAGCAGCGCGGCGCGCTCTTCGTCGCCCACCACGTCGAGATCCTCGACTCGTTGATCGGGATCCTTCAACGCGGACGCCAGCAGCGTCGAGAACTGCTGCGACAGCCGCTCGATCCCGGCCGCCGGATAGCGGCCCGCATCGGCGGCCACGACGAATTCGAGGCCCCGGTCCGCAGGCGCCACGTGCAAGGCCAGCTCGAAGCCGGCCGAGACGTCGAGCAGTACGTGCAGACGCCATGCATCCGGGAACCCGGACTCCAAGCCGGGGGCCGCGACGAAACCGACGGCCTGATGCGCGTCGATCGGTGCATCCACCAGCGGCCAGTACTCCTGCTGGTCGACATGCGAGCGGGCCGTGTCGGCAAACCGGGCCAGCCACTGCACCAGCGTCTCGCCATGCCTCACCTCGATCAGCACCGGCAGCGTCTTCTCGAAGACGCCCACGGCGTTCGCCATGACCGCGTAGTCGTTGCGGCAATCATGCCGCCAACCCCCGACGAAGCGCCGCGCCGCGGTCAGGCGGGCGAGCAGCAGCCACCAGAGCGCCTGCAGGACCACCTCGACGCTCGTCTCCTGCTGTTGCGCCAGTACTCGAAGCTGCTCCATCTGGGCTGCCGACGCCAGGCTCGTCGCCCGGATTGTTCGGTGGGTCGCTCCTTCTTCTTCCAGCCGGTAGGACAGCGTCGGCGCTGCGGCCTCCGCGTCCAGCGCGACATATCCCCGCCAGTATTCCCGCCCTTCGGGCGCGCTCTCGGCCGAGTCAAGCGCGTGCCGCCAATCGATGTACTGCGGATAGTGAAAGCCGACGTCGCTCCGTTTCCATCCGTCATAGTGATCGAGCGCCTGCCTGATCAACTGGCGAACGCTGCCCTCGTCGAACAGCAGCGGATCGAAGGCGAGGAGCAGGCGCCGTACGCCGTCGGCAGGCAGCACGGCAACCGCGTGCACGATGGTGCCGCCATCGCTGCACACGCTGTCGGCCGTCACACGCCCCAACCAAGCATTCGCCGCCGCGACAATGTCCTCGTCGGAACGGACCGATAGCGCCTGCGGCGCGGCGACGACGCGGACCCGGCCCTCCTCGCGCTGGAGGCGGGGCAGACGAAAGCCCTCGACGCGCGCCGGTCGGTAACGAAGCAGTTCGTGCCCCTGGAGGACCCTATCGATCGCCGATGCGAAGCGCGCGACGTCCACCGGCCGGTCGATCTCCAGCAGGTACGTTCTCGGGCCCGCCAGCGCGCCGCCCGCAGCCGCCACGATCGCCAACTGTTCGGGGCTGAGCGGCAGCGTAGCCTCTTCATCCAGGCATTGCGTCGAGTCCATCACGGGGTCCTCTGTCTCTATCGAAGTCTTGTCGGGAAGGGGTTGGTTCGGGACGTGCTCAGGGCCGCGGGCTCACGCCGACACGGGCCGCATGCGGCCCTGCGGGTCGCGCTCGTACATCGCGCCCATCGCGACGACGATCTTTCGCGGCTCCTCGTACGGATCGCGGGCGTGAGCGGCCAGCATGTTGTCGAGCATCACCACGTCGCCGCGCTGCCAGTCGAAGCGCACCGCGCAGGCCTCGTAGGCCTGGCCGATCACCGCCATCATCGAATCCGGTATCGGCGAGCCGTCGCCGAAGTACACGTGACGCGGCATGCGCTCCAGGCCGACCATACCCAGCAGGTCTTCGCGCACGTCGGGCTCCAGGCAGCTCACGTGATGCAACTGCACCTGGTTGAAGAACGCCCTGGCGCCGGTGAGCGGATGCGTGATGACGGCCGGCCCTCGGGTGCGCGTCTGCAGCACGTCACCATCGAGCCATCTCCACTCGATGCCGCCGCCGGCCAGGCGCGCCTCGACCTCGGCGCGATCCTCGGTCTTGAAGAAGTGCTGCCAGCTCACGTCGAGCTTCGGGTGGAAGTTGCGCACGTACAGCAGCCCCTTGCGCGCCATCTCGTCGACGATCTCGGCCGGCAGGCGGGTCAGCAGCTCCCGGCAATCGACGATGGGCGTGATGCCCCCGACCCGCGACGGCAGCTCGCAGAAGAACCACTGCTTGCGCGGCCAGCGATCCGTGTGCGAGCACTCGTTGTGGTACAGGATCATCTGGTTCTCGGGGTAAGGCGTGGACCGATAGGTGTTCACGCCGCCTTCCTTCTTCGGCAGATCGCCATAAGAGCCGTACAGGCTCGGCTCCATCGCCTCGCTGAAGCGTTCGAAGTCCTGCGGCGTCGTCAGGCCGAAGTTGCGAAACACGATGCCGGCGTGCGTGCGCAACTTGTCCTCGATGAAATCGCGCTGCTGGCTCGCCCACCAGACCGGATCGAGGTCGCGCTCGAGCGCTTCGATCATCACGGGGAACTGCCGCCCCGCTGACGGAAACGACAGGCGGACCTGCGCCTGTGCGGCACGCGCAGCGGGTTGACGCACGGCCGAGGCGAGCATGTCGAGCTTGCTTTTCGGGGCGGGGTTCGGCCTGCTGGCCGTCGAAGTCGTCATGGAGGCTCCTGCTGAAGCGGAGGAAACGGGAACCGAGTCGATCGGACGGTCGGGATCCGCGCAGATCGCGCGCAGCGCGGCCTGCCAGGCCTCGGCGACGCGCGACACGCTGGTCCGGTCGTAGAGCGCGGTCGAAAACACCCAGTCGACGGCGAGCCCGGCATCGGTCTCGTGCACGAAGACCGCCTGGTCGAATTTCGATGGCACCGTATCGGCCGGCATCACCGAGATCGCCAGGCCGTCGACGTCGAAGCGCTGCTTGGGAACGTTCTGCATGACGAACAGCATCTGCAGCAACGGGTTCGCGCCTTGCCCCCGCGCGATCCGCGCGGCCGACAGGATCCGGTCGAGCGGCAGGCTCTGGTGGTCGAACACCTGTGCAACGCTCTCGTGGACCCGCCGCACCCACCGCCGCGCGGCGATGCCGGCGTCATCGAGGCGGGAGCGGATCGGCACCACGTTGACGAAGAAGCCGATCAGCGCTTCGAGCGCCGGATGGTCGCGGCCGGCGACGTCCGTTCCCACCACCACTTCCGCCGCGCCGGTATGCCGGTGAAGCGTCAACAGGTAGGCCGACAACAGCAGCGTGAACACCGACACGTCCCACTCGCGCGCCCGCTGCGCCGCGAGCGACGAAAGGGGCTGGCCGAGCGCCAGGCGAAGGATGTCGCCGTCGAAGCCAGGCGTCTTGGGTCGCGATCGATCCGCCGCGAAGACGGAGACGAGCGGCGCGCCTTCCAGGTAGTGCTTCCAGAATGCCTTAGAGCCGTCCTGATCGCGCTGGAGCACCTGGTCATGCCAGGCGGCATAGTCCGCATACTGGATCGGCAACGGTGCGAGCGCGGGCGCCTTGCCTTCGCACAGCGCGCGATAGATCTCGCAGAACTCTTTCGTGAATATCGCGGTCGACCACCCGTCAAAAACGATGTGATGAACCGAAACCAATAGCAAGTGCCGCCGCTCGGCGAGACGAACCAGCGCGACCCGCATCAGGGGGCCGCGGCTCAGGTCGAATGGTTCCCCCGCTACTCTGGCCCGAGTACTCGCGAACTCTGTCATCACGTCCGCTTCGGGCAGGTGGCTCAGATCGATCTCCGTCACGGGCAGTTCAAACCGCTCTACGATCACGGAAATCGGTTCTCCGTCGTCACCCTCCGGGTAGCGCGTCCTCAGCGCTTCGTGCCGCGCTACCAGATGATCGAGCGCGAAGCGAACCGCCCCCCGATTGAGGTCACCGTCCATTGAGCAAACCAGCGTATCGTTGTACGCTGCACGCGCCTGCCGATTACCGCCCGCCAAGCGGTCAAACACCCACAGACGCCGCTGGACGGGAGCGAGCCGAAAAACCCCGTCTCGGGGTACTACAACAAGCGGCACGGACTCCGATACCTGCCGTTCAATAGCCTGCTTTTTCCCAATCAGGTCAGCCAGACCGGCAATGCTCAGATCGCGAAAGAACTCCGACGGGAGAATCCGGCACTTGAGACCAGTACCGACCCGGGCAAGGATCTGGATTGCGAGCAGCGAACTGCCACCGAGCTCGTAGAGATTGTCACGGATGCCGATAGGTGCGATACCCAATCGTTCGGACCAGATCGACGCCAGCTGACGCTCAAGCTCTGTAGCCGGAGGTTCGTATTCGGTCGACAGAGCCGGTCGCTGTTGGATGTTCTCACCGCTGTACCCGCCTCCGTCAGACGCTCGGACGTTGCCTTTCTTGGCATCGGATTCGATCCAGTATCTTCGACGCTGAAACGGATAGGCTGGCAAGGCGACGCGGCCGAGCTGTTGGCCCCGAGCAAGCGCAGTCCAGTTGATTGGGACGCCAACGGACCACAAACGACCAACGGCCCGGACCCATTGCTGGCTGCCCTGTTCGCTATCGTGATCTGCGCTTTCACTCGCGACGATCGCAACTGCCGCATCGCGCTTGGCGTGCCGGCTTGCCAAGCTGGTAAGCGTGTTGCCTGGCCCCACTTCCAGCAACACCCGCCCGGTCTGCGCCAGCACCGTTTCCAGGCAATCTGAGAACGGCACCGCGGGCCGAAGATGCGCCGCCCAGTACGCGGGGTCTGTCGCCTCTTCGGTGGAGATGAACCGGCCGGTCGCGTTGGAGACTATCGGAATCCTTGGCGCATGCCGAACCATCGAGGCGAATTCACCCTTGAAAGTAGCCAAGACGGGCGCGGCTGGCGCCAAGCCATGTGTCGGCGAAGGATCCGGGCTCTGCGCGGTGCTCGCTTGCACGCCCAACGTACCAAGCTGCAGCGTGGCGCTCGCCACGATCAAGCGAAGCGCATCCTCGGTCGAGCAGACGCCTGCGACGCAGGCTGCCGCGTACTCCCCCGAGCCGTAGCCAAGCATGAGTGCTGGCTCCACGCCCAAGCTCAACCACAGTTTCGCCATCGCATAACTGGTGATGAACGTCGCGGATCGGCTTTCTTCGATCGGCAATCGTTGCTCGTTCGCCAGAGCTTCGCCACCTCCAAGCGAAAAATAGGGCCGGAGGTCCAGCCTCAGGGTTTGGCGAGCGAGTTCCAAGCACCGGTCTACCTCGTCACGGAAGACCGGATAGTCGCGATATAGCGCCTGGCCCATGCGGGAAGGCTGCGCACACGCGCCGGGAAAGAGGAACACCACTTCTGGGGAAACCTCCGGCGTGGCCTTGTCCCTGACGAGACCCGGCTGCTCGAGTGCCCGCCTTGCCCCCACATGGTCCTTTGCAATCACCGCAATCCGGTAAGGCAGCGCCCGTCGTCCGACTTGAAGCGTATGCGCGACATCGGCCATTGCCAGTCCGGGATGCGCTCGAAGATGCATCGCAAGCCGTTCAATAGCGTGCTGCAAAGCCGCTGTGCTGGCAGCCGATACGGGCAACACGAGCCAGCCTCCCTCGGCGCCAGTATTGGACACTTCCGAAGCTTCGGGCGCCTCTTCGAGCACTGCATGAACATTGGCACCACCGATTCCGAAGCCGCTAACGCCCGCACGTAGCGGCCCAGGGCTTGACCATGCCTGCGTCATCACGTTCACATAGAATGGGCTGCTCTCGAAGTCGATTGCCGGATTCGGCCGTTCGAAGTTCAGACTGGCAGGCAATGTGCGATGCTTCAGTGCCAAAGTCGTCTTGATGAGCCCAGCAACACCCGCGGCGCAGTCCAAGTGCCCGACGTTTGTCTTAACCGATCCGACGGCGCAGAAGCCTGTCCGGTCGGTGCCGAGCCGAAAGGCCTGCGTCAACGCCGCGACCTCGATTGGGTCGCCCAGCGTCGTGCCCGAGCCGTGAGCCTCGACATAGCTGATGGTGGCGGGCGATACGTTGGCCAGTACGTGTGCGGCGCGAATCACCGCCGCTTGGCCGTTCACGCTGGGTGCGGTAAACCCAATCTTGTCCGCGCCATCATTGTTTGCAGCCGTCGAGCGAATCACGGCCTCGACGTGGTCTCCTTCTCGCAAGGCATCGTCCAGACGCTTGAGGACCACCACGCCGGCACCACTGCCCAGCACGGTGCCCGCAGCCGCAGCGTCGAACGCCCGGCAATGGCCGTCCGGCGAGAAGATCGCGCCCGGCTGGAAGCGATAGCCGTTGCTCTGCAGCAGGCTGAGCGTCACCCCACCCGCCAACGCCATGTCGCATTCCCCGGCCAGCAGCGACTGACAGGCCAGGTGAACAGCGCTAAGCGACGTTGAACACCCAGTCTGCACCGTCACCGCCGGACCGCGCAGGTTCAGCTTGTACGCGACGCGGGTGCACAGCGTCTCGCCGCCGTTGCCGCTGACGAGGTCGAGCAGATCGGCCACGCCGCTGCCCGCCCCGAGATCCAGGCGCGGCAGAAGGTGGCGCAGCAGGTAGACGTTGGCGCCGGCGCCGGCGAACACCGCGACGGTGCCCGGCCATTGCTCGGTGTCGTAGCCGGCGTTCTCCATCGCCTCCCACGCGCATTCGAGGAACACGCGGTGCTGCGGATCGAGGCGCTCGGCCTCGCGCGGCGAATAGCCGAAGAAGGCGGCGTCGAACAGCTCCGCGCCCTCGAACGCGACCGCGGTCTTCACATAGTCCGGATCCGCGACCAGTTCGGCCGGCACGCCGCGCGCGAGCAGTTCCTCGTCGGTGTACGTTCTCACCGATTCGACGCCCTCGCACAGGTTGCGCCAGAACGCGTCGACGTCGGCCGCGCCGGGGAAACGGCCCGCCATGCCGATGATGGCGATCTCCAGGCCGGTGGATTCGGCGACGGTCGACGCGCTTGGGTCGTGCGAAGTCGTCATCAGAACGCCCCTTCGCGGCTCTCGCGGGCCTGGCGGCGCCGCTGCATCGCCGCGAACTGGCGCTGCACCCGCGCCTCTTCCCGGCGCATGCCCTCGGTCGGCGCCGCGCCGCCCTGGTCGATGCGGGCGGCCAGGCCGGCGATCGTCGGATGCTTGAAGAGATCGATCACGGTGACCGCCGGCCCGATCCGGTCCTCGATCAGCCCGTGCACCTTCAAGACCTGCAGCGAATGGCCGCCCAGGTCGAAGAAGTTGTCCCGCGCGCCCACCTGGTCGACACCGAGCACCTCGGCCCAGATGGCGGCCAGCATCGCCGCGGTCGTTCCCTGCGGCGCCTCGTAGGCCTGCCGCCGCGCGCGCTCGGGCCGCGGCAGCGCCTTGCGATCGAGCTTGCCGTTGGCCGTCAGCGGCAACGCCTCGACGACGGTGATCACCGCCGGCACCATGTGGTCCGGCAGCACCCGCGCCAACGCATCGCGCAGGCGCGCCGCGTCGACGCTCCCCGGCTCGTTAGGCACCACGTAGGAGGCGAGTTGCGGCCCGTCGGCGACGTCCAGCGCCAGGGTCGCGGCATCCTTGACCCCGGGCAGCGCGAGGAGCTGCGCGTCGATCTCGCCCAGTTCGATCCGGAAGCCCCGGATCTTGACCTGCTGGTCGATTCGGCCGAGGTATTCGAGCTGCCCGTCGTCGCGTCGGCGCACCAGGTCGCCGGTGCGGTACAGGCGGCCGCCACGATCGTTGAACGGATCGGCGATGAAGCGCTCGGCGGTCAGCGCCGGGCGTCCCAGGTAGCCTCGCGCCAGGCCGGCGCCGGCGACGTAGAGCTCACCCGGCATGCCCGCGGGCAGCAGGTTCAGCTCGGCATCGAGCACGTGCACCGCGAGGTCGGGCAGCGGGATGCCGATCGGGCTGAACTGGCGCCGATCGAGATCGGCCGCCGCCAGCGCGCGAAAGGTCACGTGCACCGTCGTCTCGGTGATGCCGAACATGTTGACCAGCCGCGGCGCGACGTCGCCGAAGCGGTCGAACCAGGGGCGCAGGCTTTCCGCTTCCAGCGCCTCGCCGCCGAAGATCACGTGGCGCAGCGACAGGCCTTCGCCGTCGCGCCCGTCGTCTCGGCTGGCCGCGTGGATCAGGTGCCGGAACGCCGACGGCGTCTGGTTGAGCACCGTCACGCGCTGCTCGCGCAGCAGCGCCAGGAAGTCCATCGGCGATCGGCTGGTCAGGTAGGGCACGATCACCAGCCGCCCGCCGGTGCACAGTGCGCCGAAGATCTCCCACACCGAGAAGTCGAACGCGTAGGAGTGGAAAAGCGTCCACGTGTCCTGCGGGCCGAAGCCGAACGACGGCGCCGAAGCACCGAGCAGGCGCGTCACGTTGCGATGGGTGAGCTGTGCGGCTTTGGGTCGCCCCGTGGAGCCGGACGTGTAGATCACGTAGGCCAGTTGGTCCGGATGCACCGGCACGCCGGGGTTCGTCGCCGGCTCCATGCCGAGATCGATGGCATCGACGGCCAGCACCATCGCGTACGCGGTGCTCCTGAACCCGGCTTGCTCCTTGATCGCGCGCTCGGTCAGCAACAGCCCGACGCGCGCGTCGGCGGCCACGAAGGACAATCGATCGGGCGGATAGGCCGGATCCAACGGCACGTAGGCCGCCCCGGCCTTCAGAATCGCGAGCAGCGCGACCGGCAGGAGCTCGGAGCGCTCCAGTGCCACGCCGACGCGGTCTTCGGGACGCACGCCAAAGGACACCAGGCGATGGGCGAGCCGGTTCGCGCGCTCGTTCAGCTCGGCATAAGTGAGCGTGAGGCTGCCGTTCACGACGGCGTCGGTGTCGGGCTGCAGCGCGGCCTGACGCTCGAAAAGCGCATGCAGGGTTTCGGCCGGCATCGGCTCGGATTGGAATGCCGGCGCCTGCAGCAGGCGGGCCCGTTCGTCGCCGGCGATCAGCTCCACGTCTCCGATCGCCAGACTCGGCTTTGCGACCAGCGCCTCGAGGACGCGCAGGTAGCGCGTGCCGAACCCCTGCATCGTCGCCGCATCGAACAACTCGTCCGCGTAGGCGAGATGGATGCCGGCACCGCTGTCGGCCGTTTCGCGCACCTCGACCGTCAGGTCGAACTGCGCCACTTCGCTGTCCATCGGCAAGCTGGTCACACGCCAGCCGGCGGCGGCTTCCAACGCCCGATAGTCTTCCGTCACGTGGTTGAACAGCACCTGGAAGAGCGGCGTGCTCCCGACCACTCGCTCCGGCCGGAGCACATCCACCAGTTGCTCGAAGGGCAGGTCCTGATTCGCCTGGGCGTCGAGCGCCGCGCGCCGGGTTTGCGCGAGCGCGTCGGCCAGAGCGGTCCGGCCATCGAGCCGGGCGCACAGCACCAGCGTGTTCACGAAGAAGCCGACCACGCCCTCGGTGCGCGGACGATGGCGGTTGGCGATCGGCACGCCCACCCGGATGTCCCGACGACCGCCATAGCGATGCAGCAAGACCTGCAGGCCGGTCAACAGCAGCATGAAGACCGTGACGCCGTGCCGGGCTGCCGCCTCGCGCAGCGCGCCGGCAAGTTCGACCGGCAACGCCAGCCGGTGATGGGCGGCGCGATGGCTCGCCACTTCCCGGCGGGGATGATCCGGAGGCAGCGCCAACGGATCCTCATCGCCGGCGAGTTCGCCGAGCCAGTACGCGAGCTGGCGGTCTCGCGCGCCGGGCGCCGCACCGGTCGCCTGGCCGTCCACGCTGCGCGCGCCTTCTCGATTCGAGCGGCCGCCGTCCTCGGCGAGCCAGGCGTGCTGCCACGCCGCGAAGTCCGTGTACTGGATCGGCAACGGGGCCGGCGCGGACTCGTCGCCGCGGACCAAGGCCCGATAGCGAACGCCCAGTTCGTCGACCAGCACCTGCATCGAGGCGGCATCGGAAACGATGTGGTGCATGACCACGGCCAGAACGTGCACGTCGGCCGCCTGCCGGATCAGCGAGGCACGCAGCAAGGGCGCGTGCTCCAGATCGAAGGGCTGGCCGTTGAGCTCCCGGATCCGCTGCGCCGCGGCCGACTCCGCGACTTCGGCGGGTTGCTCGCTCAGGTCGATCAGCGGCAACTCGAAGTCGACCCGCGGCAGGACCTGCTGCCGCCCCTGACTGTCCTCGCCCGGACTGAACACGGTCCGCAGCGACTCGTGCCGCTCGATCAGCCCGGCGAAGGCGCTGCGCAGCGCGGCCTCGTCGACGGGTCCCTCGATCCGCAACGCACCGGCGACGTGATAAGCGGTCCCTCTCGGATCAAGGCGCCAGAGGAACCATTGCCGTTGCTGGGCGGCCGACAGCGGCAGGGGACCGCTGAGCTGCGCGGCCGGCAACGGCTCGATAAGCGCCTCGCTCACCCGAAGCCCCTGGGCCAGCGCACTGCGAATCGCGGTCGCCGCGTCGCGCAGCACCGGATGCTCGAACAGCGCGCGCACCGAGTAGTCGACGCTCCAGCGTTCGACGACGCGCGCGGCGACCTGCACGCCGGCCAGGGAGTTTCCGCCGAGCACGAAGAAGTGGCTGTCGCGCGGCACCGATACCGCAGCGTCCAGGCGCAGCGCCTCGCGCCAGATCAGCGCGAGATCGCGCTCGATGTCGTCGTCGAGTGCGTCGGCTCGGTCGGCGTCGGCAGCGTCGGCTGCCCCGCCGCCGACGACGAAACGGCCATGCTCCCAGATCGCGTAGGCGTCGAGGCTGCGATCGGCCACGCCCCGGCGCGCGGCCTGACGCTGGAGCTTGCCGCTCGACGTCCGGGGCAACTCGCCCGGCTGCAGCAGCGCCACGGCCGACAACGGCTCGCCGCACGACTCGCTGACCGCGGCGCTCAAGGCGCCCACCAGGAGTTCGGGCCGCACGATCTTCTGCATGCCGCGCGAGACCTCGGCCGCGATGCCGATGCCCTCCCCGTCCGGTCCGGCGACGGCGAATGCCGACACCCGCCCGGCGCGTACCGCATCGACCTCGCGCTCGATCACGCGTTCGATGTCCTGCGGGTAGAGGTTGTGACCGCGCACGATGATCAGGTCCTTGCTCCGCCCCGTCACGAAGAGCTGTCCGTCCGCCAGGAACCCCAGATCGCCGGTGCGCAGCCAGGTCCGGCCGCCGTGCTCGACCAGTGCGTCTCGCGTCGCCGGCGCGTTGTCCCAGTAACCGCGCGTGATGCTCGGACCGGTGGCCCAGATCTCGCCGACGCGGCCGTCGGGTAGTGCGTCGCTCGAAGCAGGGTCCGTGATCCGCAGCGCATGGCCGGCGGCGATGCGCCCGCAGCCGATCAGCGTGGTGCCGCGGGAAGCTTCGATCGCCCGTCCCCGGCCCAGCGCGTCGGCGTCGAACACGCGCGATGCCACCGCGTCGGTCGTGCGTCCGCCGGTGATGAAGAGCGTCGCCTCGGCCAGGCCGTAGCAGGGCTGGAACGCCGAAGCGTCGAAGCCGGCGCGCGCGAACCGTGCATCGAACCCGGTCAACGTATCGTGCCGCACGGGCTCCGCGCCGGTGTAGGCGATACGCCAGCTCGCGAGGTCGAGCGCGTCGAGCTGCGCGTCCTTGATCCGCTCGACGCACAGCCGGAAAGCGAAGTCCGGCCCGCCGGTGACCGTCACGCGGTGACGGGTCACGGCTGCGAGCCAGCGCTGAGGCCGCTCGAGGAAGAAGCGCGGCGTCATCAGCACCAGCGGCGCGCCGCGGTGGATCGGCTGCAGCAGTCCGCCGATCAGGCCCATGTCGTGATACAGCGGCAGCCACGAGGCGAACACGTCCTCCGCTCGCAGCCCGAGGGTTTCCTCCATCACGCGTTCGTTGGCCATGAGGTTCCCGTGCGAGACCATGACGCCCTTGGGTGTGGCGGTCGAGCCCGATGTGTACTGGAGGAAGGCGATGTCGCTGTCGCCGGGCTCGCGCTCCTTCCAGGCTCGTGCGCCGTCCACGCCTATCGCGTCGACGGCCACGACCCGCGCGCCTGCAAACCCCTCCAGCGCGGCCCCCATCGCAGCGTGGATGGCAGCGGTGGTCATCACGCAGCACGCTTCGGCGTCCCGCGCGATCCCGGTGAGTCGGGCCAGGTGCTGGGGCCGCATCGATTCGGGCGGGAACGCCGGCACGGCGATAAGCCCTGCATAAGCGCAGGCAAGGAAGGCCACCGCGTAGTGGTCATCGTTATCGAGCAGGAGCAAGGCGCGCTCGCCCGGCGCGAAGTCGCTTTGCAGCCGTGCGGCCAGCGCGCGCACGCGCTGGTCGAGCATCGTGTAGGTAACCGGGCTATCGATTGCCCGCCCATCGCGCTCCGTGACGACGATCAAGGCCGGATCCTGCGGCCGCTCGGCGGCGAGCTGACGCAGGTGGGTGACGAAGTTCTTCGGATACCGTCGGGCGGAGGACGAGCTGGTCATCGCTGCTCCTGTCTGATGACATGCGACTTGCGTTCAAACGGCGGCAAGCTGGCTTCGCAGAGGGTTGTTTCGTTCACGACGCGCACTCCTTCTCGCGCCAGGCCACCGCCGCGACGTAACCGCTGGGCGCCGGCAGCGCCATCGCCTTCAGGCCCGCCCACGCCGCGACCGTGCTGCCCACGCCGACTTGCGCGACGGGACCGAGCTCGATGCAGACCGACAGCAGGTGCTCGGGAATGCCCACGCCCACCGCCTTGAGCGCGGCCTCCTTGGCGACCCAGATCGGGTACAGCACGTCGAGCGGGTTCGATGCGCGGCGAAGGCACTCGCGTTCCGGTCCGGTGCAACCGATGTCGGCGATCGGGAACGGATCGAGTGCGGGGTCGCAATGCTCGATGTCGACGCCGAGCGCACCGAGCCTGGCGGACGCTCCGATGGCGATCAGCGAGAAGCGGCCCGAGTGCGACACGTTGAAGAGGGGGGCGTCGGCCGCCGGCCCCCCACCGACGCCGCGAAGCCAGGGCTTGCGGTGCGGACCGACCGCGATGTCGACGGCCTGCGGCGCGCAACCGAACCGTCTGGCCAGCAACTCGCGCACCGCCGCCCGGGTCACCGCATAACGCACGCGGTCCGCGCGAAAACGATAACGCTGAGCGGCATCGCGTTCCTCGGGTGCGAGGACCGCGCAGGCCTCGCGCGGCTCGTGTTCCAGTTCGAGATCGACGCGGTGGATCTCGATGACGGACGCGAGGGATTCAGGCAACGGAATGCGCTGCATGGCGCCCTCCTCCGAGCCATTCCCGGGACAGGCGATCGGTCATCGCCCGCAGCACTTCGTCCTCGCGGTGGCGCACGAAGAAGTGCCCGCCGTCGAACCATTCGACGGAGAAACGATGCCCGGCTTCCTGGCGCCACGCATCGATGCGCTCCGGCTCGATCTCGTCGTCCTTGCCGGCGAAGACGTGCAGCGGCATCGGCAGCGGCGCGGCGGGTCGGTACGCATAACTCCGGACCAAGCCGTAGTCCGCGCCCAGCACCGTCAGGGTCAGCCGCAGCATCTCCTCATTGGCGAAGACCTCTTCGGGCGTGCCGCCCTGCTTGCGCATGTCCTCGATCAGCCCCGCATCGTCGTCCGTGCCGACGAAGCGATCCGGATCACGCTGCGACGGCGCAGGGCAGCCGGAGACCAGCAACACGGCGGGCAGGCGGCCATGGCGCGCGCGTTGGCGCCGGGCGATTCCATGGGCGAGCAATCCGCCCATGCTGTGCCCGAACATCGCATAAGGACCCGTCAATCCCTCGACGTGCTCGCGGCAGAGCCGCTCGACGAGCGTGTCGAAGTCTTCCACGAACGCTTCACCGAAGCGTGCGCCGCGCCCGGGCAACTCCACCGGCACGACGTCGACCCAGCCGGGCAGACTTCGCTTCCAGCGCACGTACATGCTCGCACTGGCACCCGCCGGTGGAAGGCAGAGCAGCTTGAGCGGCGCGGGCATCGCGCTCAGGCCTCGATGGAGGCGGGCTGTTCGTCTCGCGCCGAGGTCCCGGCGGCGCGCCTGGCCATCGATTCCTGCAACGAGCGCGGACGCATGTCGGTCCAGTGCTTCTCGACGTACTCGGAGACCGTCTTCTTGTCGCCCTGGATCCGCTCACCCTGGTCGTCGGTCACGGCCTCCCAGCCGCCCGGCACTTTCTTCCAGTGCGGCCACAGGGAATACTGGCCTTCCTTGTTGATGAGAACGATGAAAATCTCGTCCTCGCGATCGAAGCAGCTCGTCGTCATGTCGCATCTCCTTGGGGTTGCAGGACACAGGACGGGACCGTGTGCGGCAAGCGCTCGCGCACGAGCCGTCCTTGTCATGGAGACGCGACGGAATGGATTTTGTTTAGGGGTTCACGCGTATCGGAACGCGTCGCGACGGATCGCCGCGGCCGCGCCCGCGATAGGCTTCGCGACGGCATCGACAGCCCGTGCGCGCCAAGCAATCAAGGCTGCAAGCGCAAACCCGAGCCGTTCCGGCGCGGCAAATGGAACTCGCGGCGTCGGCCGCCGACGGTGGAGGCTCAGTCGTCTGCCGCGTCGCTACGTCGCGTCGCGGCGATGTCGTGGGCGGGCGGCAGCAGCCCGGCAACCGCCCAGATGCGCGCGGCCTTGTCGTACGCGTGCCGGTGAGACGGATCCTGGTCCAACCACTGGTTCAGGTCCGCGTTGAACACCGGGTCGGCGAAACCGACTTCGTGCTGTTTTTGAATCCAGCCCCAGGCCGTATCCCAAACCGGATCATGAGCGGGCGAAGTCTTGTCGTCCATAAATGGCGAGCCGTCTCCACGACGGCCACCCAAATCGGTAGGCCTTCACTATATCGTCATTACCCGGACATGTATCGAAAGGCGGCGACTGCGGCCGTAAGCTCCGCCGAACGAGTCGGCATCGAACACGAACGGCCGATGCGCGTGGCGATCGCGCTTCACTCGTCGAACGCATCGCGGCAAGCGGCCAAGACGTGCATCGCATCCTTGATCATGAAGTTCACGAGCGTGGCGGAAACACCGAGGGCCGCGCCGATCTCGCGCTGCGTCTGACCGTGCAAGCGGTAGAGCTCGAACGCGAGGCGCGTCCTGCTCGGCAGCGCGGCGAGAGCCGCCTCGACCCGTTCCAGCAGGCGCCGTTCATCGATGCCCGCGTCGGCCGGCATGCCGCCGGCGACGTCGGGCAACTCACCGTCCGCTGTCGCCGCAATGCATCCGGCCTCGACCACGCGACGCCGGCAGTAGTCCAAAGCCATGTTGCGCACGACCTGACAGCAGTAGCCGAACGGGTTGAGGACCTCGCGTGCGCAAACGCCCTCGGTCAGCTTGAGATAAGCGTCTTGCAGGACGTCATCCACCAGCTCGGAGTGGCCGATGATCCTGGAGGCGATCGCTCGCAGGTCGCCACGTCGCGTGATGAACACGTCGCCGAGGACGCTCATCAGTCGTTGTGCGGCTGGGGCACTTCGATCCAGCACGCGAAGATCGGCTGCCCGTCGATGATCATCGGCGGCCCGGCGCGATGGGCGAGGAAGCCCGCCCTCCGCAGCAAACGCTCGATGCCCAACGGAGACACGGTGATGAGGCGCCGCGCGCCGTTCTCGGCCGCCACCTTCAGCGCAGAATTCAGCAGTTCGACCGCGATCGGCGACGAGAACTGGCGTGCGGCACCGCCGACAGGCGCGGCGTTGAAGTCCACGGTGGTGAAACGCGAAAGCTCCCACACCGACGCGTCCGCGGGCACCGGACGGCCGCCCGTCAACTGCGGGAACACCTCGCCCAGCAGATACGGCCGATGGGTCGGCAGCAGTCGCGCCGTTCCGACGACGCCGCTCGCATTGCGGGCCACCAGGTACACCGTGTCTTCACGATCGAACTGATCCAGTTCCAGGCCATCGCTGCAGGGCAGGTCCCAACCGAGCATCTCCACGAACACCCGGTAACGGAACCGCGCGAGGCCGTCCATCATGTCTTCAGCCAGAGTGTTCGGCGTTCCCGCAATGATCTCCATCTATGCGCCTCCCTGAAATCTGCCTTGGATGGACACAATTTCACAGAAGGATTTGGCCGAATGTAACTCCACTATAGGTGAGGTATGCAAATCGAAGCTTCGCGCGTCCCCGGTCGCCGGTGAACGTCATGCGGACCGTTGCGAAACGTGCGGCCACGGCATGGAACCGCGGCGGACGGACGGAGGACCAGCTGGGCCATCGGCCCAGCGAACGGGTCGAAACGGCACAGTCCGCGGGGATCGGCCGATAGATCGGATAGGTGGAATTTGCCGTGCGTCCGGCGACCCGCCGCCCTGCAGATCGAGACTGGGCGATCCGACCGGTCAGTCGCAGCGGCCGAGAGATTTCACCGGCTCGCGCCGGCCGCAGTGCATCAGACGAAATGAATCGCCCGCCGAGTCGCGCCGGACCACGGTATCGCGTCGACGACGCCGGCCAGTGCCTCGAGGTTGCGATCCCAGCCGTAGTCGCGATTGACCGAGTCGACGAGCATCACGTTGCTGCGCGGCAGCCCGACCCGCACGCAACCGACGCCGCCGCCCCGCTGCAACTCGAGTCGCCAGTCCCAGCCCAGCGAGATCAGCGCGCCGTCGCCCTGCCCCGCCCATTCCGTGTAGCCCATGATCGACGTCCGCGTCCCGCAGCGGTGGCGACCCGGCGGCTCGTGGTCGTCCAGACCGGACACGAGGTGCGTCAGGCGAACGGACAATAATTCATCGAGCACGATGCGCAAGAAGCCATCGTCGGGCACAGCGGACACGGCCTCGTGTTCCTCCAACAGCATCACCTTATGAAGGTCCTGCCGCATCAGCGCCTGGCAGCGGCGCACGAGCGTGAGCCTTTCTTCCGAACATGCCGGGGCGGTCGTACCGTGTCAGACGCACGAGCCCTTGCGATGTTTAGCATGCGAGCCCGGACCGGGCGGTTCGAGAGCGCGACGAGCATGGCGAGGATTCCCGAGGTCGCCATCGGCTCGAAGCCGCGCTTTCGTGTTTCGAATTCCCCGGATCGGCATGCTTCAGGCGCATCGACCGGCGTATGTTGACCGAAACGGCAGCCAGCCGTACCCGTACACTTGCCCGTGGACCACAACCTCAAGGAGACCCCATGAAGAAAACCGTGAAATCGATGGTCGACGAGGCCCTCGCCGAGATCACCACCTACAGCCTCGACGAGGCGCGCGAGCTGTATGGCCAAGATGACGTGCAGTTCATCGACATCCGCGACGTGCGCGAGCTGGAACGCGACGGCGTGATCCCCGGTGCCTTTCATGCGCCGCGCGGCATGCTCGAGTTCTGGGTCGACCCCGAGAGCCCGTACTACAAGCCGCTGTTCGGCGAGGACAAGCGCTTCGTGCTGTTCTGCGCCGGCGGCTGGCGCTCGGCGCTGGCGACCAAGACGATTCAGGACATGGGCGTGCCCAAGGTCGGCCATATCCATGGCGGCTTCGGCGCCTGGAAGAAGGCCGGCGCGCCGGTGCAAGACAGGCCGAAGAAAGGCTGACAACCCGGCCCAGTCCGCTCGAGCAGCGATAACCCACCGTCCGATCGCCCGGCCGACCGCCTGGCGGCCGAGGTCATCGATGATGGCATTGCCCGGCAACCCGCTGCGGCAAAAGCCGGACCCCTCTCCCTCGCCCCGGCAAGTCCGGCGCCGAACGTCAGGGGTCGACCTCACGGATAGGGGGATCTCGCATGAAGAATCTGGTGGTGTTCGCCGTTCTGGCGTCGATCGCCTGGTTCGCCTACGGCAAGTACGATGCCACGCGAACGCCAACGGCGGCGACGAGTGTCGTCGCGTCGACGCAGACCGCTCCGGCACAGTTTCGGTCCGATCCTCGACCCGCGCAGCAGTTCCAATGCGATGGCCGGACCTACTGCTCGCAGATGCGCTCCTGCGAGGAAGCCACGTATTTCCTTCGGAATTGCCCGAATACGAAGATGGATGGGGACCATGACGGCGTCCCCTGCGAACAGCAGTGGTGCAATCGGCGGTGATTCGCGAATCGGTGGCGTGATGCGTTTATTTTACCCGGATGATATTGACGATCGATTTTTACCCGGGTATTATTTTGCCTTCTGCGTCCGAACCGCCCACCATGACCGACCGAACTCCCCCCTCCTACGCCAGCTTCGATGGCCATCGCCGCATCGCGTCCGGCTCGTTGCTCGACAACGCGCTGGCGGTCAAGAAAGCGCTCGACAGCCGCACCGCCGGCCCGGTACTGACCTTCGATGACGAGAGCGGCCGCTCGATCGAGGTCGACACGCGAGGCTCGGACGCCGAGATCGCCGCGCGACTCGATGCCGCAGCGACGACCGATGGTGCCCCCGCCGGCCAGACTGAAGAACCGTCATCGACCACCTCGAACCCCAGAGGCCGCGGGCGCCCGAAACTCGGCGTCGTGCCCCGCGAAGTGACCCTGCTTCCGCGTCACTGGGATTGGCTGGCCGCGCAGCCCGGCGGCGCATCGGTGGCGCTGAGAAAACTCGTCGAAGACGCGCGGCGCACCAGCGGCGACAAGGACAGGCTCCGCCGGGCGCAGGAGCGGGCCTACCACTTCATGCTGGCGATCGCGGGCGACCTGCCCGGCTACGAGGAAGCGACCCGGGCGCTGTTCGCGAACGAGCCGCTCAAGCTGCGCGACCTGCTCGCCGCATGGCCCGGCGATGTCCGCGACCATGCGATGCGGCTGGCGTTCGGCGAGCCGTGAACGCTTGGCGGCGGGCGTCGCCCTTCGCATTCACGGCGCTCGCGGCATTCACGCTATTCACACCATTCACGACGCTCGCGGCACTCACCGCTGTCCGCGACCACCGTCCGAGTCCCGCCCCCCCGGCACCAGCACCGCCGCGCCGTCGAAGCGACCGGCGCGCAGGTCGTCGAGCGCGCGGTTGGCTTCGTGCAGCGGATAGGGAGTCGTCTTCGTGACGATGCCGACCCGCGGCACGACCGCCAGGAAGTCGAGGCCGTCCTGCCGCGTCAGGTTGGCGACCGACACGACCTGGCGCTCCTCCCACAGCAGCGAATACGGAAAACTCGGGATGTCGCTCATGTGGATGCCGGCGCAGACCACGCGGCCGCCCTTGCGCACGGCCTCGAGCGCGGCCGGCACCAGCGAGCCGACCGGTGCGAACAGGATCGCCGCGTCCAGCGGTTCGGGCGGCGCCTCGTCCGAGCCGCCGGCCCAGGCGGCGCCCAGCGAACGCGCGAAAGCGATCGACGCCGCATCGCCCGGCCGTGCGAACGCGAACACGCTGCGGCCCTGCCAGCGCGCGACCTGCGCGATGATGTGGGCCGCCGCGCCGAAACCGTAGAGCCCGAGCCGCTTGCCCGCGCCGGCGATCGACAGCGCGCGCCAGCCGATCAGCCCGGCGCACAGCAGCGGCGCCAGCGCAATGTCGTCGCCGTCTTCGCCCAACGCGAACGCGTAACGCGCATCGGCGACGACGGCGGTCGCATAGCCGCCGTCCAGCGTATAGCCGGTGAAGCCGGGATGGTCGCAGAGGTTTTCCTGCCCGCCCAGGCAATACGGACAGGCGCCGCAGGTGTGGCCGAGCCACGGGACGCCGACGCGCTCGCCGAGCCTCGAGGCCGGCACGCCGGCGCCGACCGCATCGATCCGGCCGACGATCTCGTGGCCGGGGATGACGGGCAGCCGAGGGTGCGGCAGATCGCCGTCGACGACGTGCAGGTCGGTGCGGCAGACACCGCAGGCCGTTACCCGGACGCGAAGCTGGCCCGGACCGGGCTGCGGATCGGGCAACTCGACCCGGCGCAACGCCCGGCCGGGCGCATCGAGGATCATGGCATCCATCTGGGAACTCCTCAATCGACGTGGCCCGCGCCCGGAAAACGCCTCCCTCGTCGCGCTGCACGAGATTCGCGTCCATCCGCGCGCAGGCCCACGGACGGCAAGGAATTGTCCTCCAGCTTCCGGCGGTTCACCACGATCGGCGCGGGATCTTCTCGTCGGCGAACGACGCCGCCCTCTGCGATGTACAAAAAGATCCTGGCCCCCATCGACGGCAGCGAGACCGCGCACCTGGCGCTCGAGCGCGCGGGCGCGATCGCGCGCCTGTGCGAGGCGAGCATCGTGCTGCTGCACGTCATCGACGATCAGAGCTACTACAGCGGCTATGCGCGCCCGTCCGTCTATATCCGCGACGTGCGCCCGGCCGTGCTGCGCTCGGGCAAGGAATTGCTCGACGGTGCGGCCCGCGAACTGGGCAAGATGGGCATGGCGGTCAGCAGCGTGCTGATCGAGAGCCAAGGCGAACGCGTGGCCGAGTTGATCGCGCGACAAGCCGCCGAACAGCGATGCGACCCGATCGCCCTCGGTACGCATGGCCGGCGGTGCGTTGCCGTCCATCGCGTCTCGGTCCCACCCGGTCAGCGGGTCCTGAGCCAGGTGCGCATCGCGACGATGTAGATCAGCATCGCGGTGGCCGCCATCGCCAGCGATGCGTGGATGCCCAGCGCGCCGCCGACCAGGCCGACGGTCACGCCGGAAAACGAGCGCATGCCCATCGCCGACATGTTGTAGACGCCGATGATCCGGCCGCGGCTGCCCGGCGGCGCGTGGATCTGCACGAGCGTCTGCGCCATCGCCGCGAACGACAGCTCGACGAAGCCGGCGACGAACAGCAGCGCCATCGCCAGCGGCAGCCACGAGGACATCGCGAAGCCGGCTATCGCGACGCACCAGATCATCGCCAGCACGAACGCGGTGCGCGGCGCCGGCGGCAGCAGGCCGCGGCTTTCGAGCAGCAGGCCGGCCAGCAGCGCACCGGCCGCGTCGGCGCCGATCAGCGCGCTGTACGTGAAGTCCATGTGGCCGTGCCCGAGATCGTGCGCGAACGCGGGCATCTGCGCCTGGTAGGCGTTGCCGATGAACAGCGACGCGCCGCCGGCCAGCATCACCATCGCCATGACGATCGGCAGGCCGCGCACCTCGCGCAAGGTGCGGACGACGTCGGCCAGACCGCGCACGGCTCGCGGCGGCGGGCCGTCGCCCTGGCGGAAGCGCGGCCCGTACGGCGCCTTCCACAGCCACAGCGCCAGCGGCAGGTACAGCGCGGCGTTGACGACGAGTCCCCAGCTCGGCCCGAACAGCAGCAGGAAGCCCGCGCCGACGGCCGGACCGGCGAGCATGCCGAGCCAGCGTCCGGTCGCGTTCAGGCGCACGCCGCTCTGCAGGTCCCGGCCGCCGACGATGTCGTGGATCAGCACCTGCGACGGCGGTCCCCAGAAGACGCCGGCCACGCCGTGCAGCGTCAGCAGCACCATCGCATGCCACATCTGCAGCGTGTCGGTCGCGATCAGGACGGCCCAGCCCAGCGACACCAGCATGAACAGGCCCATGCCGAACTGGATCATCCGGCGCGCGTCGTGGCGATCGGCCATCGCCCCGGACCAGATCGACAGCAGCAGGTAGGGCACCCAGTGCGAGATCACCGCGAAGCCGCCGAGCGCCGCCGAGTCGAAGCGCTCGTGCATGACCCAGTAGCTGATCACGTGCTCGACGCTGTCGGCCGTCATCGTCAGCACGTTGCCGATGAAGAAAGGACGGTAGCCGCGGTGATGCAGCGCGGCGAACGAGCGGGGGATGTCGGGTTCGGAAGCGGAAGACGAAGTCATGGAAGGCGGTCGACGACGGCGATCCGCGATTATGCTTTACCGTCGATGGTCGTCGCGCCGCCACGGCCTTTCCCCTGCCCGCCTCTGCACACAACCGCCATGCCCTCTCCTACCCCGTCCGCTTCCTCCTCATCCGCCTCATCCGCCTCATCCGCCTCATCCGCCTCATCCGCCTCATCCGC